>NZ_LR134201.1:2548503-2867066 GCF_900635955.1 Cedecea lapagei
ACCAGCCACGACACCGCAATAAGGCACAGCAATACCGGCAGAACCGCCCGGGCGAGCGTTTTTCCGCGCATCAAGGGTGCTCCGGCAGTTGTTGGTGCAGCAGCTCCTGCAACCAAAGATGACCACCCAGCCATACCGCACCAGTCAGGATCACCGCCAGTACAATCCAGAACCAGACGGACCGCAGCAGGTTATAGCGACGACGCCCGGTTTTCTGCACGACCAGTGATGCGCCCGTTTCCAGCGGCGGCACTCGCTCATTCAGGGCCGCGATTACCTCATCACGCTGTGACTGCCCGACACCAGAGAGGCTGTATTGCCCCTGGAACCCCAGCGCCAGTACACGCTGGTAGCAGGTCAGCACCACAGGCTCCGGCGCGGGCTGACGGAGCACCTCCGCGATACGATCATACAAGGCCCCACCCGCTCTCAGGGATCCGAAGTAGACCGCCTGCAGTGGCGCAGAACGCCAGGCGCGTTGTCCGGCATCAAGAGTCATATTCAGTGCATCGGGCGTGCTGTCAACGGATATCGTAGCTTTCGTATTTACCGGAGACGAAGACGCAGGCTTACGGTTCATGACGGTTTCGTCCAGCAGGGCGCACTGGGCATAGGTGATGTGATCAATACTTTCAGCACCCAGCCCTGCGCACTCCAGCGCCTCGCGTACGCTTTCCACCTGCGCTTTACAGGCCGCATACAGCGCAGGGCCATCCGTCACCTGCCCACCGTGGCGTAACTGCGCAACGGTAAGCCAGGTCTGTGCCATCAGGGCATCAATGTCGATAACCTTATTCATGAGCGAAGCACCGCAAACAATTCAAGCTCTAGTTCGCCGAGCAGGGAGGGAACGTAGAATACGCACACACCCTGATCCAGCATTTCGTGGGCCGCCGGGCTTTCCATATCCAGCACAAAGTACTGGTTTTCCAGACGCACCGGCAGTGCAGCCGGGACACGGCTCAGGGCAATGAGACCAACTCCCTCGACGGCCACACCGGACACTTCGCCGACATTTGCCGGGGCACCGGCAATACACATCTCTGCGAATTTTTCGGCAATCTGCCATGCCGGCTGACTGGCTCGTACGGAAAGGTAGAAATCCGCTTCATCGCGCAGACGAATATCATGCAGTACCGCTTTCCAGGTCTCCGGATCAAGACGATCCATCCTGACTGCCACCACGCGTGACGGCAGACTGGCTTCCAGCAATTCACTGATGAGATCAAACAGCGGCGGGAAGGTTTTTTCCGGTGCAAGGTGGTCATACCCCGGAATGGCATCCAGATCGTGCTCCAGCGAGAAGGTCAGCATACTGCCAGCCAAACGGACGAGCTCTGACCAGACCTGTTCAGGGTGACGATTGGGAAAACGCTCAAACTCAGAGAGGACCCGCGCATGGGAGTTCAGAGCATTCAACAACCAGAACAGCGATACATCAGCGACCGCAAAGTCAGCCATACGATCATTACTTTCACGACGCATGGACATCAGGCGCTGGCGACGGGAACGCAGCTGACGGTTCAGCAGCGCAAGGCGCTCACACAGTCCGCGACTGGCCGAGAACAGTGCCATCGGCGGGATAAAATCCGGATCCTGACGCCAGCCCCCCCGCCCGTCACGCTGGATACGGGCAACAGCACAGGTTTCCCAGGCGCTGTTGTCTTCATGGTCAAAGCGGAAGGCCAGGTTAAAGCGGGCCACCGCCATTGACTCTTCATCCTGACCAAAGCGGTCAGTGATGGTCTCCCAGGCCTCCACATAGCGCAGCGGGCGTTCCGCTGGCTGAGTGTCGGTCTGCACATTGACGATCCCCGCCTGCATGACCGGCAGGGCAACATACACCGTGACCGCTCCACTAGCTGCAGAGGCAGGTACGTCAACTTCACGCGGCTCCGGTGGCAGGTCGCAGAACCGGGTATCAACCAGCGTGTCATCAGGTAGCCAGAGACGAAGTGACTGCGCCTGCACGCGGCCGGAGGCCAGCATCGCATCATCCAGCTCAACCCGACCAACGCCCCAGGGAAAAGCATTTCCGCGGGCGGCAATACCGGAACGGGAAAAGGCTTCCCATTCAGACTGTTGCTGGAACTGTTGCGGGGCCAGCAAGGCCCCTTCGTTCCATAACGGACGATAGATCTTCATCCCTGACTTCTCCTTGCCTTACGATTTCGCCTTCGGCATCTGGGAAACCAGCGACAGGTTGACGTCCATGCCTTCGACCTGGAAATGCGGTACAGCAAACAGTTTTACGCGGAAGAAGCCCGGGTTATCTTCGATATCTTCTACCACCACTTTTGCGTCACGCAGCGGGTGTGACGCCTGCAGCTCGTCGCCAGGATCGGTCATCTCGGTCACCAGGCTGCGAACCCAGGTGTTGAGCTCCAGCTCCAGCAGACGGCGATCCTTGGTGGTGCCGATGTTTTCACGCTGAATCAGCTTCAGATAATGGGCGATACGGGACAGCAGGAAGATATACGGCAGGCGGGAGTTGATACGGCTGTTGGCCGTGGCGTCCGCGGTGTCGTACAGCGCCGGTTTTTGGGTAGAGTTAGCGGAGAAGAAGCAGGCGTAATCGCGGTTTTTGTAATACGACAGCGGAATAAAACCGAGGTTGGCGAACTCAAACTCGCGGGTTTCCGGGATCATCACTTCACTCGGGATCTTCACCTGGTTGCCGGTTCCCAGGTCATACAGGTGGATCGGTAAATCCTGTACTGCACCGCCAGCCTGCGGGCCACGGATCTGTACGCACCAGCCGTTGTTGATAAAGCTGCGCACCATGTTGGAGGCAAACGCAAACGACGCGTTGGTCCACAGGTATTTATCGTGGTCCGGGCCTTTCACCTCTTCGACGTAGTTGAAGCTGCGCACCGGTACCGTGTCCGGGCCGTAAGGCAGACGCCCCAGTACACGCGGCATCACCAGACCGATATAGCGGCTGTCATCGGTGTCGCGGAAGGATTTCCACTTGATGTATTCTGCGCGGTCAAAGTAGTTGCCGATATCCTTGATGGCCGCAACCTCTTCCATAGAATCTTTCAGGAAGAACTGCGGACCAGCGGAGCCGATAAACGGCATATGCGCGGCGGCAGACACTTTGGAGATATTACGCAGCAGCGCTACGTCCTGCGCAGAGGCATCGAACTCGTAAGCCGAGACCAGAGCGGCAATCGGCTCGCCACCCGGGGTGTCGTATTCAGCCACATACGTCTGCAGGTACAGCCCGCTCTGGATGATTTCCGGCGCGTCCTCGAAGTCCTGACGCAGATCCTCTTTGGAGAGGTCCAGCAGCTCGATTTTGACGTTCTGGCGGAAGTCGGTTTTATCCACCAGGGATTTCACGCCGCGCCACAGGCTTTCTACCGCCTGAAAGTCCTCATGATGCATCACCGCATCCAGCTGGCGGCTGATCTGGTGGTCAAGCGCCGCGATATGGTGGTCAATCAGGGATTTGTCGAGTTTATCGACTTTTGAACCCGCCTTGCTCAGACACTCCAGAAACACCTGCATTCCGGCGGTCAGGCGCTCGTCGGCGGTCGCATCCGACATCGCCTGCGCATCCTGCCAGATATCCAGCGCGCTCAGCTCAGAGACCGGGTTCAGGTTAATTTTTTCAAACAGGGACGCGTACACGCCGCCCGCTTCCGGGCGCTCCAGCACCACATTTTCGCCGCTGGCGGCATTTTCATTTTTTACAGACATCAGCATTCCTCAATTAATCCGTTAATCATCGTGACCGTTATGGCTGTTTCGGTGCCAGGGCAGAAAGTTCGCGCCGTAATTCCGCGCTTAGTGCCGGGTCGAGAAGGACTTTTTCCAGCTCTTTTCGGAAAGTCTGGTTATCTAACAGATTGGCCTTGAGGTCGCGCAGTAAATTGCGCATGGCGAGCATAGCCTTAAGCTGAGGTATTTGGCGTGCGACCTGCTCCGGGGTAAAGTCATTCATATCCTGAAAGGTCAGGCTAATGTTCTCTTCGCTGCCGTCAGCGGCCAGCGTATTTTCAACGGTGAGATTTACGTTTGGAGAGTATTCGGAAAGGACACTGTTAAAGTTATTTTTGGAAATATTTACTTTATTGCGATCTGATAAAGAAGCTGTTTCTTTGCCGTTACTGAAATCACCGGTAACCAGTAATTTCAGCGGCAGCTCCGTTTTCTTACTTGCACCGCCGGTGTGTAGATCTAGTTTTAAATTAATGCGTGCCTTTGGCACTTCAGACTGGAAGCTGTCTGCCATAACGTCGTCCCTCTGTTTATCGCTGAGTGGTATTTCGGGTACTGTTTTCCTTCGCGCTAAATAATAAGGCAATAAACAAGAGTGAATCAATGAAGCAGTTCAAAAAAATGGCCAAACAAATATACCATGACTTTTCTACCATGAAATAAATATTGACATCATGAAAATGGAGAGCTCACCGAACATTGCCAAACTCGAAGCGACATTCGCAGAATAATTGCCTGGAGATGCAGGGAAACAGACCTAAAAGGCTATTTTTTTACTTTCAAATTGATACAGGTCATTGACTAGTCACAATTAACGCAAAAAAACCCAGGAGTCTCTGTCATTAAGGCCAGCACCTGCATCCCTCCACCTCTTTCACTTACAGGAAAGTTCCTAATAAAATTAGGAAATAAATATGACACAGCACCTACCACTTTTAGTAGGCGTCGTTAATGGAAAGTTTTAAAAAGAGTACGGATATAAATGAATAATCCCTAAGAAGTAGCGCACACATATTGAACGAGGATAGGAATATTCATAGGAGTTATTCACGGCGCCCATGATTTTACGTAAGGCATCCAGAGAATATATTCTTCAGCAGGGCGGTAAATATCTGGCCGGAAGAAAAAGCAGTTCGCGGCGCCTGTCCGCTGATATGTTCCGGCCATGCCCTCCCCCTTAGCCTGAGGTGGAATTCAATAGCCCTCAGGAAGAGGGCCAAAATGAAACTTAGAGGTTAAATTTTACGCGCAAGCAGCGTGGCGAAACGCAGCTTAATTCGGTTGCCTTTCTCATCCGTCTTATGCAGCTGGCCAACGTCTTCGTTGTATTTAATTAGCTCCCAGCCCTCATAGTAATTACGCAGCTCTCCTTCTTTAAAGGCGAACGGGAAACCTACTGTACACGGGAAATCCTCGGTATCCATTGCTGCCACGATCAAATTGTAGCCGCCAGGTTTTGTGCAGCGCTGCATGTTGGTAATAAGTCCGGGAATAGTGCTGCGCTCAAGGAACATCATCACCACGGTTGAGAGAATAAAATCATACTCTCCTTCAAAGCTCAGCTGGTTAAGATCCACCTGCGCGGTGACGATGTTTTTAAGCCCTTCTGACTCGATAATCTGCTTCAGTCGGGCAATGCTCATCGGATTTTTATCCCAGGCGGTGACGTCGAACCCTTTCTGATTCAGGTAGAGGCTGTTGCGCCCACCGCCGCAGCCAAGATCCAACGTTTTACCCGGTTCAATGTATTTAACGGCATTCAGCACGTCAGAGTGGGTGGCGGTTAAGCCATACTTTTCACTGTAGTAGCTTTCAGATTTCTCGGTCATAACAGGTCCTTTTTTTAGGCAGTGCGGTACGCACAATCAACTTCCCCTGCATCAGAAGAATAAGAGTGCGGGCCAGCAGCAGGCCGATAATCACATTAGTAAAAATAAATAGTGGCACCGCGATGAAGTGAAACAGTCCGTCGCCACCGCCCGCACTCAGGTGCAGCGCGGTGGTGGCCAGCGCAGAGATACCAAATGAGAAACTCCAGAAGGAGGCATTGAACGACTGTGCCATGTACCAGGGCAGAAGGCGCAGCATAAAAATCAGCTGTAGCAAGCCGTAACCAAACAGCATTTTGGCAAAAAAATCCGTAACGCCGCCGTTGACGGACAGATAAGCGCTACAGGCCACCAGCGCGGGCGCCAGCTGAATACCCAGCGACGTACGTACTGGCGTTGGCAACTCCCCGGCGCTGCGCATGCGGTGCAGTATTGCCGGTTCGAGGCTCAGCCAGGAAAAAACGCCAGCCCCAAGGAACAGGATCCCAGGATCGTGATACCCCAACGCGCCGCAGGCCATCGCACTAATAAAGTTATTCGCCACCGTCGGCAGGTATAGCCCCGGCGTCGTGGCATCCTGCGGATGAGTGCCCCGCCATAATCCGGCCGACTGCCAGGCGGCATAACCCAGCTGTGCTACGACACCAAAGCTAAACATCACCACGGCAACCGGGCGTAGATAAGGGGCTATGCCGATGGCTACGAGCAGAGTTGTCGCCGGGAATAAACTCACAAAACTGCTCATCATGGGATGGTGAATTTCCGCAATAACGCTGTGCGGATAACAAGCCAGGCGAGTAAGAAACGCGCAAACCAGCAGCAGCCAAACACCACTGGCCAAAGCCACCAGCCCTTCACCCACAAACGGTGATACCGGCCAGATTGTGGCGGCATAGCGCCACGCAAACCCCATACCGATGATGCCCAACACCATACCAAAGTAGCCTGAGGGAAGATTGATGAAGCTGTCGGCGCTCGGTTTATTCATTTAGTTTATTTTATAAAATGTATTTTAAATGCATTTTATTCGATTACGCTGCTGAACGCTACGCCGGTGAATTACCTGCTACGTTTATCCTCAGGATATGACGAGAAACCACGATGAAGAAATATCGACTAACGGCTCATTCACAGCTGCATGATTACCAGCACGACGGTGAACAGCGGCAAGTTCGGCTCTGGCAAATTGAGGCGCTTTGCGCTTTTGGCGATGTCGCCGCCGGGCAATGCGGCGGCTGGATAGAAGAAGAAGCTAACCTGAGCCAGGCGGGAAACTGCTGGCTTGATGCTGATGTCTTTGTCTGGGGAAAGGCGAGAGTCGAAGATGACGCAACTATCTGCGGCGAGTCTGAAATTTGCCATCAGGCGAGAGTAAGCGGTAACGCTCGTGTAGAGCACTCATGTATCAGCGGCGAGTGCCATATCTACGGCTCGGCTCGGGTGCTGGAGCAAAGTCAGGTTATTGCCGTGCTGGGCCTGACCGAAGATGCTGAACTGCGGCTGCAAATCTACGGCGATGCTACGGTCCGGGCTTCCCGCATCGTGCATCAGGCTCAAATATATGGCCATGCGCAGGTCAATAATGCCTTTATCGAACACCGCTCGGCTATTTTCGACAATGCCGTTATCGCAGGAAACGAAGAGAATAATGTGTGGATTTGCGACTGCGCCCAGGTGTCTGGAAACGCACGGATCATCGCGGGCAGCGGAGACAGTCAGATCCCCACGATCCGTTACTCCTCTAAGGTCTATGGCAATGCTGTCATTGAAGGTGACTGCGTGCTGAAACATCTCGTGCAGGTTTATGGCGATGCAGTACTCCTGGGTGGCCCTGTGCTGCTGGACAACAATGTGCGGGTGTACGGGCAGGCTAAAGTGATGGGCAACGTGCTCATAGAAAACAACGTGCAGGTATATGAGGAGGCATCGGTGGAGGGCTTAGGCGGCGAGCTTATTCATCTTCGGGGCATAAAGGATATCAACGGCGAGCAGAGAATCACCCGCACGCCGTTTTATGGAATCTTTTAATCCACAATGCGCCCGTAGATATTCTGATCATGGTACTCGCCGTTGAGGAATTCGGCCTGTTTCAGACAGCCTTCCAGAGCAAAGCCGTTACGCTGCGCCACGCGGTTGCTGGCGTGGTTAGTGACGATGCATTTGATAACAAACCGGCGTACGGTCCCTTCCTGCGCATACTTGCTAATGGCGGCCTCAATGACGGCGGAAATAATGCCCTTCCCCTGCATATCTTCGCTTAGCCAGTAGCCGATGTAGGCCGTTTTGTCGGTCGGGACTATCTGGTTAAAGGAAAATATGCCCGCCAGCTCGCCGCGATGGAGGATCATAAACATCTTGGCGTAACCTTTATGATGAAGCACGTAGTTCCCCTGCACCGTTTTACGCGTATCGTCCTCCGAGACAACATACTGTGGCCAGTTCATGGCTTTTTGCAGCCAGCTTTTGTTGCGCTGAACCAGCGCGAAGACAGACTCAACGAACCGCTCATTGACCGAATGAAGTTCGATTTCATCATTGACTGCAATCACTTCATCCTGCCATTCCCGATGTTGTTCCACGCGCAACTCCCATTCTTCTTAAAGGTGACAGTCATCTTATGTCACTTTCTCAGTGAAACACACGCGTTTTGATACCCCGTCAGAAGCCCAGATATAGAAATTCACTATGAAAGAGTATTTATGCAATAAGAGAAAAGAATGACGAGGCTTAATGATAAAAAACCCCGCGGCTTTTAAGCGGCGGGGCTGGAGGTTAACGCATTTCGCGGTCGTCGACGTATTTACGTTTGTCCGCCGGCGGCGGGAAATACTGGTAAAGCCAGGTTTCACTGATGGCCTTACCCTGGCAGCGCAGGAACATGCGCATCTCAACCGGATCGGTCGAGTCGTTGGTCGGATACCAGTCAAAGAGAATGCGGTAGCCGTCAAACGGTTCGACGTAGAGGATCTCAATCTGCTTCGCTTCTCCATTGGAAAGCGTAATGACCGGCTCAATGCCTTTCGGCGCAGCGGCTTTCAGATCGCCCCCGACAAAATCAATAGCAAAGCGGCGGGACCATTTTTCCGGGAAGTGCTCACCCGGAGCCCAGCCTTCCGGGAAGCTGCCCATGCCGGTACGCGTGGCGTAAACGCGGGCCAGGTCCGTCGTGATCGGTGGCAGGCCGCTCCAGTAAAGGCGGTATTTAAACTCGAACTCATCTCCGGCTTGCACCGGTTTCTCTGGCTGCCAGAAGCAGACGATATTATCGAGCGTTTCGCCGGTGGTCGGGATCTCCATCAGGCCAACGGTGCCTTTACCCCATTTATTGCGCGGCTCGACCCACAGGCTTGGACGTTTGTTATACCAGCCCATGATGTCCTGATAGCTGGCAAAATCGTGATCCAGCTGCAGCAGGCCGAAACCTTTCGGGTTTTCATCCATAAAGGCGTTGAACTGCAGCTTTTGCGGGTTATTCAGCGGGCGGCAAATCCACTCGCCGTTGCCGCGCCACATGGCCAGACGGTCGGAGTCATGAATTTGCGGGTGAATGGTGTCGCAGGTGCGGCGTTCGTTGGTGCCGCAGGCAAACATACTGGTCATCGGCGCGATGCCCAGTTGCTTAACGTCTTTGCGAGCATACAGGTGGTTGTCCACCTCCATCACGACCCGCTCAGCTTCACAGCTGATGATAAATTTGTAAGCACCGGTCACGCTTGGGCTGTCCAGCAGCGCGTAGACCACAAAGGTGGTGTCGGACGCTTTTGGCGTTTCAAACCAGAACGAGGTGAAGTCCGGGAACTCTTCCGGTGTATCGGTGAAGGTATCCACCGCGAGGCCGCGCGCGGAGAGGCCGTACTGGTAAGTGCTGTCTACGGCACGGAAGTAGCTGGCCCCGAGGAATGAGACGACGTCGCGTCGCGCCAGTTCCGGCGCTTTAAAGACTTTCAGACCTGCAAAACCAAGATCTGTCTGGCCCTCAAGCTGTCTGGTGTCTACGCCCGCATCGTTGTAGTTGAACAGCTCCGGGCGGAAGTGAATTTCACGCGCCTGGTGGGTTGCGGAATCCAGAGAGAACATTCTGACGCGGCGGCGGAACCCCATGCCTACGTGGAAGAACTGCACGTCAAGCTGGCGGTTTTCAATGTTATTCCAAAGAGAATGCCTGGCGTCATACTGGATGGCGTTGTAAGCCTGAGGCGTCAGGTTAGCAAGCGTGTTTGGCAGCGCACGCGGCGCACCTCCCCACGGTTTTTTCGACAGGTCATGGGCCATGCCCTGAAGCACCGCAAAATCGAAGGCGGTGGAATATCCGTCCGCAATACCGGATTCGGCAGCGAAGGCGCTTCGGGAAAACAGCGTGGCAAGGGTCGGCGTGCCGCAGGCAGCGGCTAGAGCCATAGAGGCCTGGATAAAACGTCTGCGATTCATGCCTGAGAAATCGTCCTTATGTGTCGATGTGTTTTGTCCCGCCCTCGGGCAGAACAGCGGCAAGAGACTGCTACCTGTACGACCGCACACTCTAGACAAAATTCGCAATGAATCCAATGGGCGGCGAAAGCGTTTGAGGGAGGAACGAAGATTTTTTTTCTGGAAACCGGATATTGCCGAAAAATGGGGAATGTTTTGGCGAAAAAAACGCTAAACATGGTGTGAAGGCTCGTCAGCCGTTACGCCAACGAGCCGCCATAAGCGTTACTTGACGCTAACGTCGATGCCAGGGAAGAACTTCTGTGCAAGCCGGGTCACGGTGCCGTCGGCCTTCACCTTATCAATCGCTGTATCCAGCTCTTTTTTGGTGACAGCGTCACCTTTACGTAAACCAAAACCTATCCCGCTGCCAAGGATAGTGTCATCGCTCACCGGCTTGCCGATAAAGCCAAATCCTTTGCCCTGCGGCGTGCTCAGGAAGCCCGCCTGGCCCGCAGCAGACATCACCAGCGATGCATCGATGCGGCCATTCAGCAAATCAGCCCAGGCCATGTTCTGGTCTTTATAAGAGACGACGTTCACGCCCTGCTTTTCCCAGTGCTCTTTGGCGTAGGTTTCCTGAATGGATCCCTGAAGCACCCCGATCGTTTTCCCTTTCAGCCCTTCCGCCGTGGCTTCCAGACCGCTGCCCTCTTTGCCAACCAGCTGAGAAGGGATCCGGTAGATGGGCTGCGTGAAATCAATGCTTTTCTGGCGCTGGGCGGTGATATTCATCGCCGAGTTAATGGCGTCGAATTTCTTTGCCGCAAGCCCCGGAATTAGCGAGTCAAACGAAGTTTCAACCCAGCTGCACTTAAGGCTGGCGGCCTGGCAAATGGCTTTGCCCAGTTCGATATCAAACCCTTCCAGCTCCCCCGCGCTGTTGCGGCTCTCAAAGGGAGGATATTCAGCTTCCAGGCCATAACGCAGCTCGCCGGCCGCCAGCGCAGAAAACGAAGAGCACAGCCCAACAAGCAAACTTAGCGCATAAACTTTTTTCATCATGATCCCTTATCAGCGTGGCTTAACCCGGCACAGCGCCTGCGCGCCCGCCCGTAATGTGGCTTCATCTTTAGCAAATGAGAGCCGGATAATGTTGTTATCGGTACCGTCGGTGTAAAACGCGGAGAGCGGAATTGTCGCCACGCCATAATCGGTGATTAAACGCTTCACCATCTCGCTGTCAGACTCCTTGCTGAAGTGCCCAAAGCGCGCCAGCAGGAAGAACGAGCCCCCGCTCGGCAACAGTTCAAACGGCGACTCGGCCAGCAGAGACTGCATTAAATCACGCTTGCGCTGATAAAACGCGGCCAGCGAGAGATAAGTTTGCGGGTCGCTCATATAGTCAGCAAAGGCATACTGCATTGGCGTATCGGCAGAGAACATCAGGAACTGATGCACCTTGCAGATTTCATCCATTAAAGCCGCCGGCGCCAGGCAGTAACCTACGCGCCAGCCGGTCACGTGGAAGGTTTTACCGAATGATGAAACAATCACGCTGCGTTCAGCGAGCTGCGGATGCGTTGCCATACCATGGTGCTTTTTACCGTCAAACACGATGTGCTCATACACTTCATCAGACAGGATCACGATATCGGTATTGCGGGTGAGCGCCGCCAGCATTTCGAGGTCATGAGCAGTGAACACCTGCCCGCTTGGGTTGTGCGGGGTGTTGACGATGATCATGCGCGTGCGCGGCGTAATGGCAGCCTGAACTTCGTCCCAGTTAATGGTGAAGTCCGGCAAGTTTAGCTTGAGGGCTACCGGCGTGGCGCCCTGAAGGCGCACTATCGGCGCGTAGCTGTCAAACGACGGCTCAAAGTAGATCACCTCGTCGCCGGGGTGCACCAGGCCGCTGATAGTGGAATAGAGGCCTTCGCTCGCGCTGGCCGTCACCAGCACCTCATCGGCGGGACTGTAGCTTGCTCCGTAAAGGCTCAGCACTTTGTCTGCGATAAGCTGCTTCAGGGAGGCCAGGCCCGTCATCGGGGCATACTGGTTATGCCCTTCCTGCATCGCCCTGGTGACCCCGGCAATCAGCTGAGGGTCGCAAGGAAAGTTGGGCGCGCCCTGGGAAAGGTTTATCGCCTGGTGCTGCGCAGAAAGCTGGCCGATCACCGTGAAAATCGTGGTTCCTACGTCCGGCAATTTTGAGCGATGTTGTACCGGGGTTTGCATGGCCATAGCTGCTCCTGAACATTGTGCGATTTGCATAACTATTCAATCCGGATGCGATTGCCACGACAATCGAATTGTTGTCATAATAGCCATGCAATAAATGCATAGCTCAGCGGAGAGCATCATGACCCGGCGTAATTTTCCCCTCAATACTCTCGATGCCTTCCTGGTCACCGCCAGGCACCTTAACCTCACCAGAGCGGCAAAAGAGCTTTGCCTGACCCAGGGCGCGGTTAGCCGCAAGATTGCAGCCCTGGAGCAGTGGCTGGGCTTTGCGCTATTTGAACGTCACGCTCGCGGGCTGCGCCTCACGCCTCAGGGCAGCGCCCTGCTGCCCGATCTGCATAGCGCTTTCAGCAGGCTGCTGGACGTTGCCGATCGTGCCTGTCATAAGCCTGAAATTATTCGCCTCAAAGCGCCCACCTGCGCCATGCGCTGGCTGGTGCCTAAACTTATCCAGCTTGAGCAGCATATGCCCGAGATCCAGGTGGCGCTGACCACTACCGTGGAGCATAGCGTCAATTTCAAAAATGAGCCGTTTGACGCGGCGATAGTGTTTGGCCAGCAGGTCAAAAATGGCACGCTGCTCTTCGAAGAGGCCCTGACGCCGGTTATCAGCCAGGGATTACTGCCGCAAAATGCGAGCGGCTGGGAGCGTTTAACCTTTTTACACCCAACGCGGGATCGCACAGACTGGTCACTGTGGCTTGCGGCGAATCCAGCGCCCTGGCAGGCCATGAACAAAAATCAGCACTTCGACACGATGGATCTGGCTATCAGCGCGGCCATTCAGGGGTTTGGGGTAGTGATAGCGGACGAAACGCTGGTAGAGGAGGATATCCGCACCGGCCGGCTGGTGCGGCCATTTGTCGGCAGCGTGAAAACCGGGGCAACTTACCGGCTGGCGGTGAAGCCTGAGGGCGAAAATACCGCCAGGCTCGAAGCATTTTGCCGGGCGTTGCTGGCGCAGGCATGAGCACTCTGCCTTTCTATACTTTTTAAGCCCGGTGTGCGAACATTTAGCCTGACAAATCAATTAACTGAGATCTAACGGATGGCGAACAAAAAGCTGGTTTATCTTGACTCGATCCGGGGACTAGCGAGCTTTGCCGTCGTTTTATCCCACCTGGCGTTACTCTATTTTCCGTTTCTGCATAATTTCAGCAACGCCCCAATTTCGGATGAACACCCTATTCAGCGCTGGATCCACAACAGCCCTTTCGCCTTTTTCTATTCCGGCACCGCAGCGGTGTATATCTTCTTTGTGATGAGCGGAATCGTCCTTAGCCTGAGCAGCGCCAAAAATAGTTATCCCTTAACGAACAATATCTTATCCCGTTACGCACGGCTAGCTATCCCGGCAATAGCCTCATGCCTGCTGGCCTATCTCATCTTTACCGTAGTGCGCGAGTTTAACCTGCAGCAGACCAGCAACTTCATTAACAATGAAACTAAAATCAGAGAACCGGGCCTGTTTAACGCGATCTATTTTGGCGCGGTAAAAGCGATAGTGAACCTCCGCGGCGCTATTCAGTACAACCCCGTCCTGTGGACGATGGCGATTGAATTTTACGGCTCTGTGCTGATCTTTATCGCCTGTAAAACACGAAAACCTCTGCTGACCATGTCGCTGCTGACCCTGCTGTTTCTGGCGATCAACCTGCATGTCTTTCTCGGCATAGCCAGCTTCCTGATTGGTATGCTTATCAAAGAGCAGATGCCACTTACCGGGAATAACAAGCTCAGTACCTTGATGATTATTGTCGGACTCTATTTCGCCGGAGCGCATATTTCCAGCAGCAGCTATATGCTGTTTACCTCAGTGTTGGGGAATAACGTTTACGAAATTCTTAATTTCATGGCCGGGATACTGATCGTCTGGGGCGTAATGCTAAACGGATATGTACAGTCCTTGCTCTCCGCAAAGCCCCTGGCCAAATTAGGAGAACTCTCTTTCCCGCTCTATTTAACTCACTGGAGCGTGATCCTGCTTTTCGCTAATTTGTTTGATCGCTTTAACTTCCATCATCCGCTGGCGGAAACACTGCTGATCGTTCTGTTCTCGGTACTGTTTTCCATCGTCTTCGTGAAGATCGATCGGCTCTCCATCCACGTTTCAGGGGTGATCAAGCGTTATTCCAGGGTGACGTGATGCTTCATGACCCTCTTAAAGAGCTGCATCCTCATACGCATAAAGCGTTTTTCCACCTTAAACTTAGCCCGCAGATGAACGCCCAGCCGCAGCGTGCGATCCCGGCCTTTGATGCTGGCGGGCCAGCTTATTGGTCCTGGCAGAGCTTTAGCGTGTTCTCCGGCGCTGCGGGCAAAGTTCACCCAGTAATCGCCGATATGGGCGGCAAATGTAAGGTCCCGCTCATTAACGTATTCGCTAGTCGGCGGGGAAAGCTGTAGCGTGTTAAAGACATACGCCACTTCGTCGCCGTGCCAGGTTCCATTGGCGTAGGTTTCACGCCCGGCCTCAGCCACATAGTCAAAATAGTAACGCCAGCACGGCTGACCGACACGCTGCTGCGCCTGCATGACGACAAAACCCAGCGTGGTAAACGCCATATCTCGGCAGACCTGTCGGCCCAGCTCGGTATCCCCCTTTACGCCGGGATACAGCAATTTAATCAGGCCAAGCCCCAAACGCTTCTCCCGACGCAGGAGCTCAACCTGCCCGGCCGGATCTATGCCGAAGTAGCTCAGCACGCTAGCCTCGTCGCTGTTGCTGCCAATCATCAGCGGCATGCGGTGTTGTCGCCCGGCAAAGAAAGTGTCCAGCATCGGCTCCGGCAGAACAATATCGCCGCTGATGGGCGTCGGGCCGATATTAAGCGGGGCTTCCAGAGCCCAAAGTTCACTGGCAGGCAGCGAGCGCAGCGCTTCGGCACTCGCATTTTCCAGCCCAAAATGTTCAGCCACAGCCACGCCACGTTTCAGAGCTTTACGGCGATCGACATCCGGCAGCGTATAGGCGCTTTGAATGATGCCTTTGTGGAAAAGCCCGCTGGCTAAGGGTGATGCCAGCAGAGAGAGCACGCTGCGCGCACCCGCTGATTCACCGAACAACGTCACGTTCGCGGCGTCTCCGCCAAAGGCGGCGATATTTTGTTGCACCCATTTCAGCGCGGCTATCTGATCGAGCAGGGCAAAGTTATGGACCGGACCTTCTGGGTTTTCGGCATCTAATGCCGGATGAGCAAAGAAGCCTAAATGACCGAGGCGATAATTTATCGTCACCAGAACCACGCCGCGAGCAGCCAGTGCTGCGCCGTCGTAGGGCGGCAGAGAGCCAGCGCCGATGGTGTAGCCGCCGCCGTGCAGCCAGACCATCACGGGAAGCGGTTTATTATCGCGTCGGGCCGGCGTCCAGATATTGAGGTAGAGGCAATCTTCCGAGAATTGTCCCGGATCGCCGCCGCCAACTGCCTTGCAGTACTCCAGGCTCTGCCAGCAGGCCGGGGCGAAGGTTTCTGCGGCGCGAACGCCCTGCCAGCTTTCAGGCGGCTGAGGCGCACGCCAGCGCAGGTTTCCGGTGGGCGGCGCGGCAAACGGAATACCGCGATAGACTAAAATACTCCCCTGCAGGACGCCGCTCAGGTGACCCTGCTCAACGTTAACAACGTGCTCCATCTGCTGTTCCTTGTGACTGACATCCCTGCAGGGTAACGCGTTTACAGCAAACCGCAACGCCGTTTACTGCGATCCTCCGCCTGTTGATAGAGGCTGAATTCGTCGGCAACCGTGCCGCCAAGCGCCTGCTCAAACTCGAGACGGCTGGAATGGCCGTGCTGCCGCTGCCCGCTATCACTGCCCAGATTCGACTGGAAAATACCTGCGGCGCTGACCGGGAGGAAATCTTCATAGACGATCGGCTGCGCAACGAGCCATCCACGCTCGATAAGCAGCTGCGGATCGTCGCCCGGTCTGATCGACAGGCGATGCATATCGCCCACAGGCGTAAGACGGTAACGAAAATAGGCCAGCCCCTGCCGACGCAGCAGCGCATCGCTGTCCGGAAAACGGCAGAACACTTCCCGCAGATGATGCTGATGGCTAAGGTTGTCGGTACCGCTGCCAGCCTCCCAGCAGCAGCTCGTCATACAGCGCGCGGCCTTTAGGTGTCAGCGCTACGCCACGCTGCTCAATTTCCCCAAAACGGGCCGTGTGCGTTCCATGATGCTCACCGGAAAACAGAATAGGTTCTTCCAGCGCCTTAAAGCTTGTCTGACGGAGCAAAATGGGCCGCTCACGCCGAGGCGGCCCCTCAATAATGGCTTTTGGCGTGATACCGCGTTCCGGCATCAGGGATTGAACGCGATCGATATCCAGCGTTCGTGGCGTGAGATGATTGATATGGCAGCCGCGGAAACAAACCACATCGGCAATCAAACGGTGCTCTTCGCTCAGGGCGCGGTAGGTTTCAGCATCTACCGTGGCGTGCTGATGCCAGCGGAAGGTTTCCAGTGCTTCAGCAACGAAGATATCAGCCTCCGCTTCGCTAAACCCTCCCTGCTGCTCATGAAGGTCGAGCATTGCCCGGCAGCGGGTGTGAAAATATCTCGTTGATCAAGTATCGCGGCCGCGCGAGCCCTGAGCGTCGGATTATCAATCAGCTCCAGACGCAGCAAAGAGGTAAAAACACGGAAGGGATTACGCGCCAGCGCATGGTCATCAATCGGGCGAAAAGCGGTAGAGTGTACCGGCACACCGGCCTGGGACAGATCGTAGTAGCCTACCGGATACATGCCCATCACCGCGAAAACCCGTTTTAATACCGCCAGCTCTTCGGCTTTACCAACGCGAATTGCGCCGTGGCGCTCAACGTTCAGCCTTGCCAGTTCATCGGCATTTTCCAGCTGAAGATGCAGCTCAGGATCGTGCTCCAGCACCGCCAGGTTTACGTCGGCCACAAGCTCTAATAAAGTGCCGTACTGCGGGACTTCTTGCTGGTACATCGCCGACATAGCTTGCGAAAATTTGTCCCGAATCTCATCAGCCGTCAGGGTGTTCGCCATGATGTCATGCCTCCAGTGGATAATGCTGAAAGCGTAGAGCCTGGTGGATCACTTATCAGGAAGAATTTCCATTTTGTGATCTGCTTTGCAGCGCATAAAAAGTAATTTTTTCAGCACATTACATAACACTGCGTTATGAAGAATGGCGATACCTCAATTATAAATTAACAAAAAATTAACTTAAATGAGCAACATCAAAATCTGCGGAACGGCTCTACTTTTCAGCACATTAGCTTCGGCCGGCGAGTAAAAAACGGCTCTGTTTTAAAACTGTTGTGCCCTTCTCCATCGCGAAATGTTAATGATATTTTGCAATCAGGTTATCAAAATTCAACTCCGACGCTTGTCAGCGAAGCCGGACTGTTTTTAACATCGGCTATGGAAAAAAATGGTCTCTTCAATCAGCGCATTCGCTTGCGCCATTTACATACTTTCGTAGCCGTCGCTCAGCAGGGAACACTGGGTCGCGCGGCTGAAACCCTTAACCTGAGCCAGCCAGCCCTCTCCAAAACCCTCAATGAGCTTGAGCAGTTGACCGGTACTCGCCTGTTCGAGCGCGGACGGCTGGGAGCACAGCTAACGCTGACCGGGGAGCAATTTCTCACCCATGCGGTAAAAGTGCTTGATGCGCTGAACCATGCCGGGCAATCCTTTGTCCGCAAAGAAGACAACCCCTCGGATGTGGTGCGAATTGGCGCACTCCCTACGGCAGCGTTGGGCATCTTACCGGCGGTAATCGGCGAGTTTCATAAGCAGCAAAGCGACGTCACGCTCCAGGTCGGCACCATGAACAATACTATGCTGCTGGCGGGGCTAAAATCCGGCGAGCTGGATTTGGGTATCGGCCGCATGTCCGATCCTGAACTGATGACCGGCCTCAACTATGAACTGCTATTTCTCGAGTCTCTCAAGCTGGTGGTGCGGCCTAATCATCCGTTGCTGCATGAAAATATTACGCTCAGCCGGGTGATGGAGTGGCCAGCCGTTGTCTCCCCTCTGGGCACGGTGCCGCGCGACAACGCAGAATCCTTGCTGGCCTCACAGGGCTGCAAGCTGCCCGCAACCTGCATAGAGACGCTTTCAGCCTCTCTGTCGCGCCAGCTAACCGTTGAGTATAACTATGTCTGGTTTGTGCCGTCCGGTGCAGTGAAGGATGATTTGCGTCACGGGACGCTTACCGCCCTTCCCATCCAGATACCGGGGGTCGGAGAGCCTATCGGTATCCTGACGCGAGTGGACACACAGCTCTCAACGGCCGCTCAAATTCTGCTCTCTTCGATTCGAAAGTCGATGCCATCTTAAGAGTGCTGGCCGCGTTTAATGCGGCCAATACTTAACGACTGCGTTTAGCGTGTTTTTCCCACGTCTCCAGCCGGGCCTGTTCTGACTTTTTCAATGCGACATAACACGCGCCGCTGCCGCCATGGTGCGGCATGGCCACGCAAAAAGCCTGGACCTCATCAAACTCAGCCAGCCAGCGGGCGAGGAAACTGCGCACGACGTTGGCATGAGACTTGTCTTCACGCCCTTTGCCGTGAACGATCAGCAGATTGCGCAGGCCATCCTGCTTTGCCTGTTTGATGTAAGAGAAGAGCATTTGTCGGCAGCGCTCAACGGGCTGGCGAATCAGATTAAGGCTGGCCTGCTGGCTGTACTTTCCAAGCCTTAGCTTGTCCAGGACGCCGTTCTGCAGGCCCTCACGCTTATACTCGAGTGGCGTGTGGAGGGGAATAATTTCCAGAAAATCTGTGGTGAGAAAGTTGTCCAGCAGGGCGGTATCCGGCTTCGGGGCAACCGGCGCTTTCTGAGGTTTGAGCCACTGGCTATCTGCGCAGTTCTTCAGCGGTTTGACATCCTCCATGGCGTCAAGAAACAGCGATTTGTCGTCAAGGTTCATGGTCAATCCTCCTGAGTTATCTGCGGCTACTATAACCTTGCCCAGCCCCGTGCTCAACGGGGATAGCGCCTGACTTATTTGTCGGTAAAGCGCATTATTGAGGTCATTTTTTAAAAATAATTACTTTGCATTTACGTTAAAGAAACGTAAAGCAAGGCACCACAATAGAAATTATTATCATCTTCCGGCGGAAATAATCACCGCGGTAATCAGACTGCCCTGTTCAGACTATTTTGGGTAAACCGTGAGTAGCGGATTATCGATTGCTCCATTCATTCAAGCTTTATTTTCATCGACACATTTACGTCGACATATTACCCGCTGTGTTAATCCTTTTGGGGGCTGGCTGGCATCGTTCAAGGCATGATATCTTTTCGACCTGCGAGGGGACAGGCAGCTGCCTTAGCCGATGATAAATACGGAGTAATACCGTGCTGACAATACTGGAAGACAAAATTGATACCCCGGTCGGGCCGCTGTGGATCCTGTGCGACGAACAGTTCAGGCTAAGGGCCGTGGAGTGGGAAGAACACAGCGACCGCATGGAGCAACTGCTAAATATTCACTACGGTGCTCAAGGTTTTCAACGCGTTAGTAGCAGCAACCCCGGCGGGCTGAGTGACAGGCTGCGCGATTACTTTGCGGGCGATCTGGCGATCATTGATACCCTGCCTACGGCTACCGCTGGCACGGAATTCCAGCGCCAGGTCTGGCAGGCGCTGCGGGAGATTCCCTGCGGGCAAGTGATGCATTACGGGCAGCTCGCGGAGCAGCTTGGCCGCGCCGGAGCAGCACGCGCCGTGGGCGCCGCTAACGGCTCAAACCCGGTCAGCATTGTGGTGCCTTGCCATCGCGTCATCGGCCGCAATGGCACCATGACCGGCTACGCAGGAGGTGTGGCGCGAAAAGAGTGGCTACTGCGTCATGAGGGCTATTTATTACTGTAGAAGGTGCCAAAAGTGCGGCTATTTATTCCAAAATACAGTAGCTGCACTTTAATGTTTTAGTGAATTCAATAAGATGACGTCCCCATTTTAGCCCCCTACCTTTATTATTGTCCGAATAGCGTTTCGCCAGACTTACCTGATCGCAAAAAAGATGTTAAAATTGACCAATATCAATTACGGTCCGAGCATATCTATGATCCCTGAAAAGCGTATTATTCGACGAATTCAGTCTGGCGGCTGTGCTATCCATTGCCAGGACTGCAGCATTAGCCAATTATGCATCCCCTTCACGCTTAATGAGCATGAACTCGATCAGCTTGATAATATCATCGAGCGTAAAAAGCCGATTCAAAAAGGACAAACCCTGTTCAAAGCAGGCGATGAACTGAAATCGCTTTACGCTATCCGCTCCGGCACCATCAAAAGCTATACCATTACCGAGCAAGGCGATGAGCAAATCACCGGTTTCCACCTGGCGGGAGATCTGGTCGGCTTTGACGCCATTGGCACCGGCCACCATCCGAGCTTCGCTCAGGCGCTGGAAACGTCTATGGTCTGCGAAATTCCCTTCGAAACGCTCGACGATCTGTCAGGTAAAATGCCAAGCCTGCGTCAGCAGATGATGCGCCTGATGAGTGGCGAGATCAAAGGCGACCAGGACATGATTTTACTGCTGTCGAAAAAGAATGCCGAAGAGCGCCTGGCGGCGTTTATCTACAATCTTTCTCGCCGCTTCGCACAGCGTGGCTTCTCACCGCGTGAGTTCCGCCTGACCATGACCCGCGGCGATATCGGTAACTACCTTGGCCTGACGGTAGAAACCATCAGCCGTCTGCTGGGCCGCTTCCAGAAAAGCGGTATGCTGGCGGTTAAAGGCAAGTACATCACCATCGAGAACATCGACCTGCTGTCAGATCTGGCGGGGCAGTCGCGTAACGTTGCCTGATCGACGTCTCCTTTGCCGGATCGGCTTTTATCCTTTTTATTGATCCGGCATGGGCTCTTCACCTGTTTCATTCCTTTCTTATGGGTTAATCTTACTTCACAGACTGTGGTTAAGCAGTTGTAAGGAGACCTGTATGGCAAACTACCAAAACATGCTTGTCGCAATTGACCCCAACCAGGACGATCAACCCGCCCTGCGGCGCGCTGTTTATTTGCATCAACGGATTGGCGGCAGAATCAAAGCCTTCCTGCCCATCTATGACTTTTCCTACGAAATGACCACGCTCCTGTCGCCTGATGAACGTACCGCTATGCGTAAAGGCGTTATCAGCCAGCGCACGGCCTGGATAAAAGAGCAGGCGCACTACTACATCGACGCTGGTATTCCTATTGATATCAAAGTGGTGTGGCATAACCGCCCGTTTGAAGCCATTATTCAGGAGGTGATCGCCGGCGGACACGACCTGCTGCTAAAAATGGCCCACCAGCACGACAAGCTGGAGGCGGTTATCTTTACGCCAACTGACTGGCATCTGCTGCGCAAATGCCCCTGCCCGGTCTGGATGGTAAAAGACCAGCCGTGGCCTGAAGGCGGCAAAGCCTTAGTGGCGGTCAACCTCGCCAGCGAAGAGGTTTACCACAACGCGTTGAACGAAAAGCTGGTGCGGGAGACGCTGAAGCTTGCTGACGATGTTAACCATACCGAAGTCCATCTGATAGGCGCCTACCCGGTAACGCCCATCAATATAGCCATCGAACTCCCTGATTTTGACCCAAGCGTCTACAACGACGCGATCCGTGGTCAGCACCTTGTCGCCATGAAGGCGCTGCGCCAGAAATACTCGATTGATGAGAAGATGACCCACGTCGAGAAAGGCCTGCCTGAAGAGGTGATCCCTGATATGGCGGAGCATCTGCAGGCCGGGATTGTGGTGCTCGGTACCGTGGGCCGCACCGGGCTTTCTGCAGCGTTTCTGGGGAATACCGCCGAGCAGGTCATCGACCATCTGCGCTGTGATTTGCTGGTAATTAAGCCCGATGACTACCAGACGCCGGTCGAAATAGACGATCCTGAAGACGACTGAGCCGCCTTACGCCCCAACAAAAATCCCGCTGATATCAGGCGGGATTTTTATTTACATTCCAAAAAAAGCCGCCCTTTCGGACGGCTTCCACCGCAATACTGCTGACGCTTACAGCGCTTTCAGAATCGCTTCAACGCTTGCCTTGGCATCGCCAAACAGCATCTGAGTGTTCTCTTTGAAGAACAGCGGGTTCTGCACGCCAGCGTAGCCGGTGTTCATCGAGCGCTTAAACACAATGACGTTCTGCGCTTTCCACACTTCCAGCACAGGCATACCGGCGATGGGGCTGCGCGGATCGTCCTGTGCTGCCGGGTTAACGGTGTCGTTAGCCCCGATCACCAGTACGGTGTCGGTATCAGCGAAGTCGTCGTTGATTTCGTCCATTTCCAGCACGACATCATACGGAACGCGGGCTTCTGCCAGCAGTACGTTCATGTGGCCCGGCAGACGACCGGCAACGGGGTGAATACCAAAGCGAACCTTGATCCCACGCGCGCGCAGTTTCTCGGTAATTTCCGCTACCGGATACTGCGCCTGAGCCACCGCCATCCCGTACCCCGGGGTGATGATCACCGACGTAGAGTTTTTCAGCATCTCGGCGGTTTCTTCCGCGCTGATTTCACGGTGTTCACCGGCCTCTTCCGTTTCACCGGTAGAGGAGCCGTCGGTACCAAAACCACCGGCAATAACGCTGATAAACGAGCGGTTCATCGCCTTACACATGATGTAAGAGAGGATGGCACCGGAAGAGCCCACCAGCGCACCGGTAACGATAAGCAGGTCATTGCTGAGCATAAAGCCCGCAGCCGCTGCAGCCCAACCGGAGTAGGAGTTAAGCATCGACACCACAACCGGCATGTCTGCCCCACCGATGGACGCCACCAGATGCCAGCCAAACGCCAGCGCAATAACCGTCATAACCAGCACGGCCAGCACCTGCATGCCGACGCTTTCGGTACGCACAAACACCAGCAACAGCGCGAAGGAAACCACCAGCGCCGCAAGATTAAGCTTATGGCGGTTTGGCAGCATCAGCGGTTTAGACGAAATTTTACCGCGCAGTTTGCCGAAGGCGACAATAGAGCCGGTAAAGGTGACGGCCCCAATAAAGATCCCGATGAAGACTTCCGTTAAGTGGATATTCTCCATAATCGGCTCAAGACCTGGGCCGTGATCCAGGTAGCTGTTAAAGCCAACCAGCACCGCCGCCAGGCCTACAAAGCTATGCAGTACCGCCACCAGCTCCGGCATTTCGGTCATTTCGACCTTTTTCGCCAGGTGAATACCAATCGCGCCGCCAATCACCATGGCGATAATGATCCAAACCACGTTGCCGGTTTCCGGGCCAAAAATGGTCGCCACCAGCGCAATGGCCATCCCGGCGATACCAAACAGGTTACCCTGCTTTGAGGTTTCGTGTTTGGACAGGCCAGCCAGGCTAAAAATAAACAGGATCGCGGCAACAATGTATGCAGCTGTAACTAATCCTCCAGACATGTGTTACCCCTTAGTTCTTCCGGAACATTTTCAGCATGCGCTGAGTGACGGTGAAACCACCAAAAATATTGATACTGGCGATCAGTACCGCAATAAAACTCAGGAAGCTGACCCAGCCGCCGTGACCAATCTGCAGCAGCGCGCCAACGACAATGATCCCTGAGATGGCGTTTGTCACCGACATCAGCGGCGTATGCAGCGCATGGGAAACGTTCCAGACAACGTAGTAACCCACGACGCAGGCCAGAGCAAATACGGTGAAGTGACCGAGGAACTCCTTAGGCGCCACGCTCGCAAACCAGCCGAACAGAATAATCGCCAGCGCCATCAGGCCGTATTTAAACCATGGCGAGGTTGGTTTCTTCTCTACGACAGGCTCAGCGGCAGGTTTTGCCTTCGCCTGAGGCTGGGCGGAAACCTGAATAGGCGGCGCAGGCCAGGTCACTTCGCCTTCGCGGATAACCGTCACGCCGCGCACAACGACATCGTCAAAATCAACGATGATGTTGCCGTCTTTTTCTTTGCACAGCAGCTTGAGCAGGTTAACGAGGTTGGTGCCGTAAAGCTGGGAAGACTGGGTAGGCAGTCGGCCCGGCAGATCGGTATAGCCAATCACCTTCACGCCGTTTGGGGTGACGGTGACCTGATTCGCGACGGTATATTCGCAGTTGCCGCCGTTTTGCGCCGCGAGATCGACAATCACGCTGCCCGGCTGCATGGAGTCAACCATTTCACGGGTGATCAGCTTTGGTGCTGGTTTTCCCGGAATAAGGGCGGTGGTGACAATAATGTCGACCTCTTTCGCCTGAGCCGCAAACAGCGCCATTTCCGCTTTGATAAAGGCTTCTGACATCACCTTCGCGTAGCCATCCCCGCTGCCGGCCTCTTCTTTGAAGTCCAGCTCCAGGAATTCGGCGCCCATACTTTGCACCTGCTCTTTCACTTCCGGGCGGGTATCAAACGCACGAACAATTGCCCCCAGGCTGTTGGCCGCGCCGATGGCGGCAAGACCCGCAACGCCCGCACCGATGACCATCACTTTGGCAGGCGGAACTTTGCCTGCAGCCGTAATTTGCCCGGTAAAGAAACGGCCAAATTCATGCGCGGCTTCTACAATGGCGCGATAACCGGCGATGTTAGCCATCGAACTCAGCGCATCCAAAGACTGTGCACGTGAAATGCGTGGCACAGAATCCATCGCCATTACGGTGATATTTCGTGCAGCAAGCTTTTCAAGCAGTTCAGGATTTTGGGCTGGCCAGATAAAACTCACCAGCGTTGACCCTTCACGGGCGAGCTCAATTTCATTTTCCAGCGGCGCATTCACTTTAAGAATGATGTCCGACTGCCAGACATCTGCGCTATCGGTGATGCTTGCGCCAGCGCGTTCAAACGCTTCGTCGTCAAAACTTGCCAGTTTTCCCGCATCACTCTCAATGGCAACAGTGAATCCCAGTTTTATCAGCTGCTCTACCGTTTTCGGCGTGGCTGCCACGCGGGATTCATTGGTCAACCGCTCTCTTGGTACACCAATACGCATAGTATTCCCTTCCACCTGTTTTTGATGATGGTTTGCCAGACCTTGCCATGGCCGGGCGCAAGCATCCGCCCGCGCTCTGGCGGCAGATATCTGTTCCATTACCACTTCAACAAAAATACATCTGTAACAAACTTTTTATAACCTACTGAAAATAACGACCGTGATCCAGATCCGCATCCAGCTATTTGTATTTTTATTGCAAAAATTCAGTGTATGACCCGCCAGCCAGCTATTTTCATCTCTATTTACGCGGCAGGGCCTGATAATACGCTTAAGCGGAGCGGTAAGACATGATCCTGCGCCGCACCAAAACTCATTTTTAACAATGCATTAACTAAGTAAGTCATAAGTCTTATCAGTTTTAGCGGTTGAACGTCTCTTTTTTTAACTTAATAACGTTTGCCACTGTCGCCGATGAAAGGGAAGGCACAAGGGGTGAAAAATGGCGCAGACAAGGACGTTATTTCAAGCCATAATCGGCGACTAATCGATCTTTTTCAGACAACGCAGTACCAGAACGCATTTTGCGCAAGGCGAAGGATAATTTTTATGAATATCAAGAACACCCTTCTGGCGTCAGCTCTTATTTCCGTGACCTCGCTGTCCGCTCAGGCTGCGACTGAACTGACCCCAGATCAAGCCGCTGCTCTTAAGCCGTATGAGCGTATTACCGTAACCGGCCGCTTTAATGCCATCGGCGATGCTGTGGCTGCCGTTTCTCGCCGTGCTGACGCTATTGGCGCTGCGTCGTTCTATGTGCTGGACACCAGCGCTATGGGCGAAAGCGGTAACTCCCGCGTGGTGGCTGACGTCTATAAAAACGATGCCCCTAAAGCCGATGCGCCGAAAAATAGAGTCATAAATGGCGTGATGGAGCTGCCAAAGGAACAGGCTTTCAAGCTTGAGCCTTTCGATACGGTCACCGTTCAGGGTTTTTATCGCAGCCAGCCTGAGGTGAATGAGGCTATTACCAAAGCGGCACGAGACAAAGGCGCAGCTTCCTTCTTTATCGTTCGCCAGGTCGATACGAACCAGGGCGGCAACCAGCGCATTACGGCCTTTATCTATAAGGCCGACGCTAAACAGCGAGTGGTTCAGAGCCCGGATCTACTGCCAGCTAACTCGGAAGCCGGGAAGGCAGCACTGGCCGCCGGCGGCGAAGAAGCCAAGAAGGTGGAAATCCCTGGCGTTGCTTCTTCAGCGTCACCATCCAGCGATGTGGGTCGCTTCTTCGAAACCCAGTCCTCTAAAGGTGGCCGTTACACTGTCACTCTGCCGGATGGCACCAAAATCGAAGAGGTGAATAAGATCACCGCAGCCCAGATGGTACCGTTCGATAACATTCAGTTCACCGGTAACTACGGCAACATGACCGAAATCTCTTACCAGGTAGCGAAACGTGCAGCCCAGAAAGGGGCGAAGTTCTATCACATCACTCGTCAGTGGCAGGAGCGCGGTAACAACATCACCATTAGCGCTGACTTGTATAAATAAGATACACCCTTTCACTCAGGGCAGCGAAAGCTGCCTTTTTTTCGTCTTCAATTCATTTTATCGCACCGGGCGCATTGCAAGCAGTGTGCACACTCCGTAAAATCCCGCGCCTTAGCGTGATCCTCCATTTATATGCGTAAAAGCAAAATAATTATGCGGGATCCTTTCCGACCTCAACAGGATACCTATGGAAAAGAAACTTGGCCTCGCCGCGCTAACCGCGCTGGTATTAAGCTCCATGCTCGGGGCGGGTGTATTTAGCCTGCCGCAGAATATGGCCAGCGTCGCGAGTCCGGCAGCGCTACTGATCGGCTGGGCGATCACTGGCGTAGGTATTCTTTTGCTCGCGCTGGCGATGCTGGTCCTTACCAGACTTCGCCCGGATCTTGATGGCGGGATATTCACCTACGCTCGCGAAGGCTTTGGTGAACTTATCGGCTTTTTCTCTGCATGGGGTTACTGGCTTTGCGCCGTCATTGCCAACGTTTCTTACCTGGTGATTGTCTTCTCGGCCCTCAGTTTCTTTACCGATACGCCCGAGCTACGCCTGTTTGGAGACGGCAATACCTGGCAGTCTATCGTTGGTGCCTCCGTACTTTTATGGATGGTGCACTGGCTGGTACTACGGGGCGTGCAGACGGCGGCCAGCATTAACCTGGTCGCCACGCTCGCTAAGCTGCTGCCTTTGGGTATGTTTGTGGTTCTGGCAGCTATTGCCTTTAAGCTATCGACCTTTACTCTCGATTTTACCGGCATCAAGCTTGGCGTTCCCGTTTGGGAACAGGTGAAAAACACCATGCTTATCACCCTGTGGGTGTTTATTGGCGTGGAAGGCGCCGTTGTGGTGTCGGCCCGCGCGCGAAACAAAAAGGATGTGGGCAGAGCAACGCTGTTGGCGGTGGTAGCTGCATTGAGCGTATATCTGTTGGTTACGCTGCTTTCCCTTGGCGTAGTCGCTCGCCCCGAGCTTGCGGCCATGCGTAATCCGTCGATGGCTGGTCTGATGGTCGAGATGATGGGTCCCTGGGGCGAGGTTATTATCGCCGCCGGGCTGATTGTTTCGGTATGCGGTGCGTACCTGAGCTGGACCATTATGGCCGCTGAGGTACCGCTGCTGGCGGCAACCCATAAGGCCTTCCCGAAGATGTTCGCTCGCCAGAATAAAAACAATGCGCCGTCAGCCTCTCTCTGGCTAACCAATATTAGCGTGCAGGTCTGCCTGGTGCTTATCTGGCTCACAGGATCTGATTACAACACCCTGCTGACCATTGCTTCAGAAATGATTCTGGTGCCTTATTTCCTGGTGGGCGCCTATCTGCTCAAAATCGCCTCTCGTCCGCTGCACAAGGCGATTGGCATCGGCGCCTGTCTTTACGGCCTGTGGTTGCTTTACGCCTCAGGTCCGATGCATCTGCTGCTGTCGGTTGTACTGTATGCACCTGGATTATTAGTGTTTATTTATGCGCGCCGTACCCATACGCATGAAAAGTCGCTAAATTTAAAGGAAAGAACCATTATCTGCCTGATGCTGCTGGCAGCATTTCCGGCCACCTGGATGCTGGTGGGGTAATCAACACCCTCCCCGCCGCAATTCTGGATTAAGGGGAGCATTGCTATTAATCGTCCAATTCTTATTACCGGTGCCGGGCAGCGTATTGGCCTGGCGCTGGCCCAACATTTTCTGGCTAAATCACAGCCTTTACTGATCAGCTATCGCACGCGCCACCCTGCTGTCGAAATGCTTGAGCAGGCAGGTGCCGTCTGCATTCACGCCGATTTTTCAAGCAATGAAGGTATCCTTGAATTCGCCGAGCGGGTGAAATCGATCACGCCTTCACTTCGCGCCATCATTCACAATGCCAGCGAATGGAGGCCTGAAAGCCCAGATATGACCCTTAGCGACACGCTTCAGGCCATGATGCAGATCCATGTTGCAGCGCCTTACCTGCTTAACCATGAGCTTGAGACGCTGCTGCGTGGCCATGGGCAGGCGGGAAGCGATATCATCCACCTTACCGATTATGTCGCTGAGCGCGGCAGCGATAAGCATATTGCCTATGCCGCCAGCAAAGCTGCGCTTGAAAATATGACGCTTTCCTTCGCGCTGAAACTGGCACCGGAAGTAAAGGTCAACTCGATTGCTCCGGCGCTGATTATGTTTAACGACGGTGACGATGCCGACTATCGCCAGCGTTCGCTCAATAAATCGCTGATGAAAATCGCGCCGGGCGAACATGAAATCGTAAGTCTGGTCGAGTATCTTCTCTCGAGCCGCTACGTCACCGGAAGAAGCCATGCGGTAGACGGGGGGCGACACCTACGCTAACGCTGTTTCCCAACCATTAATGGTGTAATCTATTGCATCATTGTATGTTCAATTTTTGAAAGCCGACACGGCGGATTATGAGCAAAATAGTTTACGTGGAAGACGACCCGGAAGTGGGTGGCCTGATCGCCGCCTACCTGGGAAAACATGACATTGATGTTATTGTCGAAACCCGCGGCGATCGCGCCGAGGCGGTTATCCAGCAACAGCAGCCGGACCTGGTCCTGCTTGACATTATGCTGCCGGGAAAAGACGGGATGACGTTATGTCGCGATTTGCGCCCGCAGTGGGATGGCCCCATCGTTCTGTTGACCTCATTAGACAGCGATATGAATCACATTCTGTCGCTGGAGATGGGAGCCAATGACTATATTTTGAAAACGACGCCTCCTGCAGTCCTGCTGGCGCGACTTCGTCTTCATCTGCGTCAGCGCGTCTCAGCTCAACAAACCGCCGACACCACTGCCAGTAACCTCAAGCCGCATAAAGCAATCCGCTTTGGCACACTGTGTATCGACCCCCTCAACCGACAGGTAACGCTGGGAGCTGAAACCGTTGTGCTATCAACGGCAGATTTCGATTTGCTTTGGGAACTGGCAACGCATGCGGGCCAGATAATGGATCGTGATGCCCTGCTGAAGAACCTACGTGGGGTAACGTATGACGGGATGGATCGCAGCGTAGATGTCGCCATTTCTCGCTTGCGCAAAAAGCTGCTCGATAACGCAACGGAACCTTTCCGTATCAAAACGGTGCGTAATAAGGGCTATCTCTTTGCCCCACACGCGTGGGAAAGTGAAGCTTAAGGGCTGACAAGAATACAAATAAAAACCCGCTTCTGCGGGTTTTTGTCCGTTTACCGACTTAGTTTACAGCGGTTTTGATATCCAGATAGGTAAGCAAGTCTACAGTTCTGGTCTCTCTCGCTGAATCATTTAATGCAGCAAGCGTAAAGCCGTAGGCTTTATCACTCGCATCATAAACATTATAGGTGAACTCACGTGCACCATTTCTGGCAGCGCAGGTGATCTTCCACTGTCCGCTCTGCTCTTTGGCACTGGAACAGCGCTGAGGCCCATAACTATAAGAGAGATAAGACTCAAGCCTGTCCTGCGCGCCCGATACATAAGTAGGGACAGACGAGGTAAAGCCAGAGAGAAAGACCACACCCGCAGCCACCAGAAATATCGCGAAAACCGAACCCCATTTCTTTGTCATTTTAAAAAATCCCTGTGATTCAACACACAAAACAGACTTATCAGAAAGTAGCCTATTGCAAGGCTCGTTAATTTTAGCTAAGGAGGGATTTTATTCAAGAAAGTTCCCAATAATAAGCATTACTTAACAAAAAATTCATCGGCGCTCTGCGGTCGTAAGCTAAAGGTGTTTCGCTCCCCTGAAGGATCGAGTGATATTTAGGCGGGATTTTGGTATCTCAAAGCCACTGAGGTTGGCGCGCATTAGCTGGTGCATAGAAGATTCTTGTCGCCGGGCGCTTCGCCAGCGACGACGATAATGATACCCCACCTGAAGGTGGGGTATTGTTACGACGTAAATAAGTTATGGCTTAACGGAAACAAACCCGCGCTGGACTTCCTGGCCTTTGACTGCAATTTTCTTGTCGCCTGGGAAGGTCACCATGGCATCAACCGTTTTTACACTGTAGCCACTGGCCACGCCCTTACATTCCTTGCTGTTGTATTCATAGGCTCCGCTTACAGACCCTGCGCCGCCGCCATAGTTAGTCGTGCTGACCGGGCCGTACAGCACACTGATTTTTGCAAGCCTGCTGCACTCCGGCACCACAAACTGAGGATAGCCGCTTTCATAGTAAGCATAATATTCAGCAAACCCGATACCGGAAGGTTTAATGTTCCCAATGTGGTCAGCCAACGACCAGCTGCCAATGTGAACCCTTTGCGACGTCTGCTCATCCTCAACGTCTCCGCTCCAGGTGTGAGCATCGGTTTTCGTAATATGGATTTTATAGGTGTGTCCATACGTTGCCGGGAAAACGACGCCACAACTTACCCCGGCCCCACCGTCAGCACCGTCGCTGCAATTTTTGTCCGTTGATTTAGTCTTCGCTATAAATGAGGAGAAGACTGCCCGCAAATATTGTTTTCCATCCTTATCAGGCTGGGGCTGGAGACCCGTATAAGCCGTGTTTCCTTCCGTTCCAGGATTATCAAAATAAAACTGCTGAGCAAAATATGTCCCTTTCTGATGGAGCGTTTCGTCATTTACCTTAAACATGAACGTCAGATCTGTTAAAAGGCCATTACCAGGATGCTGGCCCAGAAACTTATCAATCTTCCAGTTGATGCCAACGTTACCCGCAGGCACATTTCCCTTACCCGTATCCGCCATCACTGACGCGCTGGACATGGCAACTGCGCTAGCTATTGTCAGAATGGTGGTACTCATTTTTATTTTCGACATTTGCATTCTCATGGGTTGTGTCCAGCCCTCAGTCTGAAGGCTTATTGATTATTTATGCTTCCTGCAGACCTCGGATAAATTCAGCCGGAGTCGAGCAAGTTAATGGGGAATTCGTTCCCCCGTGGCTGTATTCCCTACGCCACCTGTCGAGTTTATTCTGCGCATTTTCCGGTGACAAAAACCAGTAAATGTTCACGCATTCGACCCGCAGGCATGGTTCTTCAATCATCGTGCTCAGATAACATTCCTGAATCTGCGTCGGAGGGCTATAATGCCCCCATAGCGCCCACGAGGGTAAAGGCACTATGACTAACCTATTAATCTTACGGTAATATTTAATGAAAAAGCTGTTTGTACAGTTTTATCTCTTGCTGTTTGTCTGCTTTCTGGTGATGACCATGCTGGTTGGCCTGGTCTATAAATTCACCGCCGAGCGGGCTGGCCGCCAGTCGCTTGATGATTTAATGAAAAGCTCGCTTTACCTGATGCGCAGTGAGCTGCGCGAAATCCCTCCGCGCGACTGGAATAAAACCATTAATGACCTCGACCTGAATCTCTCTTTTAAGCTCAACATCGAGCCGATGAGCAAGTTTAAGCTCGACGATGTTGCCGCCCGCCACCTGCGGGAGGGCGAGATCGTGGCGCTGGATGAGGAATACACGTTTATCCAGCGTATTCCGCGCAGCCACTACGTGTTGGCCGTGGGCCCTATTCCCTACCTATTCTATCTGCACCAGATGCGGCTGCTGGATATCGGCCTGATTGCCTTTATCGCCATCTCACTCGCCTTCCCGGTCTTTATCTGGATGCGTCCGCACTGGCAGGACATGCTAAAACTGGAGAGCGCAGCTCAGCGCTTTGGTACCGGGCATCTTGATGAACACATTCATTTTGATAATGCCTCGAGCTTTGAACGGCTTGGCATCGCCTTCAACCAAATGGCCGATAACATCAATGCTCTGATAGCCAGCAAAAAGCAGCTGATCGACGGTATTGCACATGAACTTAGAACCCCGCTGGTTCGTCTACGCTACCGTCTGGAAATGAGCGATAACCTTAGTGAGGAAGAGTCTCACGCGCTTAACCGTGATATTGGTCAGCTGGAAGCCCTGATTGACGAGCTGCTTACCTACGCGCGTCTTGACCGCCCGCAGACAGAACTGCATCTCGCACACGTTAAATTTGCCAGCTGGATGGAAACCCACATTGCGGACGTGCAGCTTATTCACCGCCAGCGTCAGATTGCGCTTGAGACGGATACCGTCACCGCCATTGATTATGGTGCACTGGATCTCCGACTGATGGAGCGAGTCACCGACAACCTGATCAACAATGCCCTTCGCTACAGCCAGCAGCAGCTGCGTATTACCCTTTGGCGTGAAGGTGATATTGCCAGTCTGCAGGTTGAAGATGACGGACCGGGCATTCCTGAAGAGGAGCGTGCCCGCGTATTCGAGCCCTTTGTGCGCCTTGACCCAAGCCGGGATCGAGCAACCGGCGGCTGTGGCCTTGGTCTGGCGATTGTCCACTCCATCGCCGTTGCCATGGGTGGGCACGTCACCATTGATAGCAGCCCTCTGGGCGGCGCCAGCTTCCGTTTTTCGTGGCCGGTAAACACCACTTATCTCTCCTGAACACCAGGCCCGAATGCTTTGTCGGGCCTGCCTTTCCCTGCAGAAGACAAACGGTGCTATTGCTGAAGTGAGCACCTGTTGCTAAAGTTCATTAGTATGTTGTAACTAATGAGAGTCGTTATGCCACGCTACGATCTTATCGAACGCTTAACCTCCACCTGCCGCGAACTGGAACAGCAGCTGATTGTTTTACGTGAGCAGCTCGGGCAATTCAGACTGCTGAGCGGGCGAGTCTTTACCCTGCCAGCGATTGAAAAAAGCAAAGAGCACGATCCGCTTTCTTCGATCGAGGTGACCCAGCGAGTGGGCCAGGAAGCGCATCTGGCTGCCGTCGCCCACTTTACGCACCTGTTTATCCGGCAGCAGTCGGAAAAAACCAGCACCAAGGCCGCCGTACGCCTGCCGGGCGCGCTCTGTTATTCGGTTACTGAAGCTCAAAACCTGCAAACCAGGGCGCTTCTGGAACGCATCAACCAGCTGAAGCAGACGCTGGAGAACATTATCAGCGTTGAGTCTGAGCTGCCCTCTGCCCAGCGTTTTGAATGGGTACACCGCCATATCCCCGGCCTGCTTACCCTGAACGCCTATCGGGCCATTACTCTACTTGAAAAGCCCGACACCGTTCGCTTTGGCTGGGCCAATAAGCAGATAGTCAAAAACCTTAGCCGCCAGCAGGTGCTGGAGATGCTTGAGAAAAGCCTTAATGCGGGCCGCGCGGTGCCGCCGTGGACGAAAGAACAGTGGGCCGGACGAGTAGCGGAGGAAATTGAGGAAGTGCAAAGGCTGCCGGAAAACGCACGACTGAAAATCAAACGCCCGGTCAAGGTCCAGCCTGTTGCCCGCGTCTGGTATCAGGCGCAGCAAAAACAGGTGCAGTACGCCTGCCCTTCTCCACTGATTGTCTTATGCAATCAGGATAGCGGTGAAACACCGCCCGATCTCGGGGAGCTGCTGAATTATGATGCGGATAATATTCGCCATCGCTACAAACCGGAAGCGCAGCCGCTGAGAGTGATTATCCCGCGGCTGCATCTTTATTGTGAAACGTAACCCTTACGGCTTCATGCTGCCGACCATATCTTCAGGGCGAACCCAGGCGTCGAACTCCTCTTCGGTCAGGTAACCGAGCTTCAGCGCCGAGGCCTTGAGGGTCAGCCCCTCTTTATGCGCTTTTTTGGCAATTTCCGCCGCTTTGTCGTAGCCGATATGGGTGTTGAGCGCGGTCACCAGCATCAGTGACTCATTCAGCAGCTGGCTGATGCGCTCGCGATTAGGCTCGATGCCCACCGCGCAGTGCTCGTTGAAGCTTTCCATCCCGTCGGCCAGCAGGCGAACGGACTGCAGGAAGTTATGGATAACCATCGGGCGATAAACGTTCAGCTCGAAGTTACCGGACGCGCCGCCGATATTCACCGCGACGTCGTTCCCCAGCACCTGGCAGCACAGCATGGTGACGGCTTCGCACTGGGTCGGATTCACTTTCCCCGGCATGATGGAGCTGCCCGGTTCGTTCTCAGGGATCGACAGCTCGCCAATGCCGCAGCGTGGGCCGGAAGCCAGCCAGCGCACGTCGTTTGCGATCTTCATCATCGAAGAGGCCAGCCCTTTCAGGGCGCCGTGAGCGTGGACCAGCGCATCGCAGGTGGCCAGCGCCTCAAACTTGTTGGGCGCCGTGACAAAAGGCTGCTTCGTGAAGTCAGCCAGCTCTTTTGCCACACGCACCGCGTATTCAGGGTGCGTATTCAGCCCGGTCCCCACCGCCGTACCGCCCAGCGCCAGCTCAGCCAGGTGCGGCAGGCTATGGTCGATATGCTTCAGGTTATGCTCAAGCATCGCCACCCAGCCGGAGATCTCCTGGCCAAGCGTCAGCGGCGTGGCGTCCTGCAGGTGGGTACGGCCAATTTTGACGATATCTTTAAAGGCGTCGGCTTTTTTCGCCAGCGTTTGTCTAAGCAGGTTGAGCTGCGGCAGCAGGTGCTCGCGCACCGCGATAATGGCCGCCACGTGCATGGCGGTCGGGAAAACGTCGTTCGAACTCTGACTTTTGTTAACATCGTCGTTCGGGTGCACCAGTCGCTCCATACCGCGCACGCCACCCAGAATTTCGCTGGCCCGGTTCGCCAGCACCTCATTCATGTTCATGTTGCTTTGGGTGCCGGAGCCTGTCTGCCAGATAGCGAGCGGGAATTCACCGGGATGCTTTCCCGCCAGCACTTCATCGGCGGCGGCGATAATAGCCGTGCCGCGATCTGCGGGCAGCAGGCCGAGGTCTACGTTGACCTTCGCCGCCGCACGCTTGGTGAGCGCCAGCGCCCGAATCAGCTCGGTCGGCATTTTCTCGGTAGAGATGCGGAAGTGCTCAAGTGAACGCTGAGTCTGCGCACCCCACAGTTTATCTGCCGGTACGTCGATCGGGCCCATTGAGTCTTTTTCACTGCGACTGGATGTCATGCCTTTCTCCTTTGCGATAAAAAAAGCCGCCGTTTATTGAGCGGCGGCTTGAGTATTACTTAACGCATCGAGAGCACTGTGAGGCCTGAATTTTCTGGAAGAAATCATTGCCTTTGTCATCCACCAGGATGAAGGCCGGGAAGTCTTCCACTTCAATCTTCCAGATGGCTTCCATACCCAGTTCAGGGTACTCCACACACTCCAGGCTCTTGATGCTGTTTTGCGCCAGCACCGCCGCCGGCCCCCCAATACTGCCGAGGTAGAAGCCGCCGTGTTTGTGACAGGCGTCCGTTACCTGCTGGCTGCGGTTGCCCTTTGCCAGCATGATCATGCTGCCGCCGTTGGCCTGCAGCTGATCCACGTAGGAGTCCATACGGCCCGCGGTTGTCGGCCCTAATGAGCCGGATGCGTAACCGTCCGGCGTTTTGGCCGGACCTGCGTAATAAATTGGGTGGTCTTTCACGTACTGCGGCAGATCTTCGCCGTTATCGAGACGTTCTTTCAGTTTAGCGTGAGCTATGTCACGCGCCACAATAATGGTGCCGGTTAACGACAGACGGGTGGAGACCGGGAAGTCTGACAGCTGGGCGAGGATCTCTTTCATCGGGCGATTCAGGTTAACCTTCACGGCCTCACCTTCACCCGCCTGACGCAGCTCCTCCGGAATGTATTTACCCGGGTTGTGTTCCAGCTTCTCAAGCCAGATGCCGTCTTTGTTGATTTTTGCTTTGATATTGCGGTCGGCGGAGCAGGAAACGCCCATCCCGACCGGGCAGGATGCGCCGTGGCGCGGCAGGCGAACCACGCGAATATCGTGCGCGAAGTATTTACCGCCGAACTGGGCGCCCAGGCCAAGATTCTGCGCCTCTTTCAGCAGCTCTTCTTCAAGCTGCACGTCGCGGAACGCCTGACCGTATTCGTTGCCTTCGGTCGGCAGGCCGTCATAGTACTTGGTTGACGCCAGCTTCACGGTTTTCAGCGTCGCTTCGGCAGAGGTGCCACCGATAACAAACGCCACGTGATACGGCGGGCAGGCCGCGGTGCCGAGGGTGCGCATTTTCTCCACCAGATAATCCTTCAGCTTCGCCGGAGTGATCAGCGCTTTGGTTTCCTGGTAGAGATAGGTTTTGTTGGCCGAGCCGCCGCCTTTGGCGATGCACAGGAACTTATATTCATCCCCGTCCACGCTGTAGAGGTCGATCTGCGCCGGCAGGTTGGTGCCGGTGTTCACCTCTTTGTACATATCCAGCGCCGCGTTCTGGGAATAGCGCAGGTTATCTTCAATGAAGGTGTTATAGACGCCACGTGACAGCGCTTCTTCATCGCCGCCGCCGGTCCAGACGCGCTGGCCTTTTTTACCCATGATGATGGCGGTACCGGTGTCCTGGCAGGTCGGCAGAATGCCTTTCGCGGCGATGTCGGAGTTACGCAGGAACTGCAGCGCGACGTATTTGTCGTTTTCGCTGGCTTCCGGATCGCTGAGGATGTCCGCCACCTGCTGCTGATGCGCCGGGCGCAACATAAACGAAGCATCGTGGAAGGCATGCTGAGCGAGCAGCGTCAGGGCCTGAGGATCAACTTTGAGGATTTGCTGGCCGTCAAACTCGGCGACGGAAACATAGTCGGAGCTCAGGAGGTAATATTCGGTCGGGTCTTTCTGGAGCGGGAAAGGCTCCTGGTAATGGAAGGGTTTATTCGACATATTTTTCTCACTTGCGACAACAGTAACGTTAATTTTTATATTTCAGCGCAGGATCTTACGCTGCGTTCCAAAAACAAGTCATAACATGCTACACAATTTTTTAACAGAAACTGAGACTAATACGACTTTTTGTTGCCCTGGTTACTTCGCGGCGGATAATTGGTTTAATAACTGAAACTTCGATTCAATGATGACAGGGACCTGAAATGCAAAAATTGATCAATGCGGTACAAAATTATGCCTGGGGCAGCAAAACGGCGCTAACGGAACTCTACGGCATCGCCAACCCACAGCATAAACCGATGGCGGAGCTGTGGATGGGCGCTCACCCAAAGAGTAGCTCAAAAGTGCTGGACGCTAACGGACAACAGCACGCATTGCGCGATGTGATTGACGCAGACCAGACCGCGCTGCTGGGGCAAGCCGTTGCCAGTCGATTTGGCGAGCTGCCTTTCCTGTTTAAAGTTCTCTGCGCCGCCCAGCCGCTCTCCATTCAGGTTCACCCTAATAAAAAAGCTTCTGAAATCGGCTTTGCCAAAGAAAACGCCGCCGGCATTCCCCTCGATGCCGCAGAGCGCAACTATAAAGATCCTAACCATAAGCCCGAGCTGGTGTTTGCCCTTACGCCGTTCCTGGCGATGAACGCGTTCCGCGAATTCTCTGACATAGTCTCGCTCCTGCAGCCGGTGTCCGGCGCTCATCCTCTGATTGCTCATTTCCTTCAGCAGCCCGGAGCCGAAAGCCTGGCGCAGCTGTTTGCCGGCCTGCTGAATATGCAGGGAGAAGAAAAATCGCTGGCGCTTGGCGTGCTGAAAGCTGCCCTGAACAGCCAGCAGGGCGAACCCTGGGAAACCATTCGCGCGATCTCCGAATTCTACCCGGACGACAGCGGCCTCTTCTCCCCGCTGCTGCTGAACGTGGTGAAGCTCGAACCCGGCGAAGCGATGTTCCTGTTCGCCGAGACGCCACATGCCTACCTCAACGGCGTGGCCCTGGAAGTGATGGCTAACTCGGACAACGTGCTGCGTGCCGGGTTAACGCCAAAGTACATCGATATTCCTGAACTGGTAGCTAACGTTAAATTTGAGCCAAAACCAGCGAACCAGCTGCTGACGCAGCCGAATAAAAACGGCAGCGAGCTGGATTTCCCGATCCCTGTTGATGACTTTGCCTTCTCGCTGCATGACCTTGGCACGCAGGAAGCAACGCTTGCCCAGCAAAGTGCAGCCATTGTGTTCTGCGTAGAAGGTGAAGCTGTGTTAACCAAAGATGCTCAGCGTCTGGTGTTGAAGCCGGGCGAGTCCGCCTTTATTAGCGCTGCCGAGTCCCCGATTGCCGTCAGCGGCGTAGGCCGGGTCGCGCGAGTGTTTAATAAACTTTAACTTACTGATCTTTTTAGCGCGTATTGCTAAGCTAATAAGCACGTTGACGAAAACGCCTGTTATCAGGCGTTTTTCTTTCGCCCGGTGGGGGACGGCTACCGGCTTCTAAACATGGATAATGACACGATGAAAAAATCTCTGGTTGCGGTTGGGGTAATTGTTGCGCTGGGCGTGGTGTGGACCGGCGGAGCCTGGTTTACCGGTAAACAGCTTGAAGGCCGCATGGCCGAAATGATCGATAACGCCAATGCGGAGATCAAAAATTCAGCACCGGAATCAGGCCTGGTTCTCAGCTACCAGAACTACAAGCGTGGCCTGTTCCACAGCACCGTGCAGCTGGTTGTTAAGCAGGCCGCCGGCACCAAAAACGCCATTCTTACGCCTGAGCAAAGCGTTTTATTTAACGAAACCATCGATCACGGTCCCTTCCCGTTCGCCCAGCTGAAGAAATTCAATCCGATCCCGAGCATGGCGTCGATCCACACTGAACTGGTCAATAACGACGCGACCAAACAGCTCTTTGTACTGACCAAAGATAAGCCGCTTATCAACGTGGAAACCCGCGTAGGCTACGGCGGAGCAACGTCATCAGACATCGTGCTGGCAGCCATTGATGCCAACGAAGGCGAAAACAAACTCAGCTTTAGCGGCGGCAAGTTTACCGCCGACGTCGACGGCGCTGGCAATGAAATTTCCCTTTCCGGGGAAGCCGATAGCGGGCTGATCAACACCGTTAACGAATACGGCCAGCGCGTACAATTTTCCTTCAACGGCATTAAAACCGACGGCGACAGCAAGCGCAGTCTTTTCGACCAGCGCGTTGGCTCGCAAAAAGCGACCGTTGATAAACTCTCGATGGTGGTCGACGGTAAAGAGATTGCCGTCGTGGAAGGTTTCAACCTGAACGCAAAATCTGACGTTCAGGACGATAAAAAGCACTTTACCGGGCAGTTCGACTACAGCCTGGACGCGCTGAAAGTGCAGAACCAGAACATGGGCAGCGGCAAGCTGACGCTTAAGTTTGGCAATATTGATGCCGCCGCGCTGCGCGAGTTTTCGCAAAAATATAACGCGGGCGTGCAGCAGCTGATGGCCGACCCGGCTCTGCAGCAAAATCCTGAACTCTACCAGCAAAAATCCATTGAGCTGATTAGCGCCAACCTGCCGCTGCTGCTTAAGGGCGACCCAACCATCACCGTCGCGCCGCTTAGCTGGAAGAACGCCAAGGGCGAGTCAAACTTAAACCTTTCACTGTTCCTGAAGGATCCGCAGGGCGTCACCGGCCCGGCCAGGACGCCGGAAGAGCAGCTTGATCGCTATGTGAAATCACTCGATGCGAAGCTGGTTATTCCGATGCCGATGGCAACGGAGATGATGTCTCAGGTTGCACAGCTTGAGGGCTATAACGCGGAAGAGTCACAGAAGCTTGCCAGCCAGCAGATCAAAGGCCTGGCCGCTATGGGCCAGATGTTCCGCATCACCAAAGTGGACGGCGATAACATCACCACCAGCCTGCAGTACGGCAGCGGCAAAGCCGCTCTTAACGGCGAGCAGATGCCGCTGGGCGATCTGTTCAGCATGTTCGCGCTGCCGGCAGGAATGGGGGGACCCGCGCTGCAGGACAACGACAGCGATGCCGTTCCTCAGCCAGGGGACGAAGCGCCTGGAGATGATTCTTCTCCGGACGCCGAACCAGCTCCTCAGCAGTAAGCCTGACAAAAACCCCGCCTGCAGGCGGGGTTTTTAGCTTCTGGCGGGCATGATTAACTCATGCTGCTCCTGAAAGGTTAGTTTTTAATGGTGATTAAACGTGCGGGCATAATCTGATTGCTGAAGACAATGTCGCTTTCCTGGATACGCTGAAGAATACGCTGCGCCGCACTGCGGCCAATCTCCCTGGCGGGGGTTGTCACCCAGGTCATCGGCACATCGTCCAGATCCTCTTCGGTGACCTCGGCAAAGGCCGCCAGCGCAATATGCCTGTCGTAATAGCTGTCGACGCTGCCGCCGCCCATCTGCCAGCCCGCCCGCGTCAGGCCGAACCACGCCCCCATCGCTACGGTGCTGTTGTGGCAGACAACCGCGCTGAGGGTCGGGAAATTATGCAGCAGCTCGGTTATCGCGTCAGCCGCCTGCTTCTGGCTCGGTTCGCATTCAAGGATCCAGTCGCTGTGAAACGGCAGCCCATGCTGCATCAGCGTCGCACAAAAGCCGCCCAACCGCTCGGCGCGAGTCAGAGAGGAGCTGCGCCCGCCCAGCCACGCAATGCGCTGATGGCCGCGCTTAATCAGATGCTCGGTCACCATTTGCGCAGCCTGCATATTATCCGGCCGGATAATATCAACCTCATCCAGATAGCTCGCCCGCGAAGCAAAGACCAGCGGCAGTTTATTCTGCGCCGCCATTTCGCGTAGGTCGGCACCCTGTCCCGCCGCACCGGCAATAATAATGCCGTCAACGCCCTGGGCCACCAGCGTGTCAAAACAGCGCTGCATATGCTGCCCTTTGCTGCCGCTTTGGGTCAGAAACAGCAGCTGCCCCTGCTGCTCCAGCGCTTCCGTCAGCCCGGCGGTGAGTTCGGCGTAAAAAGGATTACACAGGTCCCTGACGATCAGGCCAATCACCCCGCTCTGCCCGCCGCGCAGCGAGGCCGCCTGACGATTACGCACGAAGCCTAACTTTTCGATAGCCTCATTCACCCGCTGACCGGTCGCGGCGGAGATCCTGCCCTTACCGCTGAGCACCAGCGATACCGTGGTCACCGATACGCCTGCGGCCTCGGCAACCTCGTTAATAGTGATTCTTTTGGTCAGCGTCGACATCGTCAGGTCAGATCCTCCGTGAATCGATAAATATAAAGATAAAACGTTTTACTAATGCTGGCATATTGAACGGCATTATGCGCGGTAATTCTGCGATCGCCCTCACGATAAACTTAGGTAAAACGTTTTATCATCGCCAAACTTCAGTTACTCAACATCTCATATTAACCGGGTTAAGGAGTCGTGATGGCGGCTAATACACCACAAAAAAAATCGCTGTGGGAATTTTTTCAAAACCTTGGCAAAACCTTTATGTTGCCGGTGGCGCTGCTCTCTTTCTGCGGCATTATGCTGGGCATCGGCAGTTCGCTGAGCAGCCATGATGTCATCACGGAGATCCCGTGGCTGGGTAACCCTGTATTGCAGCTGCTCTTCACCTGGATGAGCAAAATGGGCTCGTTCGCCTTCAGCTTCCTGCCGGTGATGTTCTGTATTGCTATTCCGCTTGGCCTGGCGCGTGAAAACAAAGGCGTTGCGGCTTTTGCCGGCTTCGTCGGCTATATGGTGATGAACCTGGCGGTTAACTTCTGGCTCACCGCCAAAGGCATTTTGCCAACCACTGACGCCGTGATTCTGAAGGCCAACAACATTCAAAGCGTGCTGGGCGTTCAGTCCATTGATACCGGTATTCTCGGGGCGGTCATTGCCGGGATCATCGTTTACCTGCTGCATGAGCGTTTCCACAACATTCGCCTGCCGGATGCGCTGGCATTCTTCGGCGGCACCCGTTTTGTGCCGATTATTACTACCGTAGTGATGGGCCTTGTCGGGCTGGTTATTCCGCTAATCTGGCCAATCTTTGCCGCCGGGATCAACGCTCTGGGTTATATGATCCACAGCGCTGGCGTATTTGGACCGATGATCTTCGGCACCGGCGAACGTCTGCTGCTGCCGTTTGGCCTGCAGCACATTCTGGTCGCCCTGATTCGCTTTACCGAAGCCGGCGGCACCATGGACGTCTGCGGCCATACAGTAAGCGGCGCGCTGACCATCTTCCAGGCCCAGTTAAGTTGCCCGACCACGCACGGCTTCTCTGAAAGCGCTACACAGTTCCTCTCTCAGGGTAAAATGCCGGCATTCCTTGGCGGCCTGCCTGGCGCCGCACTGGCAATGTACCACTGCGCACGCCCTGAGAACCGTCATAAAATTAAAGGGCTGCTGATCTCCGGTGTGATTGCCTGCGTTGTCGGCGGCACCACCGAGCCCATCGAGTTCCTGTTCCTGTTCGTCGCCCCGGTTCTGTATCTCATTCACGCGGTGCTGACGGGGATCGGCTTCACCATGATGTCGGTGCTGGGCGTTACCATCGGTAACACCGACGGCAACATTATCGACTTCTTCGTCTTTGGCGTGCTGCACGGCCTGTCGACCAAATGGTATATGGTGCCGGTCGTGGCGGCAGTCTGGTTTGCGGGTTACTACGCCATCTTCCGTTTCGCCATTACCCGCTTCAATATCAAAACCCCAGGTCGCGATATTGAAACCACCACGGCGGAAAAACCGATTATCGGCCAGCCCGGCAAGTCCGGCTATAATGTTCCGGCAATTCTGGCCGCCCTGGGCGGCAGCGATAACATTACCACGCTGGATAACTGCATCACCCGCCTGCGTCTTTCGGTAAAAGATATGTCGCTGGTAGATACCGCAGCCCTTAAGGCTAACCGCGCTATCGGCGTCGTGCAGCTCAACGAGCACAACCTCCAGGTCGTTATTGGGCCGCAGGTTCAGTCGGTAAAAGATGAGATGGTCGGCCTGATGCGAACCGTCGAGGCTTAATTCACCAAAGAGCGCTTCGGCGCTCTCTTTGCTGTGAGGCTTTATGTTTGATTTTTCTGTTCCGGTAGACCGCCATGGCACCTGGTGCACCCAGTGGGATTATGTGGCCGATCGCTTTGGTTCAGCCGACCTGCTGCCCTTCACCATCTCCGATATGGACTTCCCTACCGCCCCCTGCATCCTTGAAGCCCTGCAAAAACGACTGGCCCACGGGGTACTGGGCTACAGCCGCTGGAAGAACGAGGAGTTCCTCGGCGCCATCGCCCACTGGTACAGGCAGCGTTTCGCATGCTCCATTGACCCGGAAAGCGTGGTCTATGGCCCTTCCGTGATTTATATGGTTTCGCAGCTTATTCGACAGTGGTCACAGCCGGGCGAGAGCGTGCTTATTCACACGCCGGCCTACGATGCCTTCTATAAAGCGATAGAAGGCAATCAGCGTCAGGTTTTAAGCGCTCCGCTGCAAAAAACGGCGACCGGCTGGCAGTGTGATATGACAGAGCTGGAGGCGCTGCTTGCCCGCCCGGAATGCAAAATTATGCTGCTGTGCAGCCCGCATAACCCAACCGGAAAGGTCTGGACCCGCGCAGAGCTTGAGCTTATGGCTGAACTCTGCGAGCGCCACGACGTGCGGGTGATTAGCGATGAGATCCACATGGACATGGTCTGGGGTGAAAATCGCCATATTCCCTGGTGCGAGATCGGCAGCGGTCGCTGGGCGCTGTTCACCTCTGGCTCGAAAAGCTTCAACATCCCTGCGCTTACCGGCGCTTACGGGCTGATCGATGATGAAGAGGATCGCCAGCACTACCTTAGCGTGCTCAAAGGGCAGGATGGGCTCTCTTCTCCTGCTGTTTTGGCTATCGTCGCCCACATCGCCGCCTACCGCGAAGGCGAATCCTGGCTCGATGCGCTGCGAGACTACCTGACAAGCAACCTGCAGTTCGTGGCCGACAGGCTGAACCAGGCTTTCCCGGAGCTTAACTGGCAGCCACCGCAGTCCACCTACCTGGCCTGGATCGATTTACGCCCGCTTGGGCTGGACGATCGTGCGCTGCAGAAAGTGCTTATTGAGCAGCAGAAAGTCGCCATCATGCCGGGCTACACCTACGGCGTGGAGGGTAACGGTTTTATTCGCCTGAACGCCGGATGTCCGCGCGTCAAACTTGAAGCCGGCGTTGATCGGCTGCTCAATGGGATCCAATCCCTGCGGTAGACATAAAGGGGAGATGCTCCCCTTTTTCCTCTGGCGGCGTTCATCTCGCCGTCATCTTTCCGACACTCAACCGCCATACTATCTTCACCCGTTCCCCTTAAGCTCTTGTCGATTAAAAACAGGAGCTAATCATGCACGTTTTTTCCGGTGAAATTCCCTTCGGTCACGTTGTTCACTCCTTTTCCGTAGCAGCCAATACCCCGGCGATCAGCCTGACGGGCACCACGCTGCGCACCGGGCATCTGTATTGTTACATGTACGACAGCCGACGGCAGCTGCGGGCCTCGGTGATGCTGCAAAAACCGGAGAAAATACTGACAGTTTGCCCTGAATGGGCTTCAGTTGGCGCGCTGCCCGGTGAACTCCCGGCGGGAGAGTGGCAGCTGCATATCTATAACGTCATCGGCGAAAGCCGTTCGCCGCAGCCGATGAGCTACCGGCTAAACATCAGCTTTGAGGTACTCGCCGCCCCTGTCGATTTTGCCAGGCTGGACGTGCTGCGGCCCGACCATCAAATTAATTTTGACTACCAGCGCACCCTTAGCGATCGGCCGGGTTGGTATCGCGGCGATCTACACGGGCATACCACCCTTTCTGACGGCAATAACACGCTGCCGGAGGCGCTGGACATCATGGCGGAACAGGGGCTGGATTTCTTTTTCCTGACAGAACACAACCTTTCCCACGCCTGCTTTCCACGTCACGACAGCGTGCTGCTGTTACCCGGCATCGAAGTCACCGCCGATAAAGGCCACCTGAACGTTCATGGCCCAGCCGCCACGCTGAATATGTACCACGCCGACTACAGCAGCCGAGGACTCCTCGCTCAAGGCATTGCGCTCAAGCGCCCGGAAAGCGTGCTGAGCGTGAACCATGCCATGCTGCATCCATGGAGCTGGCTATATGACGACATGCCGCTGGCGGAGATTGACGTGCTGGAAGTGCTCAACGATCCGACCTGGAAAAATGCCTCTGTCGCCAATGAGCAGGTCGTTGAGATATTCAGTGCGCTGTGGAACGCCGGGCATCGTATCTACGCCGTCGGCGGCAGCGATTGCCATATGCAGCCTCATGAGCGCTACCCGCAGGCAACTGAGCCCTCAATATATGGCGATCCGAGCACTTATGTTTACGCTTCGGCGCTCAGCGGGGAAGCCATTCTTGCGGCCATTAAAAAGGGACATTGTTATTTTGAGCGACGCTGTGGTCTGAACTTTAGCCTGAATGACGGCGCGTTGCTGCCAGGTGATGCCGCCGATGGACAGCAGATTGTCCTGACCGTTGCGGTAAAAGACCCCGAACAGCGCTACACGCTTCAGGTGGTATCGGATGCGGGCATCCTGGCAGAGCACGCCCTTGAGACTACGCCGCAGAATATACGCTGCGATATGACACAGCATGCCTGGGTTCGCTGGGATATCCGCCGCAGCAACGGCACGTTAGAAGGGATGATCAACCCGGTGTATTGCGCGCAGCATCGGCTGTTTCAGTCGCCCGCGGGCGCTACCTGGGGAGAGGTCACCGGTCAGCTGGCGTTTCCCCGTAGCGCCGAAGAGGGATGATTTTCTGCGCTTTCGTAGGGAAAGTTCACGGTTTTGTAAAATTTTGAAATTATTTAAACTGAATATTTAGTCATTCTGCTTTGCATAAAACCGCTAAAAGCGACGAAAATGCTCGTTCATCATAGTCATAGAAAACAGACCCGGTGACGCCCCTGCCTCCCGGGTCTTTTTGTTGTTCAGAGAGAGACCAGCATGAGTTTATCTTCCGGCCACGCCTCGCAGCAGGCGATCCCTCCCGGCTCCGGTGCATTATTCTTCATCCAGATGTTCGCGACCCTCGGCTTCGCGGTTCTGTACTCCACCCTGGTCCTGTACGTGACGAAACGCCTCGGCTTCAGCGATGGCCAGGCCGATGCCATGATGGGTATCTTCGGCGCATTTAACTACGGGCTACACCTTTTCGGCGGCTGCCTCGGCGGGCGCTATCTCAGTAACCGCAACCTGTTTGTTCTGGGTATGCTTCTGCAGGTAGCAGGCTGTTACCTGATTGCCGAAGCAGGGCTGACCGGCCTGTGGTGGGGGCTGGCGATGTTCCTGAGCGGCAGCGGGCTGAACGTCACCTGTCTGAACATGATGCTGACCCAGCGCTTTGCGCCTGATGACGATCGCCGTGAAGCCGCGTTCCTGTGGAACTACGCCGGGATGAACCTGGGCTTCTTTATCGGCTTTACCGTTGCGGGCTACTACCAGTTGACCGAAAGCTACCGGGCGCTGTTCCTGTTTGCCACCCTCGGCAACGTAGCCGCGGTGATCATCACCCTGCTTCGCTGGCCAGTGCTGGCCGACATCAGTACTCCACTACAGCACGTCAAAGGAAAAGGTTTCTACCTGCGCATGGCATTTGGCCTGCTGATCCTCGTCCTGCTGGTGCCGGTACTGCGCCTGCTGCTGGGCCACCCTGAATTCAGCAGCAGCTTTGTACTGGTGCTGGGCGCGCTGGTATTCCTTATGCTGTGCGTCATGACGGCCCGCCACTCCCGCCAACAAGAGCGCCGCCGCATGGTGGCCTACCTGCTGCTGGCGGCTGGTTCGCTGGTCTTCTGGTCACTCTATCAGCTGGCGCCGATGGGGTTGACCCTGTTTGCCGAACATAACGTGACCCTGAACGCCTTTGGCTGGCAGGTGTCTCCCCAGTGGCTGCAAAACATCAACACCATCGTTATTGTGATCGGCGGTCCGCTGATGGCCTGGCTGTTCAAACGCCTTCGCGATCGCGGCGTGCGTATTGATATTCCGGCGCAGTTTGCCTCTTCACTGTTCTGTATGGGGCTTGGCATGCTGGTGCTGCCGCTGGGTATTTCCATGGCGGGCGCGGACGGTATGGTTGCGCTGAAGTGGATTGTTATCAGCTACATTCTGCAAAGCATCGGTGAACTGCTGATTTCTCCGGTGGGCTACTCAATGATCGGCAAACTGGCACCGGCCAATCTCCAGGGGCTGATGATGGGATGCTGGATGATGGTAACCGGCGTTGCTTCGGTACTGGCGGGGTATGTTTCTGGCCGTATGCCGCAGAACAGCGGCACCACACCAGCCTTGACCGATCCTGGCTACAGCACGGTCTTTAACCAGCTTGGTTGGGGTTCAGTCGCTACCGGCGTGATTTTGCTGCTGCTCATTCCACAGCTGCGTCGTTTGATCGATGAGAAACGTGCGGTCAAGGCCTGAGTGACAGAGCGCGGGGGTAGATGCCGAGGTTTATCACCCCCTGCTCAATGAAGATGAAACGGCCGAAAGGCCGTTTCATTGTTTAAAGGCAGTCTCCAGCTTATTCGACCCTTGCCCTGGCCAGACGCACATTGCTACGCACGCCCCACAGCCCTGCCAGAGCACTGACCACTGCGCCGATTAACAGGGCAAAAAACGACCACAGCGCCGCACGAGCGATAGCATCCGCGGCAGCGGCAGCCTGTTCACGGGCCTTCTGCTTCAGCTCAGCATATTCCTGTTTGGCCTGGTTGATTTTGACCTCTGCCTCGTTCAGCCGCTGATTCACCAGCTCCGCCGTTCTCTTTTTCGCTTCAATCACGTTCGCCGCCGTTTTATCGACCTCTTCCGGCGTCAGGGTGGTGTTTTCGCTCAGCGCCTTTTTCAGGGCAGCTTCATCAACATCCTGGCCAACGGCCTGAACTCGCTGTTTCAGGTTTGCAACGAGTTTCTGCACGATGGCATCGCTCTCCTGAGGCTGGGTCGCAAAGGCCTTAGCCGCCTCGCTCAGGTCATTTTTCGCCCCTTCAAGCTGCTGCTGCATAAACTCTGGTTGCAGAGACGGGATACCGCTTTTTTTCAACGCATCGGCAACGTTGGCGGGCAGATCCTCAGATTTCAGACTGGTATCAATATTCAGTTTATCAAACACCTTGCCCCCAACATCCGCTAGTCCAGATGCGCCTTTACCGATGGCTGAGCCGGTGGCCGATATCACGCTGCCAGAAGCGGAGACAACCGCGCCAAGTGCATTTCCCGTTGCCTTGATCGCCGTTCCTGCCAGGAGCCCACCGAGCACCGCAGCAACAATCAGGGAAGTGGCCCATACCAGGAATCCGTGGATAACACCATCGATGGCCGCAAGCCGCCCGGCGATATAAGCGCCAACGGCCAGGCTCAGTATGATGGAGAGCGCCGACCAGATTGCGACCGTCGTTGCGGCGCCGTTCACCGGATCGTCCGAAACAGGATCGACAATAGAAAAGCCCAGGCTGGTGCCAAGCGTTGACAGTAACAGGGAGATGGCTAACACGGTAATTACCCCACCGATAATGCTTCCCCACGATATTTTCCTGGCGATAATGATGTTATTTTCCATTTCCATGCTCGGTCCTTATCTTCAATGTTGTTTGACATATTTGGCCTTCGCCATTAATCATCAGCGAGGGGTATACCCTCACTGATGAATTCGATATATCTGCAGGCCGGATGATGCATTATCTAAATAATTACCCTGAACCCTAAATATCCTGCATGCGACCTGTTCCTCCGCACGCCTGACGCTTCACATCCTTTTCATCTGGCAGGTAAATTTATTTAGTAGCGGCTTAACTATAGTTTAATATTGCAGAAAGCGGCGAATTGAAGAGAAAAAAATGCCAACCCCCTCGATCAGAAAGAGAATTAACTAAGGCAGTTAATGAGTTAAGATGAAATAATTACCGGGGTTAAATACTATTAATATCGACCCGCGATACGATTCCCGCAAATATCCCTATAAAAGAAGGACTCTAAGGCAAGGATATATTCCTGAAAGTTTCATTGTTGATTGGGAAATATCGACCGCAAGCCGGGGTTATCAGAGTCGTTCGGCACTAAAGTGTCCCTGGAAATATTCTGTGAGGTATACGGGCAGGCCCGGAGGCTGTGAACTCGAGCCGCGCGCCAAAACGGTTCATCCTCTCTGTTTGCGACAAGTGATGTTATCGCCTTGCTGACCTATGTTAGAATACGCCGCACTTTAATCAAAAAAAGAGTGCGACCATGATTGATACCACCCTGCCGTTAACCGATTTGCACCGCCACCTTGATGGCAATATTCGTGCACAAACCATCCTCGATCTCGGCCGCCAGTTTAATCTCTCTTTGCCAGCCAACACGCTCGACACTCTGCGCCCCCATGTTCAGGTCGTTGAAACCGCGCCGGACCTTGTGAGCTTCCTGCAGAAGCTGGACTGGGGCGTAAAAGTGCTGGGTGACCTCGACGCCTGCCGTCGCGTAGCCTGGGAGAATATAGAAGATGCCGCTCGTAACGGCCTGCACTATGTCGAACTGCGCTTCTCTCCGGGCTATATGGCGATGAGCCATAACCTGCCGGTAGCGGGCGTAGTTGAAGCGGTAATCGAAGGCGTTCGCCAGGGCTGCCGCGACTTTGGCGTAGAAGCGCGCCTGATTGGCATCATGAGCCGTACCTTTGGCGAGGCCGCCTGTGAAGCCGAGCTCAACGCCCTTCTCGCTCACCGCGACAGCATTACCGCCCTGGATCTGGCCGGCGACGAACTGGGTTTCCCGGGCAGCCTGTTCCTGAATCACTTTAACCGCGCTCGTGATGCCGGCTGGCGCATTACCGTTCACGCGGGGGAAGCGGCGGGTCCAGAAAGTATCTGGCAGGCAATTCGTGAGCTGGGCGCGGAGCGTATTGGCCACGGCGTGAAGGCAGTAGAAGATCCGGCGCTGATGGACTTCCTTGTTGAGCACAAGATCGGCATCGAGTCCTGCCTGACCTCAAACATCCAGACCAGCACCGTTGCTGCGCTGGACAAGCACCCGCTGATCGCCTTCCTGGATCACGGCGTACTGGCAACCATTAATACCGATGACCCGGCAGTTCAGGGCATCGATATTATTCACGAATACACCGTTGCCGCACCTCAGGCCGGCCTCAGCGCGGCGCACATTCGCACCGCACAGGAGAACGGCCTGAAGATAGCCTTCCTCAGCGAAGCCGAAAAACAGGCGCTTATCGCTAAGGTTCAGGCCGCGTAACAAATACCGGCAGCCGGCGTCAGGACGCTGATTCCAGCTGCCGTTTTTCTTCCGCCGTTTTGCGTGCATAGCGCTGCGCCAGTACGGCACAGACCATCAGCTGGATCTGGTGGAAAATCATCAGCGGCAGCACCATCATCCCTACCGCGCTGGCGGGAAAAAGCACATTCGCCATCGGCACGCCGTTCGCCAGGCTTTTCTTCGAGCCGCAGAAAACGATGGTTATCTCATCGGCTGTATTAAACCCTAACAGCCGTGCCGCCAGGGTGTTCACCACCAGCACAATCGCCAGCAGCACCAGCGAGCAAACCAGCACCATCAGCAGCGAGAAACCGTTCACCTGGTGCCAAATGCCTTCGACTACCGCTTCGCTGAACGCCACGTAAACCACGAGCAGAATAGATGAGCGATCGGTGAGGCTAATCAGTTTTTTATGACGATCCACCCATTTGCCGATCAGCGGTCGGGAGAGATGGCCGATAACAAACGGTACCATCAGCTGCATAATGATTTTGCCTATCGCGTGCAGCGTATCGGTGGAGCCTTCCTGCGTCTGCATGAGGGCTCCCACCAGAACAGGAGAAAGGAAGATACCCAGGATACTGGACGCCGACGCGCTACAAACTGCAGCGGCCACATTCCCCCCGGCAACGGAAGTAAAGGCGATCGCCGACTGCACCGTCGCCGGCAGCGCACAAAGGTACAGGAACCCCATATAAAGCGGTTGGCTAAGGATGGCCGGAGAGAGGAAGCCCATCGCCAGCCCGAGTAACGGGAACAGGGCAAAGGTGCTAAGGAACACCACCAAAATGAAGTTTCCAGTGCCCTATCCCCGCCACGATGGCATCGCGCGAAAGTTTTGCCCCGTGCATAAAGAAGAGCAGCGCTATCGCAAAGGTGGTCAGATATTCAAATCCGGTCTTCACGATCCCCTCGCAGGGAAACAGCGACGCCACGATCACCACGCCAATCATGATCAGTAAAAAGTTGTCAATTTTTAGTTTTTGCAGCCAGCCCATCCTGTCCTCTGTGTCTCTAATGTCATTCTGGCGTTTACTTTGCAACAAATTGGCCCCGCTGGCGAGCTAACAATTCGGTAACATGCCAAAAAATAAGGCAGAGTTGTATCAGTATTTGTTCAGCAGCGAAAAGCTAGCGATTTAGCGTAACTAAAACCGCAATAGAAATGCAGCCTCACTTAATTTATGATTTATTTAAAGAACAGAAACCCTGGTTAATCAAGGTGATCTTATTAAATATTTATTTACCGAACGGTAAAATTAAAAGACATTGATAAACAATCGCTTAAAATAAAAATATTAGCCTTCGAAGCATAAAAATAAGAACAACACTCTCATTTGTAAGTGAGAATTCATATTTAACTGCCAATAATATGGCAGTGATTAAAATACGCCATACACTTATTAATACGCCGTCCGGCGTGCTAATAGTGGAGTATTGCTATGCGCTCAAATAACATTGGCCGCCTCAGCGCTATTGCGATGGCGGTACTTCTCGCATTTTCGCTGTCTGCCTGTAGCGGCGGCGGCGGCGGTTCACACAATACGGCGAAAACAGCCGGGTCGGCCGGCACTACGGGCACCGACACCGCCAGCAACGGCAGTGGCGGCTCGGGTTCTGGTGGAAACGGGTCAGGCTCGGGTACAGAGAGTGGTTCGGGTGGAGGCACCGGGACCGGAACAGGCACGGGTGGTGGGGGTTCCGGTGTCGGAACAGGTGGCGGAGGCTCCGGCACAGGCGGTGGAGGTTCAGGCTCAGGCGGTGGAGGTTCAGGAGGCGGTTCTGGCGGCGGCACAACGTTTTCTAACAGCGCCGGAAATAACATCATCAAAGATGCTGGTGGCGCCATTGGCGGCGTTGGCGGCACGGTCAGTGGGGTTGCGTCTCAGCTACCAGTAAATAATCCTGTCACCTCGACGGTAGCCGTAGCCCTCGGCGGCACGGGAAGCGCCATTTCAACCGTGGGTAATGGCGTAGTCAACGGCCCTGGCAACGCAAACAACCCTAACGGTCTGGGCACGATGCTGACCGGCTCAACCAATGCTGTTTCAGGGCTAGGTACAACGGTCTCGGCAATAGGAACCAATCTCGCAAGCTCAACGGCCAATTCGCCGGCTAGCGGTGTGACCGGTGCCGCTGGCGGGCTTGTTAATACCGCAGGACAAGTTGTCACCGTAACAGGTAACGGACTGACCCAAACGGTACAAAGCCCTGCAGTATCCAACCTGACGACCGGCGCGACGGGCGTAGTCAATACCACGCTCGCTGACACCCAGAAAGCGACTCAGGCCGTAGGTGGCGCCACCGGTTTAGGCACGCCGGTGAACAATATTCTGACTTCCGCAGGAGGGACCGTGAGCGGGCTGGGGACCAACATCAGCAGCAGTAACCCTTCCCTCAGCGGCCTCGGACAGGTGGTGCAGAATACCGGGCAGGCCGTGACGGACAGCGGTGCGCTGGTGAAACCGGTACAAACCAGCGGAAGCGGTAGCTCTGGCACAGTTTCAGCGGGTGCCTCGGGTTCCGTCGATGCGGGGGGCAATGGTCTTGTCACCAACCTCGGCACAACTGTGAGCGGCCTGACCTCTTCGTTAACCACCAGCGTTAACGCCAGTGCGACAGGCAGTAACACAACTACAGGCCAGCAGGCCGGGCTTACCGGCGCGGTTGGCGGGCTTCTGAAAACTAAATAGAGCTTACCAGGCTCACGTGCTCCCGTGATAACGGCGGGAGCACTTATTTCACAGCATGTTCTTCGCTGCGCAGTTAAGGGAGCTCACTATGGACAATCGTCTGGGTATACTGCTGCTGTACGGAGCAACTTTGAGTATCAGCTATGCTGATATATCACCCACGCTTATCGACCCCAATAACCCAGCAAAGGCCGCCCGCTCGCTTGCCATCCCGGTTGCCCAGCAAAAACAGCCCGAGGTGAAGACCGCGCTACCGGCGCCGCAGTTCACCCCGCAGACGCCGATTACGGTGAAACATCTGCAGTTTATTGGCGGTACGCGCTACAAACTCGACTCGCTGGTTAAGCCGTTTGTGCCGCTAGTAGGCAAAACCGTGCCGCTGTCGCAGCTGATGACGTTAACCAACGACATTACCCGGCGCTATCAGCAGGATGGCCTGCCGCTTTCTTATGCTTACCTGCCGAGCGATAACTTCCACCAAGGGACGGTGCGCATTGTGCTGGTTGAGGGGTATATCGCGCACAGCAACATCCATAGCGACAACGCCAGCACCAGCGAGCGCCTGAGCCGCTTATCGGCGTTAATGATGAACGAAAGGCCGTTAAGTCAGGCAACGTTCGATCGCTATAGCCTGCTGATGCAGCGCACGCCGGCGACCAAAGTTGAGGCTAACGCCGCGATGCCCAATAATATTTACGGCGCGGCCGATATGAAAGTTGACGCTACGCAACCCCACATCTGGGATATCTCATCCACGATAGATACCCGTAAGGGGTCAAACCTGGCGCTGGTTAACGGCACGCTCAGCAACCTGACCAGCCACGGCGATCAGCTAGGGCTGGCTACCTTAATCCCGCTGGATAACAGCACCAAAAAAACCTATTTTGGCGCCAACTATCAGCAATACCTCACCGACAATGGCCTGCTGATGCAGCTGAAAGGCAGCTTCTATCGCGAAGATCCGCGCGACTATACGCCTCTGCTTTATCTACCGCAGAACATTGCCATCGATGCCAGAGAGAAAACCACCCAGTACACCGGCGGGATAGCCTTCAGCTACCCGCTGCTGCTTGAGCGGAAGAAGCAATTCTCGATAAGCGGCGGGCTGGATTATGTCGATAAGCGCGACGATTATGCGCTGCGTGCCAGAGGTTTTGGTAACACTCTTGATTTGCCGGGCGTCAGCCAGCACGCTCGCTACCCGGCGGCAGAATTTTCGGCCTGGGGCTATCGGGAGTACGATAAAGCCAACTGGAGCGCGCGTCTGACCCTGCGTAAAGGGATTGATTCCCTTGGGGCGAGCGTAACACCTGGATCAAACACAAACCTCAACTTTACGCGCTGGAAGGCCAACGCCGATGCGGCCTGGATGGTGGCGCCAAACTGGCGTCTGAGTACGTCAGTGGAGGGGGACTGGTCGAACAATAATTTGCCCGAGGCCGAGCGAGCGAGCTTTGGCGCCCAGCGCTATGGCCGTGGCTACCCTGACGGCGAAGCCAGCGGAGATTACGGCTACGGCGGGCAGGTTGAGATGCGCTATCTTCATCATCTCGATAAAGGCGTCTGGATTAACACGGTGCAGCCCTATATCGTCGCCGATACCGCCCAGACCTGGTTCAACCAGCAGGGCTTCCGCCACCAGCGTCTGGCCTCTATTGCAACCGGGGTGATGGTGGGCGACAGCCAACACTATTCCATCGCCGTAGAGGCAGCCAGGCCGCTGGCTGATTTACCCAGCGATAGCAGCCGACGCGACGTGCGCTTCAGCCTGACCTTTACCTACAACTTTAATAATCTGCACTAGCGTTAAAGTCCCTCACCTCGCGGTGAGGGATATTTTCAGGCAAGGTTAAGCGTCGCGCGTTTTTTAGCTGACTCGATACCAAGCTCAATCAGCTCCATAACCTGAATCGCCTGGGCCGCCGGTACCGGGTTTTCGCCGTTACCGGTCAACGCATCGCGGATCCCGGCATAATAAGCAGGATAGTTCCCCGGAAGGGTGAGCAGCGTTTGCTCCTCCACTACCTCGCCCTGCGCCGTGGTCAGCACGCCGTCACGCATATCATACCCCCAGTCCTCCTGAGGCAAACGCTCTCCGGCTTTCAGGCGATCTTCTTGCGGATCCAGGCCATATTTAATGTAGCTACCGCGAGTGCCGTGAATGATATAGCGTGCGGTTTCAGCCACCGCCAGCAACGTACCGTGCAGCACCACGCGACGCTGGGGATAAGCCAGCACGGCATGGAAATAGTCGGTCGCCTGCGCACCCGAACGAAGCTGCGCGAGGTCGACGGTCAGGCTGACAGGCAGCCCAAACAGGTTGATGGCCTGGTCAAGCAAATGTGGCCCAAGATCGTACCAGATACCGCTGCCAACGCCCGCCTGCTCGCGCCAGCGGTTACGCACCTGCGGGCGGTAGCGGTCAAAGTGGGATTCAAAATAAGCCACTTCCCCGAGAGAGCCTTCCGCCAGCAGATTTTTAACCGTCAGGAAGTCGCTATCCCAGCGGCGATTGTGGAACACGGAGAGCAGCAGGCCGAGCTTTTTGGCCAGCGCATCCAGCTCCCGCGCCTGCGACAGCGTGACGGTAAAAGGCTTGTCGACAATGACGTGCTTCCCGGCCTCAAGCGCCGCTTTAGCCAGGGGGAAGTGGGTGTCATTCGGGGTAGGAATGACAATGAGATCGATAGCGGGATCCTTAAACAGGTGCTGAGGATCGGACACCACCGTCAAGCCCGGCCAGTCAGCGTGCACCTTGCTGGCGTCACTACTGGAGACGGCTGCGAGGGTCATTCCTGGCGTACCGGAAATTAGCGGCGCATGAAAAGTCTTACTGGCGTAGCCGTAACCGATAAGCCCGACGCGAAGGGTATCACTCATTTGTCTTCCTCTCTTTAATGAACTTAAGCATTTCACCTCATCCCTCGACGGGGGACAACTACAAGTTTATGGATTGCGTATTGGCCAGGCGGTAGACCGCCATTATTGCTAATCGGACTTAAGATATTTGTAGCCCCTCTTGTCCTGGTAAATCCAAAGAAAACTCCTAATTATCCCGTCGGTTAGCAATAGCGCTAAGCCGCTGCCGCATTTGCGATTACTATCGTTCCCTTCTCAAAGCCAACTTTATCTATTCTTAATGCCTATGGAAAATCCAACCCAGCTCAGCGCCCTCGACTACCTGATGAAATTTCGCAAAATAAGCTCTCAGGAAAATCTGGAAAAGCTCTTCGACCATCTCAATTACACCCTGACGGACAGTCACGAAATCATGAATATGTACCGGGCGGCGGATCATCGCAGGGCCGAGCTGGCCTCCGGCGGACGCCTTTTCGACCTCGGATGCGTCCCCAAAACGGTCTGGCGTTACGTTCTGTAGCCCTTGCCGGTAGCTTTAGCGGTAAAATCCCTTATAATCCCCCCGCTTTATTCACTCTATGACAAATCGGGAGGAAACATGACGACGCCCCAACCCCCGCGTATTGCCGGCTGGCTGCTTGCCCCCCTGGCCTGGTTACTGATGTCGTTGCTCAGCAGCTCCGTGGCGCTGTTAAGTTTCCTGATGATGATGCTTTCTCCAGAAGCGCGCCAGGCGCTGACTCAGGCGGATGCAAAAACCACGATGTTGTTTACCCTGTCCGTCTGCAGCGCCATGGTGATGTGGGGCTACACGCTGTGGTTGACCATCGCCTTCTTTAAACGTCGCAAAAACGTGGTGCGCCACTATATTCTTTGGCTGCTGCTGACCGTGCTGCTGGCGATTAAATCTTTTGCCTTCTCGCCGGTAAGCGACAGGATTGCCGTCCAGCTGCTGCTGCCTTCCCTGCTTGCTGCCGCACTGCTGGTGCCCTATCTGAAGCGTTCTAAGCGAGTGAAGCAGACCTTTATTAACCCGTAATAACCCTATAGATAGCCCGTTGTCGCCACCCGCCGATTAGTCGATAATAGGCGGCTTTTTTTGTTTCAGGTCGAATCATGTCAGATTATTTGCTGCTCTTCGTTGGTACCGTCCTCGTCAATAACTTCGTGTTAGTGAAGTTCCTTGGCCTGTGTCCGTTTATGGGCGTTTCCAAAAAACTGGAAAGCGCCATCGGCATGGGGCTTGCCACGACCTTCGTGATGACGCTCGCCTCTATTTTTGCCTGGATTATTGACGAGCTTATCCTCGTGCCGCTGGATCTGATTTATCTGCGGACGCTGGCCTTTATTCTGGTTATTGCGGTCGTCGTGCAGTTCACCGAAATGGTGGTGCGTAAAACCAGCCCCGCGTTATATCGCCTGCTGGGCATCTTCCTGCCGCTGATTACCACCAACTGCGCCGTACTCGGCGTGGCGCTGCTCAATATCAATCTCGGCCATAATTTCCTGCAGTCTGCGGTTTACGGTTTTTCCGCCGCGCTGGGCTTCTCGCTGGTGATGGTGCTTTTTGCCGCTATTCGCGAACGCATGGTCGTAGCCGACATCCCGGCACCGTTTCGCGGTAACGCCATCGCGCTGGTCACCGCGGGTCTGATGGCCCTTGCCTTTATGGGCTTTAGCGGGCTGGTGAAGTTCTGATGACAACGTTGTGGATGGCTATTATTTCGGTCACGCTGATGGGGCTGCTGTTCGGCCTGATCCTTGGCTACGCCTCTCGCCGCTTCGAAGTGGAAGAAGATCCGATTGTAGACCGTATAGATGAGCTGCTGCCGCAAAGCCAGTGCGGCCAGTGCGGCTACCCTGGCTGCCGCCCTTATGCGGAAGCCGTAGGTAATCAGGGGGCGAAAATCAACCTTTGCGCCCCCGGCGGCGAAGCCGTGATGCTTAAGATTGCCAGCGCCCTCAATGTGGAGCCCCAGCCAATTGACGGCGACGCCACCGCCGCAGAGCCGGTGCGCATGCTGGCTGTTATTGACGAAGCGAACTGCATCGGCTGCACAAAATGCATTCAGGCCTGCCCCGTTGACGCCATTGTCGGCGCAACCCGCGCGATGCACACCGTCATTAGCGACCAGTGCACGGGCTGTAATCTTTGTGTCGACCCCTGCCCGACTCGCTGCATTGAACTGATCCCGGTCAGCCCCACTACCGAAAGCTGGAAATGGGATTTGCAGACTATCCCGGTGCGTATGATCCCGGCGGACAATCATGCTTAATATTTTCAATCGTTTTAAAAAAGACAGAATCTGGGACTTTGACGGCGGCATTCATCCTCCCGAAATGAAAACCCAGTCGAACGGTACGCCGCTGCGCCAGGTACCGCTGCCGTCCCGCCTGGCTATTCCGCTAAAACAGCATATCGGTGCTGAAGGCGAGCTGTGCGTGAAGCCTGGAGATTATGTGCTGCGGGGTCAGCCGCTGACTCGCGGGCGCGGGCGCATGCTGCCGGTACACGCGCCCACCTCCGGCACCATCAAAGAGATCGCGCCTCATTCCACCGCCCACCCTTCCGGCCTGGCGGAGCTTAGCGTTATTCTCGATGCCGACGGCGAGGACCGCTGGATTGAGCGTGACGGCTGGAGCGATTACCGCTGCCGCAGCCGAGAGGCGCTCATCGAGCGCATTCATCAGTTTGGCGTGGCCGGGCTGGGCGGTGCTGGCTTCCCTACGGGCAGCAAGCTACAGGGCGGCGGCGATAACATCGAGACGCTGATTATTAATGCCGCCGAGTGTGAGCCCTATATCACCGCCGACGATCGCCTGATGCAGGACTGTGCGGCGCAGATCGTCGAAGGCGCGCGCATCCTCGCCCATATTCTGAAGCCGCAGCGAATCCTTATCGGCATTGAGGACAACAAGCCTCAGGCGATTTCGATGATGCGTGCGGTACTGGCAGACAGCCACGACATGCAGTTGCGGGTGATCCCAACAAAATACCCGTCCGGCGGCGCTAAACAGCTCACGCAAATTCTGACAGGTAAACAGGTTCCCCACGGTGGCCGCTCATCTGATATCGGCGTTCTGATGCAAAACGTCGGCACCGCTTACGCTATCAAACGTGCGGTAATCGACGGCGAACCTCTTACCGAGCGCGTTGTGACGCTGACCGGCGAGTCAATCGCCCAGCCGGGCAACGTCTGGGCGCGGCTCGGCACCCCGGTTAATCACCTGCTCGACTATGCCGGCTTCCGCCCTGGCCTGGAGCAAAAAGTGATTATGGGCGGCCCGCTGATGGGCTTCACCCTGCCGTGGCTCGACGTGCCGGTCGTAAAAATCACCAACTGCCTGCTTGCGCCTTCCGCGGCTGAAATGGGTGAGCAGGAAGAGGAGCAAGGCTGCATTCGCTGTAGCGCCTGCGCGGACTCCTGCCCTGCCGACCTGCTGCCGCAGCAGCTTTACTGGTTCAGTAAAGGTCAGCAGCACGATAAAGCCACCGCTTACAACCTGTCGGACTGTATCGAATGCGGCGCCTGCGCCTACGTTTGCCCAAGTAATATCCCGCTGGTGCAGTACTTCCGTCAGGAAAAAGCGGAGATCCGTGAGATCGCCCTGGAGGCAAAACGTACCGTTGAGGCCAAGGCACGCTTTGAGGCCCGGCAGGAAAGGCTTGAGCGAGAGAAAGCCGCCCGCCTTGAGCGCCACAAAAATGCCGCAGTTCAGCCCTCGGCGAAAGATAATGACGCTATTCAGGCTGCGCTGGCCCGCGTGAAGAGCAAAAAGGCCCAGGCCGGTGACGAGCCTATTATCGTAAAAGCAGGCAGCGTGCCGGACAACGGCGAGGCGATCGCTGCCCGCGAAGCCCGCAAAGCCGAAGCACGGGCGCGCCAGGCCGAGAAGGCCCAGCACGCAGACGCCCCGGTCGGTACCGAGGTCGATCCGCGCAAAGCCGCCGTTGAAGCGGCTATTGCCCGTGCCAAAGCCCGTAAGGCTGCACAAAATGCAGAAAGCGCCGAGCCTGTAGCGGTTGAACAGGAAGCCGTAGATCCGCGTAAAGCCGCTGTCGAAGCCGCCATTGCTCGCGCTAAAGCCCGTAAGGCAGCGCAGCAAACGCAGGCGGAAGACGCTGCCCCACAAGAAGAACAAGATCCACGTAAAGCTGCAGTGGCGGCGGCAATCGCCCGAGTTCAGGCGCGTAAAGCCGCTCAGATGTCTCCAGAGGAATAAATGGTTTTTAAAATCGCAAGCTCCCCGTTCACCCATAATCAGCGCAGCACCGCGCGTATTATGATGCTGGTTTCTCTCGCGGCCCTGCCCGGCATCGCGATGCAGTGGTACTGGTTTGGCTGGGGAACGCTGATTCAGGTCGCGCTGGGGATTGTCAGCGCCATGGCGGCAGAAGCGCTGGTGCTACGCCTGCGCAAAAGGCCGCTGCAAAGCCAGCTGGGCGATAATTCGGCGCTGCTCACCGGCCTGCTGCTGGGGATAAGTATTCCTCCGCTTGCGCCATGGTGGATGGTGGTGCTCGGTATGGTATTTGCCATCATCATTGCCAAGCAGCTTTATGGCGGCCTCGGCAACAACCCGTTTAACCCGGCGATGATCGGCTACGTTGTGCTGCTTATTGCTTTCCCGGTGCAGATGACCTCCTGGCTACCGCCGCAGTCCATCGCCGCGACGGTGCCGGGTTTCGTTGACAGCCTGCAGGTTATTTTCCACGGGGCAACCGCCACCGGCGGTACTATGGATACGCTGCGCATGGGCGTAGACGGCATCAGCCAGGCGACCCCGCTGGACACGTTTAAAACCGGCCTGCATGCCGGCCATTCCGCTGAGCAGCTGCTGAGCGCCCCCATCTACGGCGGCGCGCTGGCGGGTCTCGGCTGGCAATGGGTTAACCTCGCTTATCTTGCGGGAGGCCTGTTCCTGCTGTGGCGCGGCACCATCCGCTGGCATATCCCGGCAGGCTTCCTGGTCGCATTAACTGTCTGCTCGACGCTCGGCTGGGTTATCTCCCCGGAAAAATGCCTCTCTCCGATGGTTCACCTGCTTTCCGGCGCGACCATGCTTGGCGCGTTCTTTATCCTTACCGACCCGGTCACTGCCTCGACCACTAATCGCGGCAGGCTCATTTTCGGTGCGCTGGTGGGCCTGCTGGTTTGGCTGATTCGTACCTACGGCGGCTACCCCGATGGCGTTGCGTTTGCCGTCCTGCTGGGCAACATTACCGTGCCGCTGATTGACTACTACACTCGCCCTCGTGCTTACGGCCACCGTTAAGGAGACGCTATGTTTAAGACAATGCAAAAGCATGGCATAGCCCTGGCGCTGTTTGCCGCCCTGTTTACCGGACTCACGGCGCTGGTCAATGAGCTCACCAAACCGACTATCGCGCAGCAGTCTGCGCTACAGCAAAAGATGCTGTTCGATCAGGTTATCTCAGATGATGTTTACGATAACCGCATCCAGAACAGCTGCCTGCTGGTGAAGGACTCTCCTCTCGGCAAAGGCGAGCGGCACATCTATGTTGCGCGCAAAGGCGATAAGCCGGTTGCCGTTGTGATGGAGGCCACCGCGCCGGACGGCTATTCTGGTGCTATACAGATTCTGGTTGCCGCAGATTTTAACGGCACCATACTCGGCACGCGCGTCACCGAACACCATGAAACACCGGGTCTTGGCGACAAGATAGAGCTGCGTCTGAGCGACTGGATCACCCATTTTGCCAACAAACATATCCAGGGCAGCAATGATCCTGACTGGGCGGTGCAAAAAGACGGCGGCCAGTTCACTCAATTTACCGGGGCGACCATTACCCCACGCGCGGTCGTTAACGCCGTTAAGCGTGCAGGCCTGTTTGCAGAGACCCTGCCGCAGCAGCTCAACGAACTGCCTGCCTGTGGAGATCAACAATGAGCGAAACAAAACGCGTCCTGATAAACGGACTGTGGAAGAACAACTCGGCACTGGTTCAGCTGCTTGGCCTTTGCCCGCTGCTTGCCGTCACCTCGACAGCAACCAACGCCCTGGGGCTGGGACTTGCCACGACGCTGGTGCTGACGCTAACCAACGGAACAATCTCGGCGCTACGTCGCTGGGTGCCGGCTGAAATTCGTATTCCGGTTTACGTGCTGATCATCGCCTCGGTGGTAAGCATCGTGCAGATGCTGATCAACGCCTATGCATTCGGGCTCTACCAGTCACTGGGGATCTTTATCCCGCTTATCGTGACCAACTGTATTGTCGTTGGGCGAGCAGAAGCCTACGCGGCTAAAGCCAGCGTGCCTTATGCCGCGCTGGACGGCTTTGCCACCGGTCTTGGCGCCACCAGCGCAATGTTCGTGCTGGGTTCCCTCCGCGAAATCATCGGCAACGGCACGCTGTTTGACGGCGCAGACGGCCTGCTCGGCAACTGGGCCAAAGCGCTGCGCATTGAAGTCTTCCATACCGACACGCCTTTCCTGCTTGCCATGCTGCCGCCGGGCGCCTTTATTGGTCTTGGCATGCTGTTGGCGATAAAATACCTCATTGATGAAAAAATGAAGGCTCGCCGCGCCCGTGAAAGCGCCGTCGTGGAAGGCTCTGCAGAGAAGGCGTAATGAATAACAGCAAGCGCATTGAGATCCTCACTCGCCTGAGAGACAACAATCCTCACCCAACAACCGAGCTCAACTTCAGCAGCCCTTTTGAGCTGCTGATTGCGGTTCTGCTGTCCGCTCAGGCCACCGACGTCAGCGTCAATAAGGCGACGGCAAAGCTTTACCCTGTCGCCAATACTCCGGCGACGATGCTGGCGCTCGGCGTGGACGGCGTAAAGGAGTACATCAAAACCATCGGCTTGTTTAACAGCAAAGCAGAAAACGTCATCAAAACCTGCCGGATGCTGCTGGAGCTGCACGGTGGCGAAGTGCCGGAAGACAGAGCGGCGCTGGAAGCCCTCCCCGGCGTGGGCCGTAAAACGGCAAACGTCGTACTGAATACCGCCTTTGGCTGGCCGACTATTGCCGTTGATACCCATATCTTCCGGGTTTGTAACCGCACCCAGTTTGCCGTGGGGAAAAACGTCGAGCAGGTAGAGGAAAAGCTGCTAAAGGTTGTTCCTGCAGAATTTAAGGTCGACTGCCACCACTGGCTCATCCTTCATGGCCGCTATACCTGCATTGCCCGCAAGCCGCGCTGTGGCTCATGCATTATCGAAGATCTGTGCGAATTCAAAGAGAAGGTTGACGCCTGATCGCCCGCGCCCGGGCTACTACCGGGCTTTTCTTATCGCTCTCCCACCTGATAAATACCGCCTCAGCACGCTTTTATGCCATCCCGTAGGCCGACTGCATTTATATTGTTCGTTCAATAATCGCCTGACCAGGTAAATCGTTTTTTTGCGATAAGAAATTTCTATAGATTTGTGATCTAAATCACTTTGATAACCTGAGGTTGCCAAAAGGTAATCAAAACATCTCTAACGCGCTGCTATCGTTAGGAATAATGGATCCACTACAATACAATAGGCCATTCATATTGAATACTATGGTCATTAACACTGCTTTTAAGCCTTAAAAGCAGAACATATTGCTATCATGTTAAAAAATCGCTTCTAAAAAAGACAAAAAATCGTTAATAAATGAATTGGTAAAATTTAACGCTGAATAACAATTCACCAGACGGCGTATTATCTTGCCATAGATATATGTAACAGATTATTGCAAACCCCTTGCCTGCGCTCCCGGGATAGTGAACATTACCTCCCGTTTTTCCTTCCTTATAACAAGAAAAATGCTTACCGATGCGGTAAGGCATGAGCAAGCCCCTCATTAAAGCGGGATGTAAAAAAAGAGGTATATGTGTCGACTGCAAACAAAGAACCAGCAGAAAACGTAAGTCTTAACGCGTTTAAGCAACCAAAATCGTTTTACCTGATTTTCTCCATTGAACTCTGGGAGCGTTTCGGCTATTACGGCCTGCAGGGCATCATGGCCGTTTACCTGGTCAAAATGCTGGGCATGTCCGAAGCGGACTCCATTACGCTGTTCTCCTCCTTTAGCGCCCTGGTCTACGGCCTTGTGGCAATTGGCGGCTGGCTGGGCGATAAAGTGCTCGGGACAAAACGCGTCATCATGCTCGGTACCATCGTACTGGCCATCGGTTACGCCCTTGTTGCCTGGTCCGGTCACGACGTGAGCGTAGTTTATATCGGTATGGCAACCATCGCGGTAGGTAACGGCCTGTTCAAGGCTAACCCCTCCTCGCTGCTTTCTACCTGCTATGAGAAAGACGATCCGCGGCTGGACGGTGCATTCACCATGTACTACATGTCCATCAACATCGGCTCCTTCTTCTCGATGCTCGCCACCCCATGGCTTGCTGCGCAGTACGGCTGGAGCACCGCGTTCTCTCTGAGCTTCGTCGGTATGCTGATCACTCTGGTGAACTTCATCTTCTGTAAGAAGTGGGTGAAGAACTACGGATCTAAACCTGACTTCGCGCCGGTACACTTTGGCAAGCTGCTGGCAACCATCGCAGGCGTGGTGGTGCTGATTACCGTTGCGACCTGGCTGCTCCACAACCAGGGCATTGCTCGCGCCGTGCTGGGTCTGGTCGCGCTGGGCATCGTCATTATCTTCGCTAAAGAAGCCTTTGCGATGAAAGGTGCCGCTCGCCGTAAGATGATCGTCGCTTTCATCCTGATGGTAGAAGCTATCGTCTTCTTCGTGCTCTACAGCCAGATGCCAACGTCCCTGAACTTCTTCGCCATTCGTAACGTGGGCCATGAAATCATGGGCATCACCTTCGAGGCCGAGCAGTTCCAGGCGCTGAACCCGTTCTGGATCATGATTGGTAGCCCGATTCTGGCCGCTATCTACAACAAGATGGGTGACCGTCTGCCAATGCCGCACAAGTTCGCTATCGGTATGGTGCTGTGCTCCTTTGCCTTCCTGGTGCTGCCGGTCGGGACGAAGTTTGCCAACGAAGCGGGTATCGTCTCCGTGAACTGGCTGATCCTGAGCTATGCGCTGCAGAGTATCGGCGAGCTGATGATTTCCGGTCTGGGTCTCGCCATGGTTGCGCAGCTGGTACCGCAGCGCCTGATGGGCTTCATCATGGGCAGCTGGTTCCTGACTACTGCAGGTGCGGCAATCATCGCCGGTAAAGTGGCTGGCCTGATGGCGGTACCGGAAAACGTCACCGATCCGCTGCTCTCTCTGGAAGTCTACGGTCGTGTCTTCATGCAGATCGGTATCGTCACCGCGGTGATTGCCGTGCTGATGCTGCTGACGGCGCCTAAGCTGAACCGCATGACGCAGAGCGAAGACAAAGCGGAAAAGGTTAATAAAACCGCTACGGCGTAACAATCCCTGGAAAAATGATAATTTAGCCGCAGGCCTGACAGCCGGCGGCTTTTTTTTTCACTGCGTCCGCACTACCATAAGTTATCTTAGCGCCCCAAAGGAGTTAGTCATGAAACTGTATTTCAAGCCCGGTGCCTGTTCCCTCTCCCCACACATTATTCTGCGTGAATCAGGTCTGGACTTCTCGCTGGTGAAAGTCGACCTGGCAACCAAACGCACCGAAAACGGCGACGATTTCCTTGCCATCAACCCAAAAGGCCAGGTGCCTGCCCTGGTGCTGGATGACGGCTCCCTGCTGACCGAAGGCGTGGCTATCGTCCAGTATCTGGCTGATAAGGTCCCGGACCGTCAGCTGCTGGCGCCGTCAGGCAGTATGACCCGCTACCACACGCTGGAGTGGCTGAACTACGTCGCAACCGAGCTGCACAAAGGCTTCTCTCCGCTGTTCAACCCGGCCACGCCTGAAGAGTTCAAGGCAGTGGTTCGCCAGCAGATGGAGAAGAAATTCCATTACGTGAATGAGTCGCTGAAAGACAAGCAGTGGCTGATGGGTTCACGCTTCACGGTGGTAGATGCTTACCTGTTTACCGTGCTGCGCTGGGCCTATGCCCTGAAGCTGGACCTGACAGGCCTGACGAATATCGAAGAGTTCGTTGAACGTATGAAGGCGCGCCCAACGGTTTCTGCGGCGCTGGCCGACGAAGGGATTTAACTCCTCCTCAATAGCAAAAGGCCCTCAGTTCAGTTGAGGGCCTTTCTATTTCAGAGCTTCACCGCGGTGAAGTAATGCTCAGGTTTGGCAATCCCGTCCTGAGCGGCGACCAGCTGTAGCTCATACTCTTCCATGCGTTTGGTGACGATCATAATGTCGTATACCGCCGCCGTAACGTGCTCGAGTGCCTCACGCAGCGTCGCGCCCTGCAGCAGCTTAACCAGCAGCAGACCACTGGTTACATCGCCTACGCCCACGGGCTGACGCTCACCGAAGTCCACCAGCGGGCGGTGAATGTGCCACGCCTCTTCAGCCGTCACCAGCAGCATTTCAAAACGATCCTGCTGATAGCCCGCCCGCGCCAGGTGCTTCACCAGCACGATTTCTGGTCCCTGGGCGATAAGCTCGCGGGCCGTCGCCACGGCTTCGTCCACGTTGTTAACGCTGTGGCCGCTGAGGATTTCCAGCTCAATCAGGTTAGGGGCAATAATATCGCTTGCCGGCATGGCGTAACGCGTGTGGTACTCCGCCACGCCCGGGGCCACTATGCACCCTTTTTCCGGATGGCCCATCACGGGATCGCAGAAGTATTTGGCGTTGGGGTTAGCCGCCTTCACCTGACGCACGATAGAGAGAATATGCTCCCCCTGCTCCGCCGAGCCCAGATAGCCGCTCAGCACCGCGTCACAGCGCTGCAGCTGGCCGATATCCGCAATCCCCTGCACAATCTCGCTCAGATGGCTGGCGGGCATCACGCTGCCGGTCCATTTCCCGTACTGCGTGTGGTTGGAGAACTGCACCGTGTTTAGCGGCCAGACGTTAGCGCCCAGGCGGCGCATCGGAAATTCGGCGGCGCTGTTGCCGGCGTGACCAAATACCACATGGGACTGGATGGCAAGAATGTTTTTCATTTTCTACTCAGGTATCGCCAGGTGTTGTGCTTGCTAAAAAAAACACGGCCTGAGCCGTGTTTTTCCGAACTTATAACTTATTTCCAGCAGACGAGGCAGTAGTTCTTTTTACCGCGACGCAGCAGGGTGTAACGGTTAAACAGAATATCGCCTTCGGTGAAGGTATATTCCGGATCAGACTGCTTCTCGCCGTTAATGGTAATCGCATTCTGAGCGATGGTCTTACGGGCCTGGCCACGGGATGGCTGAAGCTCGGAGTCCACCAGCGCCTGCTGCAGGTCAGCACCGCGCTCGATTTCCACCATCGGTACGCCGTCCTGAGCCAGCTGTTCGAAGTCCGCTTCGCTCAGATCGCTGAGGTTGCCGTTAAACAGGCTGGCGGTGATGCGTTTGGCGGCGGTCAACCCTTCTTCACCGTGGACCAGACGAGTCACCTGCTCTGCCAGCACGTACTGAGCGCGAGGCGCGGCACCGCTGTTTTTGTCTTCTTCTTCCAGAGCGTTGATCTCTGCAATGTCCATAAAGGTGAAGAACTTCAGGAAGCGATAAACGTCCGCGTCCGCGGTGTTGATCCAGAACTGATAGAATTTGTACGGGCTGGTTTTCTTTGGATCCAGCCAGACCGCGCCGCCTTCGGTTTTACCGAACTTAGTGCCGTCGGATTTGGTGATCAGCGGAACGGTCAGGCCGAACGCCTGCTGCTGGTGCAGACGACGAGTCAGGTCGATACCGGAGGTAATGTTGCCCCACTGGTCAGAACCGCCGATCTGCAGCACCACGCCGTGCAGTTTATTCAGGCAGGCAAAGTCGTAACCCTGCAGCAGGTTATAGGAGAACTCGGTAAAGGAGATCCCAACGTCATCACGGTTCAGGCGCTGTTTTACGGCCTCTTTGTTAATCATCTGGTTAACAGAGAAGTGCTTGCCGATATCGCGCAGGAAGGTCAGCACGTTCATGCTGCCGAACCAGTCATAGTTGTTTGCCGCGACGGCAGAGTTTTCACCGCAGTCAAAGTCGAGGAACGGCGCAACCTGACGGCGAATTTTTTCCACCCACTCCTGCACGGTATCTTCGGTGTTCAGCTTGCGCTCAACGGCTTTAAAGCTTGGGTCGCCGATAAGACCGGTCGCGCCGCCCACGAGGGCAACCGGCTTGTGGCCTGCTTCCTGAAAGCGTTTCAGGCACAGCAGCGGAACCAGATGGCCCAAATGCAGGCTGTCGGCGGTCGGATCGAAGCCGCAATAGAGTGCAATTGGCCCCTGCGCCAGTCGCTCTGCTAACGCATCCTCATCCGTCACCTGGGCCACCAGGCCCCGCTCTTGCAATTGTTTTATCAAATTGATGTTCGCCATCAAATTCTCCATCTCTATACGACTGCACCTTTGCCGGTACACGGCTTTTCGCCCACTGGCGAAAGAGTTCATTTTTTAGGGGACATAGAATAAAGCGCTGACACAGTTAGCACCAGCGCTTAAGGTGAAAATCCTGACTTTACGGTGCGAGACGGTCTATTTTCCAGGCAGTTCCGTCGCGCTGGTAAAGGAAGCGGTCGTGCAGGCGGTGTTCTCCTCCCTGCCAGAACTCCATCTGTTCAATGCTGACGCGGTAGCCGCCCCAGAAACTCGGCAGCGGCACCTCGCCCTGCTGGAACTTCTGTTTAAGCTCAAGGAATTTACTTTCAAGCACGCCGCGCGCGGAAATGCGGCTCGACTGCTTCGACACCCAGGCCCCGATCTGGCTATCCTTCGGGCGGCTATGGAAGTACTTCAGCACTTCAAGCGTAGAAAGACGTTCGGCGGTGCCCTGCACCATCACCTGACGTTCCAGCATGTGCCAGGGGAAATGCAGGCTGACTCGCGGATTGTGTTCGATATGGTGCGCCTTGCGCGAGCCGAGATTGGTGTAAAACACCAGCCCTCTTTCGTCGAAATGCTTGAGCAGCACGATGCGCTGGTAGGGCTGGCCGTTTTCATCAACCGTCGCGACGACCATCGCCGTCGGGTCGGCAAGCTTCGCCTCGCAGGCCTGCGCCAGCCAGCGTTCAAACAGCGGCAGCGGCGTGTCGGTGAGATCGCGGCGGCGAAGGCCGCCTTTGGTGTATTCGCGGCGCAGGTGCGCAATCTGTTGCAAAGAGTCGTTATCAGACATGGCGTTACGTCAGGCTATCTTCGGGTGGAGCTATTGTGCTCTCCACCCCGAGAAATCTCAACGTTTGGCCGTTTGCAGCTGGCAATTATTCAGCACGATAGTGTCTTTACGGTAGACCGTGGCGCTGTCGCCCTTAGACCACAATACGTAAACGCCGTCGGTGTAACGGGCGCCGGAGGCGGAAAGGCCCTGAGTAAGCGTCAGCAGCTGGTTGTCGTAGACAAAGCTCACCTGCTGTTTGTCGTTATTCAGCTTTACGGTCAGCGGCTTTTCATCGCACTTATAGGCCAGGGTGTCGGTATGCATTCTTTCGAGGAAAGCGTTGTAGTAGCTACAGCCGGCAAGCAGCATTGGCAGGGTGGCAACAAGCAGTTTTTTCATCTGAGTATCCTGAAGATCTTCTTATCCCTGGAGGGCCTGCGCCCTCCTGACAAGCTCAGTTTAACGGTTTCCTGATGAGGATAATTTCAGTTAACTCCGATTATGGCGAGGATTAGCCGGATAGATGGCGCCGAGAATCGTAGGCTCAGAGGCTCCGGTGACGGAAGGAAGATTCCCCGGCAGGCCGGACATTGTGCGATAGGCCAGCCAGGCAAAAGCCAGCGCCTCCATGTCGTCACCGCTGATCCCGGCCTCGTCGGTCGTCGTCACCTCTATCCCCGGCAGCAGCGCGGCCAGGCGAGCCATTAACAGCGGGTTACGGCTGCCTCCGCCGCAGACCATGACGCGCTCGCAGCCGCCGCTTAACAGCACCTGCTCGGCGATGGTTGTGGCGGTCAGCTCGGTGAGCGTGGCCTGAACATCTTCTCCCGCCAGCGCCGGGAACCTGGCTAGCTGGCGCTCAAGCCAGCCATAGTTAAAGTACTCGCGGCCGGTACTCTTGGGTGCGGGAGCCGAAAAATAGGGATCGCTTAGCATCTGCTGGAGTAAAGGAATAATGACCCTTCCGCCGCTCGCCCATTCGGCGTCTTTGTCGTAGCCTTTCCCCCGCTGCCGCCAGATCCACGCATCCATCAGCATGTTGCCGGGCCCGGTATCATAGCCTCTGACGGGCTGGCCGGGGATCAGCAGCGAGAGATTAGCAATGCCGCCGATATTAAGCACCATACGGCGTTCCACCGGGTGAGCCAGCAGCGCCTGATGAAACGCCGGCACCAGCGGTGCCCCCTGCCCGCCGAGGGCCATATCGCGGCGGCGAAAATCGCCCACCACGGTAATACCGGTCAACGCCACGATTTGGTTATTGTCGCCGATCTGGAGGGTATGGGCGGCTTCACCCTGGGGTTCATGCCAGACGGTTTGACCGTGGCAGCCGATGGCGGTAACGTCATCCGGGCGCAGCCCTTCTCGTTTAACAAGGATTTGCACCGCCTCTGCGAACAATTTTCCCAGGCGGTTGTCCAATTGGCCGAACTGGGAGAGCGTGAGCTGCTGCCCCTGGCAAACGGCAAGAATGGCGTTTTTGATGGCCAGCGGCATCGGGTGACTGTAGCTCGCCTGCTGGACGACCAGATGTTCATCGATAGCGGCCAGCACCACATCGATGCCGTCCAGGCTGGTACCTGACATCACGCCAATATAGCGACCTGATTTCATCGTCACTCCTTATTTTCGCCGGGGCGATAAGTTGATGCTGTTAAGCTAACATGCAATGTTATGATTTATTAATGATTTTTATTAATAATCTGTGTCACCTGACGCAACACACGTTCTGCGCCTTAACCGAAATTCTCAAAGCGCAGCGGTTTAATTGTTGTTAAAGAGATTTGATTTACTATTTTTACAGGATTGTTGTAGAACAAATATGAACTATGGCCAGGAATTGCCATATAATTTAGCCACAACGGATGCTCACCGAGCGTTGATGGGTTCACAGGAGAGGTACAAATGATTTCACGTGTTTTGGCAGTTTCACTGGTTGCTCTGAGCCTTGCTGGCTGTGCTAACGAAGGGCTGTCCGGCGATGTTTATAATGCGTCGGAAGCTAAACAGGTAAGAACCGTGACTTACGGTACGATTACCCACGTTCGCGCCGTCACCATTAAAGGCAGCGATGGCAACAGCACTATCGGCGCCATCGGCGGCGCGGTGCTGGGCGGCCTGCTCGGTAACACCGTAGGCGGCGGCACAGGCCGTACGCTGGCGACCGCAGGCGGCGCAGTAGCCGGCGGCCTGGCGGGCGACGCCATTGGCGGCGCAGCGGGTAACAGCAAAGGCGTTGAGCTGGAAATCCGTAAAGACGACGGTCAGACCATCATTGCCGTGCAGAAACAGGGTGACACTCGTTACTCCGTTGGTCAGCGCGTTGCCATCTCCGGCAGCGGCAACAACATCACCGTTGCTCCTCGCTAAGATAACGCTCAATGATTTAAGGCCCGCACTGCGGGCCTTTTGTTTTAGTAGGTTATGCCTGGGGGATTCACTTCCGAACCGGGAACGGCTTCTCCCTGCTCTCCCCACCTGGCCAGAACCTGCTGATATTCTCCCCGTTGAATCGCGCCATCCAGCGCCGCCTGCAGCGCATACACCAGCCCGTTGCCTTTCTTCGTGGTGGTCGCCACATAGGCCTTTTTCGGCCCAAGCCCCACCACTCGCGTGGTCCCCGTTAACGCAGATTTATAAGCCGTAATCGACTGCGGCCCGAAGAACACATCGGCCCTGCCAGACTGGATATAAAGGTTCGCAGAGGCGTCATCGGTGACGTAGACGGGCAACGCTGGTTCACGCCCCGCGCGTTCGTTTTCCGCATTCCAGCCGAGAAGAATACGCTCCTGATTCGTTCCGGCTCCCACGATAACCTTGCGCCCCGCAAGATCTTCTGCCTTACCAATCGTCTGAATTGGACTGCTGGCCTTCACCGCAAACGAGAGCGAATCCACACGATAGGTGGCAAAGTCGAACTTCTCTTTACGCTGTTCCGTCACGGCAATATTCACCAGCGCCACGTCATAACGCCCGGAAGTAATGCCCAGCGGCCAGTCCTCCCAGGCGGTAGGCACGAGCTTAAGCTTCAGGCCAAGGCTTGCCGCCAGCAGCCGCGCAATATCCGGATCGCTGCCTATGCGCGTGCGGTTATCGCTAGCCAGCAGGGCCAGCGGCGGAGAATTTAGCGCGGAGATAGCCACCGTCAGCGTGCCCGGCTCAACAAAATGGTAGCCCGCAGGAATTTTTGCAATGGCCTGCTCGTCCCGGGCGATATTCAGCGGTTTTTCATTGGCGGCCAGGTCAATCCCCGTATGCGCCTGGGCCGCTGAGGCACAGACCAGCAGCGCTATTAATCCATATTTCATTTCATAGTACCTTCGATAAAAACTGCCGGGTGCGCGAGTGCTGCGGGCGATTCAACACTTCGTCGCTGCTCCCCTGCTCAACAATTTTACCGTCCACCATAAACACCACCTGATCGGCCACCTCGCGGGCGAAACCTATCTCGTGGGTGACCACCACCAGCGTGGTGCCCGATCGAGCCAGCCTTTTAATGACGTCCAGCACTTCACCGACCAGCTCAGGATCGAGCGCGGAGGTGGGCTCATCAAACAGCATTACTCGCGGACGAAGCGCCAGAGCGCGGGCAATCGCGATACGCTGCTGCTGCCCGCCGGATAAATGCCGGGACCAGGCGTCGGCCTTATTACGCAGGCCAACCACGTCCAGCAGCTCATATGCACGTTCAACCGCCTCTTTACGGCTGAGCTGCTTATGGGCAAGCGGCGCTTCAATAAGGTTTTCCAGTACCGTCATATGGGGAAACAGGTTGAAGTTCTGGAAGACATAGCCCACGTTGGCTCGCTGGCGCAGGATCTCCTTTTCTTTAAGCTCGTACAGCTTGTCGCCTTTCAGGCGGTAGCCAATATAATCGCCGTCAATCTGGATAAATCCTTCATCCACGCGCTCCAGGTGGTTGATGGTGCGCAGCAGCGTTGACTTACCGGAGCCCGATGGGCCGAGAATTACGGTGACCGTCCCCGGCGGTATCTCCAGCGACACATCGTCCAGCGCCTTGTGGCGCCCAAAGTACTTGCTGACGCCGGTGATCGAGATATGGCCACTATGAGAGGTTTGCATGAATCGGCTCCTGCGTTACGGCGGCTGTGGACGGCGCGGCGCTTCGGGCCGGGCGCGTTTGATTGATAGCAGAGCGACGCTCGCTGCGAGCCAGGGAGCGCTCAACCAGATACTGAATCAGCGACAGGACGCTGGTGATCACCAGATACCAGACGGCCGCCACCATCAGCAGCGGGATCACCTGCTGCGTGCGGTTGTAGATCATCTGGATGGTATAAAACAGCTCCGGCATCGCCAGCACGTAAACCATCGCCGTGCCTTTGGCGAGGCTAATGATTTCGTTGAAACCGGCAGGCAGAATGGTACGCAGGGCCTGCGGCAGAATAATGCGCACGGTACGTCGCCAGGCAGGTAACCCTAGCGCTGCTGCGGCTTCATATTGCCCGTGATCCACGCCTAAAAAGCCACCGCGCACGATCTCTGCGGTGTAGGCGCTTTGCACCAGCGTCAACCCAACCACCGCCGTCGAAAACTGCCCCAGCACGTTAATCGTGTCGTAGCTGCCCCAGACGATGCTGGTAAAGGGGATGCCAAGCGACAGCTTGTCGTACAGATAGGAGAAGTTGTAAAGCACGATCAGCACCACAATCAGCGGCAGCGAGCGGAAGAGCCAGATGTAGCCCCAGGCCAGACTCTTCAGCAGCCAGGAGGACGAAAGTCTGGCGAGCGCCAGCAGGCCGCCCAGTATGACGCTCAGCACCGTGCCCAACAGCGTCAGCAACAGTGTTTGTCCCAGCCCCTCCAGGATCACCGGGTTAAAAAACCATTGCGCAAAAACGCCCCACTCCCAGCGAGGATTAAACGCGACAGACTGCACCACCACCGCGAGAACGAACAGCGCTATCACCGCGCCCACGGTGCGCAGCGGGTAGCGCGCAGGGACCACTTTAATGGTTTCGGAAGATTTCATCGTTATACCTCAGGCCGTTTTGCTCAGGCTTTCCAGCGATAAGAGTTTGGTAAACCTCAGCCGCCCGTCGTGGGGCGGCAGGCTGAACGTTTCCGGGTCGACCTCCAGGCTGAATTGCGGGTCGTAGCCTTCGCTCAGGTAGAGCCTGACGGCCTCCGGCTGGCGAAACCCGGTGGTCAGGTAGATACGGCTATAGCCCGCCTGAAGCGCATAGCGCTCCAGCTCACGGACTACGCGCCCTGCCAGCCCCTGCTTGCGTAACGTACTCTTTGTCCAGATGCGCTTAATTTCTGCGGTTTGCTGGTCATAGGGCTTATAGGCCCCGGTGGCAATAATTTCGCCCTCACGCTCAAGCACGATAAAAATACCCTGCGGCGGCAGATACCATTCGGTAAGCTCGACCTCCGCATCACGCGAGAAAAAATCCCCGTAGCGGGCAGCGTATTCACCAAACAGCCCGTTAATGATCGGCTGCAGCTCAGGCGCCTCCGGGGACAGAATGCGAAAACGTTCGCTCATACAGACCTCCTTAGTCCCCTAAACCCGCGGGGTTGATTTCCGAGGCAGGAATACTTTCCACGCCCTCGCCCCAACGGTTGAGCACTTTTGCGTAGTCGCCCTGCTGAATGGCACCGTTAAGCGCCGTTTGTACCGGCTCAACCAGCCCGCTGCCTTTTTTCAGCGTAACGGCAATGTGTGCGGCCTTTGGCCAGCCGCCGTCAACGCTCCCTACCAGCCTGGTCTTGCCAGTCAGCGCCGCTTTCCAGGCCCCGGTAACGTTCGGTCCAAACCAGGCATCGGCCCGCCCGGACTGCAGCGCCAGCGTCAGCGCGGCATCATCTTTGGTGTAAACCGGAGTAAATGGCTTGAGCCCTTTCTTCAGGTTTTCAGCATTCCACGCCAGCAGGATAGCTTCCTGATTGGTGCCGGAGCCCACCACAATGCGCAACCCGGCAATATCCTCCGCGTGGCTGAGAGATTTGATCGGGCTGTCGGCCTTCACATAAAAGCCAAGAGAATCTTTACGATAGGTGGCGAAATCGAACTTCTCTTTGCGATCTTTGGTGACGGTAATATTGCTGATCGCGGCGTCATACTTCCCGGACGCCACCCCCAGCGGCCAGTCCTCCCAGGAAGTGGGCACTACGTTAAGCTCAAGACCGAGGCTGTCGGCCACCAGGCGTGCAATGTCCACCTCGCTGCCGAGCAGCGTTTTATTATCATCAGAAAAAACCGTCAGCGGCGGCGAGTTGAGCGCCGCCACTGCCACGGTAAACTTACCGGGAACGGCAAAATGATAATCTTTCGGCAACTGCGCGATGGCCTGCGGATTTTTGGCGGTATTAATCGGCGATTTGTTCGCCTCAAGGCTCACTCCGGTTCCATTGATGGTGACGTCGTTCGCCCAGGCAATCGGGGCCCATGCCAGCGCAATAGCCAGCAGTAGCGATGTTTTTTGCATAATCATTTCTCTTTATTTGCCGTAGCGATTGTCGGGCTGCGCTAAACCAAAGCTCTCGCGCAGCGTGGTGCCGGGATAATCCGTGCGGAAAAGGCCCCGGGCCTGCAGCACGGGTACAACCTGCTCCACAAACCGGGGGAAGGTATCCGGTGTGCCTCCCTGGATAATAAAACCGTCGGCGGCGCGATCCTCAAACCAGCGCTGAAGCCCGTCTGCCACCTCCTCCGGGGAGCCGGAGAAACGCGGTCTCGGGCTGGCGGCTTCCAGCGCGACCTGGCGGAGAGTTAAGCCGCGTTCCCGGGCGTTGCGCTTGATCTCATCGGTGGTGCTGCGGAAGCTGTTCTGCCCAAGGTCACCAAGGTCGGGGAAAGGTTCGTCCAGCGGGTACTGGCTAAAGTCATGGTGTTCGAAATAGCGACCCAGGTAGTTCAGGGCATCAGAAACCGACACCAGCGCGGCGGTAGTTTGATACTGTTGCTCCGCGTCTTCGGCATCTTTGCCAACAATCACGCTGACGCCCTGGAAAATGTGCAATGAATCAGCCTCGCGGCCTTGCGCTTCCAGCTGGTTTTTCACATCACGGTAAAAAGCTTTTGCCTCAGCAAGCGTTTCATGGTGGGTAAAAATGGCATCGGCGTGTTTCGCCGCCAGCTTTTTGCCGTCCTCCGAGGCTCCGGCCTGGAACACAATCGGGCGCCCCTGCGGCGTGCGGCCAATGTTAAGAGGCCCCGCCACCTGGAAGAAATCCCCCTGATGGTTTAGCGCATGCAGCTTTTCAGGGGCAAAAAACTGCCCGCTCTCTTTGTTCCGCACAAAAGCATCCTCTTCCCAGGAGTCCCAGAGCCCCTTGACGACGTCCAGGTATTCATCGGCGATGCGATAGCGCAGCGCATGTTCAGGATGCTGGGTTCTGGAGAAATTTTTGGCCGAACCTTCAAGGGGGGAAGTCACTACGTTCCACCCCGCACGGCCGTTGCTCAGATGATCGAGGCTTGCAAACTGGCGGGCGGTGGTAAAAGGATCGCTGTAGGACGTGGATAATGTGCCCACCAGACCTAAACGGTGGGTTACGCTCGCGAGCGCGGATAATACCGTCAGCGGTTCAAAGCGATTTAAAAAATGGGGGATAGATTTTTCGTTTATATACAGTCCGTCGGCAACGAATATAAAGTCCAGTTTCCCTTCTTCCGCTTTCAAAGCGGTTTGTTTAACAAACTCAAAATTAATGCTGGCATCGGCTACCGCGGCAGGATGACGCCAGGCTGACATATTTCCCGATGCGCCATGTAATATCGTACCCAGCCGTAATTGTCGTTTTTCTGACATGTCTCATCCTTATGCGGATCGTTAAATCCGCCGTCGCTGATTAGGGTTAAAGTTGTTGCAATGCCGTTTGCGCTAACCGCGCGAAATAACGAGCCGCTGGTTCAATCAACCTTTCATCGGGATTGAAGGCAGGATGATGAAGCCCGTAGCGGCTGTCGCTGCCGATGCTGACAAAAGCGCCGGGAATATGCTGGAGGTAGACCGCAAAATCTTCACCGCCGAGGTGCAGATCTGCATGCCGGGTCGCATAACCTTCTGCCGCAGCCACCTCGCGAGAAAACTCAGCCCAGCGTTCATCGTTAACCAGCGCGTCCGGTCCCGCATGCCAGGTGACATCGATTTCCGCCCCAAAGGCGGCGGCTAGACCGGCGGCAATCTCAAGGACCCGAGCTTTTACCGTCTCCCGCACGCTGGCGCTATGGGTGCGCAGCGTCCCTTCCAGCTCGACGCTTTCCGGCAGCACGTTCCAGGTATTGCCGCCCGCAATGCGCGTGATGCTCAGTACCGCCGAGTCGAGCGTATTGACCTCCCGACTGGTGATGCTTTGCAGCAGGCTGACCAGCTGGCTGGCAAGTAAAATGGCATCTTTGCCCTCATGAGGACGAGCGGCATGCGCCCCTTTACCGCGCACCTGAATGACCAGGCGATCCACGTTGGCATAAAACGCACCGCCGCGAGTGGCAAAGGCGCCAACCGGCAGATTAGGCTCATTGTGCATGCCAAAAATAGCCGAGACCCCCTGCAGCACGCCGGCCTTCACCAGCGTGGTTGCCCCGCCGAAACGCTCTTCTGCAGGCTGAAACAGGATGCGCACTCGCCCGTTAAGCTGCGCTTCGTTCTGCTTCAGCAGCAGCGCCGCCCCAAGCATCACGCTGCTGTGAACGTCATGCCCGCAGGCGTGCATGACGCCGGCATTTTGCGAACGGAAGGCGACGCCGCTGGTTTCTTCGATGGGCAACGCGTCAATATCCGCACGCAGCGCAATGGCCTTATCGCCTTCGCCTATCTCGGCAACAACGCCAGTTTTCAGTGAATAGGGAAGCAGACGGATATCGGCGCTTTGCAACCAGTCCCGGATACGGGAAGTCGTCTCCACTTCCTCAAGAGAGAGCTCCGGGAACCGGTGCAGTTCGCGGCGCCAGTCGATCAGCTGCTGGGCAAAAGTCATACCGCCGCCTCCGTCACCGCATGAGCTTCAGCAAGCAGACGCAGTGAAGCGATGCGTTCCGCGCCTTCGGCAACCGGCGTATCGATAATAAATTCATCGATAGCGTACTCCTCGTGCAGCGCCTGTAGCGCCTCCCTGACCGCTTCCGGCGTACCTTTTAGCAGCGAAGGTTCACGTCGCGTCAGGCTGCGTAGCGCACTGCCTGACTGGCGAGCAAAGCTGTGCGCCTGCTCTTCGCTGGCCACGCTCACACGCTGCCCGTTTTCCAGCTCCACGCCCCAGATCTCAACCTGTGCGGCAAGCGCTTCCGCGCGCCCGGCGTCCGGCGCCACAATTGCCTGCACCGCCACCAGCACGTCTCGACGGCTGTTCGCCCGCCACTCTTTCAGTACCTCGCGCAGCAGGTTTTTATCGCCGTTAAGATGGGCAGCAAAAACAAAATTCCAGTCAAGGCTCGCCGCCAGCCGGGCGCTTTGCAGGCTTGCCCCCAGCAAAAAACGCTCCGGGCGCTGAACCGGTAGCGGCGTAGCCCGAACGCTCTCGTCTTCCGCCGGTTCGCTCAGCGACAGCCACGCATCAAGCTGGGTCAGCTGCTCATCAAAGGTTCCTTTGGCCGCCTGCGATACCCCCTGCTGCAGTGCCTGAGTAGAGAGCGGTAAACCTCCCGGCGCTTTTCCGATGCCGAGATCGATTCGCCCCGGCGCAAGCGAGGAAAGCAGGTTAAAGTTTTCGGCAACTTTATAAGGGCTGTAGTGCTGCAGCATAACGCCACCGGAGCCAACGCGGATGCGGCGAGTTTGCCCGACAATCCAGGCAATCAGCACTTCAGGCGAGGGACTGGCAAGCTGGGGCGTATTGTGATGCTCTGCCAGCCAGAAACGGTGATAGCCCCAGGCTTCTGCCTGCTGCGCAAGGTGCAGCGTGCGCGTCAGGGCATCCGTTGCGCTGTCGTTCGGCGCAAGCGGGCTTTTATCCAGGATACTGATGCGATAAGACATAGTGCAGGCTCGTTTTTATTAACATGCCTGCATTATTAAAAGCGGGAGACGGCAGAGAGAAACAATAAATTTACATTTAGTCTTCTGAAATAGAGATAAGCAAAGTCAGACGCCGGCTTAACTATTTGCTACCGGGCTAAAGATCGCCGGTTAACGCGTTAGCGGCAAAATAAAAAAGCCCCGCCGGATAAACAGCGAGGCTTTTGCTCACCCGTAGAAATTAATCCCGGTTCTGCAGTTCAATAATATTTTGCTCAAGCCGGCTTATCAGGCTGCTTAACAGCGCCTGCTCTTCGCGAGAAATCCCGGTCAGGATCTCTCCACGCGTTTCGTTTATCACGTCCTCCATCTTTTCGATGATGGGCGCGGCCTGCTCGGTCAATTTGATCCGTTTTGCCCGACGGTCGTTCGCGCAAGTTTTACGCGAGATTAACCCTTTTTCTTCGAGCTGATCCAGCGTGCGAACCAGTGACGGTTGCTCAATGCCGATCGCTTTAGCCAACTGAATCTGTGACTGGTCTGGCGGCAGCTGATGAATATTATGCAGCGTTACCCAGTGTGTCTGTGTCAATTCCAGAGGTTTCAGGCGATGGTCAATCAGCGCACGCCAGATGCGTACCAGGCGAGCCAGATCCGAACCTAATGGCGATGGCGATTCCAATTTCATCTCCTTATAATTAGCTTGCTAACTTATTATACTGATTTTAGACTATTGTGCAGGCATTAACTGTTAAAAACAAACCCCTTACTTTCACTGAAGTTATGCGAACAGCTATACTTTTATTCTACATCTAAGTGAGGGGAAACGGCAGCTACCCCGTTTTTTTAAAGGATTATCACCACGTGAGTCTCACTTTTAGCCCATCCGGCTTCCCGCTTCAGGATTTTGTGGTTGGGGCGTCGATTTACTTTCCGCCGCTGTTCAAGGCCGTGTTTGTCGGCTTTTTTATCTGGCTGGTCCTCCACCGCTTGCTGCGCGACTGGATCTATTCCGGTGAAGTCTGGCATCCCACGCTGATGGACTTATCCCTTTTCGCGCTGTCCGTCAGCGCCGGCATGGCTCTTTTGGTGATGTGGTAACGCAATGAATCTCAAAACAATAAAATACTTTTCCACCCTGATTGTTCTTGCCGCTGCGCTGCTGGCGGGCTGGCTGCTATGGAACTACTACATGCAATCGCCCTGGACGCGTGACGGTAAAGTGCGCGCCGAACAGGTCAGCATTACGCCGCAGGTGTCCGGCACCATCGTCACCCTCAACGTGAAAGATAATCAATTTGTCAGCAAGGGTGCGCCGCTGTTTACGCTCGACGCAACGCCTTACCATATTGCCGTGCTCAATGCAGAGGCGCAGCTGGCAAAGGCGCAGTCGGATCTGGCCAAAGCCAGCAACGAAGCTAACCGCCGCCACAACCTGCCGCGTAACTACATTTCCGCCGAGGACATGGATACCGCGAATATTAACGTCAAGGCTATGCAGGCGGCGGTCAAGGTCGCTCAGGCCACGCTCGAGCAGGCCCAGTGGCAGCTTTCGCAGACGACGGTAACCGCGCCGGTCGACGGCTGGGTCACCAACCTGACGTCGCGCACCGGGAACTACGCCACCGAGGGAAAACCGGTTTTTGCGCTGGTCGACAGCCACTCATTTTATGTCGTCGGCTACTTCGAAGAGACCAAGCTGCGCCGGATCCAGCCGGGCAATGCCGTACAGATTGTCCTGTATAACGGTAACCAGAGGCTGACGGGCAAAGTGGAAAGCATCGGTCGCGCTATCTACGACCAAAGCATTGAAAGCGACAGCGATTTGGTGCCGGACATCAAGCCTAACGTGCCGTGGGTACGCCTTGCGCAGCGGGTGCCTGTACGCATTACGCTCGACGCCATACCCAAAGATGTCACGCTCGTCTCGGGCACAACCTGTACCGTTAGCGTTCAACCCTGATGAACCTCACTTTTCTGGAGTGGCGCAACACGCCGTGGGGTAAAGCAACCGGCGGGCAATGGCGCTATGCCCTGCGCAACGCCATTGCTATGGGAATGGCGCTGGCTATTGCCTATGGCCTGGATCTGGATGAACCTTACTGGGCGATGACCTCCGCGGCGGTCGTGAGCTTCCCCACCGTCGGCGGGGTGATCAGTAAGAGCCTGGGCCGTATCGCCGGCAGTTTTATCGGCGCGGCAGCGTCGCTCATCATTGCCGGTAACGCGCTGAACGATCCCTGGCTCTTTACCTTCGCCATGGCAAGCTGGCTGGCGCTGTGTACCTGGGCCTCCAGCCATTTTCAGAATAACGTTGCCTACGCCTTTATGCTGGCGGGATACACCGCCGCCATTATCGCCTTTCCGATGGTCAATACCGTCGAGTCGACCCAGCTGTGGGATATCGCCCAGGCCCGCGTTTGTGAGGTGGTGGTCGGGATTCTGTGCGGCGCCTTCATGATGATGGTTCTGCCCAGCACCTCGGACGGCAGCGCGCTGGTTACCGCGCTGAAAAACATGCATGGCCGTTTACTGGAGCACGCCAGCCTGCTTTGGCAGCCGGAAACGACCGACGCCATTCGCACCGCGCATGAGGGGATTATCGGCCAGATCCTGACCATGAACCTGCTGCGTATTCAGGCCTTCTGGAGCCACTACCGCTTTCGCCGTCAGAACAGCCTGCTGAACTACCTGCTCCACCAGCAGCTGCGCCTGACCAGCGTCATCTCAAGCCTGCGGCGTATGCTGCTTAACTGGCCGGATGCGCCGGCCAATATCTGGTCGGTGCTGGATAGCCTGCTGCGTGAGCTGGCGAAGCCGGACGCCGACAAATACTCTGTCGCCCGGCTCCTGCAGCAGCTTGCCCCTACATCTCAGGATGATTACCGTCATCAGGCATTCTGGCATCGACTTCGCTATTTTTGCTGGCTGTACCTCAACAGCAGCCGCTGGCTGAAAGAGCTGGAAAACGCCACGCCGGTGTCGGTCATTACGCCGCCGCAGGCTCCGCCGCTTGCACGCCACACAGACAGCGCCGAGGCGCTCTGGAGCGCACTTCGCACCTTTGCCACCATCACGCTTACCGGCGCATGGTGCATCGGCACCCAGTGGGAGTCGGGCGGCGGCGCGCTATCGCTGGCCGCCATCAGCTGCGTGCTCTACTCCTCGGTGGCTTCACCGCTTGGCTCGGTGACGCTGCTGATGCGCACCCTGCTGTGGCTGTCGGTGTTCAGTTTCCTGGTGAAATTTGGCCTGATGATCCAGGTGACCCAGCTGTGGCAGTTCCTGCTTTTCCTGCTGCCGCTGCTGCTCACCATGCAGCTCATGAAGCTCCAGCAGGCGAAACGCGCCGCACTTTGGGGGCAGCTCATCGTATTTATGGGATCGTTTCTGGCGGTCAGTAACCCGCCGGTTTACGACTTCGCCGGCTTTATCAATGACAACCTGGCCAAGGTTCTCGGCGTCGGCATTTCATGGCTGGCCTTTTCGGTGCTGCGGCCCAGCTCGGACACTCGCCGAAGCCGTCGACATATCCGGGCGCTGCGGCGAGGGTTTATCGACCAGCTAAGCCGCAAGCCCCAGCACAGCGAAAGCCAGTTTGAGTCGCTGGTGTACCATCACATCAGCCAGCTTAGCAACAGTAAGGAAGAAGCGGCCCGCCGCTGGCTGCTGCGCTGGGGCGTGGTCTTGCTCAACTGTTCGCACGTCGTCTGGCAGCTGCGCGGCTGGGAGACGCGGTCGGACCCGCTGTCGATAGTCAGGGATGTTTGTCTTCATACCCTGCGCGACGTCATGAGCGAGCGCGGCGTCCTGCAAAGGCCGCTGGCAGAATCACTGAAGGAGCTGCAAAGAATTTGTGACACGCTGGCGCATCATCACGATCCCGCTGCCCGGGAGCTGGCTGGCATTATCTGGCGGCTTTATTGCTCGCTCTCGCAGCTGGAGCAGGCACCGCCTGCCGGAACGCTGGCAGACGGTCAGTAACGATTAAGGCACGTCGTAGCCGAGCGCGGCCTTACGGATGCGGAACCACTGCTGGCGTGTCATCTCCAGGGACAGGGAGTGAATAGCAGAGCGCACGCGCTCGATCTTACCGGAGCCGATAATCGGCAGCGGCGAAGAGGGCAAGCGCATAACCCAGGCGTAAACCACCTGTTCGATGGTGTCGGCCCCAAGCTCCTCCGCCACCTTCTGCAGTTCAGCGCGCAGCGGCTGGAATTCGTCGTCATTAAACAGACGCCCGCCGCCGAGGCAGGACCAGGCCATGGGGCGAATACGCAGCTGCTGGAGCTGATCCAGCGTGCCGTCAAGCAGCAGCGGCTGGTGCACCGGGGAAAGTTCAACCTGGTTTGTTGCCAGAGTAAACGGCAGACGAGACTGCAGCAGCGAGAACTGTGCCGGGGTAAAGTTAGAGACGCCGAAATGGCGAACCTTGCCGCTGTGATGCAGCGCGGTGAAGGCCTCAGCGACCTCATCGGCATCCATCAGCGGATCCGGACGGTGGATCAGCAGCAGGTCCAGATAATCGGTGGAGAGTTTTTTTAGCGAGCTTTCTGCGCTGCTGATGATGTAGTCGCGGTCGGTAATGTAGTGGCCAAGGGCATTTTCTGGCTTAGCGGTAGTGGCGATGCCGCACTTCGTGACAATCTCCATTTTGCTGCGCAGGTGCGGTACCAGACGCATGGCCTCGCCAAAGGCGGCTTCGCACGCATAACCGCCATAAATATCCGCGTGATCCGCCGTGGTAATGCCCAACTCAACGTGCTCCTCAATAAAGCTCGCCAGCTCGCGCGGGGACATATTCCATTCCATCAACCGCCAGTAGCCCATCACCAGGCGTGAAAATTCCGGTCCCTGTGGGGCAATCGTAATGCGCTGTACCATAAAAATATAACCTCAGATAAGGAGAAATACTGCCCCGAGTATAACGGCCCTGAATGATTAAAACAGTGAGGGCTGCTCCGGTTCTTCAGGTGAATTTGGCTTATTTGCTCGTAACTTGCGCAACAGGCGCTGGCGACAAAGGCGGAGTACATCCTGCTTTTGCGCGTCGCTCATTTGCTGCCACTGGAAACGCTCATCACGACTGCGCATACAGCCACGACAAAATCCGCGCTCATCCGACTGGCAGATACCGCGGCAGGGACTTTGAATGGGGAAGAACTCCAGCTGCTCTGACACTAACCCACCTCATTAACGACTTTGCCTCAATTGAAGCCTGACTCCGGCCGGGATGCAAGCGGGACGGCTAAAAAATCACCGCCCGGCGAAAAGCGTTTGAAAATTAAGGTTCAGCTAATCTTCTCTCTCTACGCTAGCGGATATTCTGTTTTGTATTCATGGCTACTATGAATTTTCTGAAAAAGTTACAGTGTAACGATGCACAATATAACCTCTGCTGCGCCTTTTTCTTCACGTTGATCAATGCTCTGTTTATTCATCGCAGCTGGAAGCTGATTGCCCCGGCCTCGCTCCATAGCTGGCTGTTTGCCGCTTCGGTGCCGGTGGTGCTGTTCTGCGCCTGGCTGACCATTTTCAGCGTGGTTAACCTGCCCTGGCTTCGCAAACCCGCGCTGGTGCTGCTGGTGATCGGCTGCGCGGCCAGCAACTATTTTATGTTCACCTACGGGGCCGTCATCGATAAGAATATGATGGTCAACGTGTTTGAAACGAATTCTCAGGAGGCTGCCGCGCTGGTCACGCCGCAGCTGGTAAGCTGGCTGGCGCTGGCGGGGATCGTCCCCGCCCTTCTGCTGGTGCTGGTGAAAGTGCAGCCCGCGCGCTGGTGGCATACCGTTCTTACTCGCCTGGTCAGCATCCTCGCCGGGCTGCTGGTTATCATCCTCATCGCCGCGCTGTTTTATAAAGATTACGCCTCGCTGTTCCGCAACAATAAAGGCGTGGTCAAGATGGTCACGCCCGCAAACTACATCAGCGCCCTCAGTCGCTATAGCAAAGAACGCTGGTTTGCCGGCGACCAGATGCTGATTAAAATTGGCGAAGATGCGCAAAAAGGCGCGGTGATTCGGCAGCAGCCGAAGAAAACGCTGGTGGTGCTGGTAGTCGGTGAGGCCTCAAGAGCCGAAAACTACTCGTTGGGCGGCTACGGCCGCGAAACCAATCCGCAGCTCAAAAAACAGGGGGTAATTTACTTCCATAACGCCTCATCCTGCGGAACGGAAACGGCGGTTTCTGTCCCCTGCATGTTCTCCGACATGCCGCGTAAATCCTACGATGCCGATCTCGCCCGTCACCAGGAAGGGCTGCTTGATGTACTGGCCCATGCCGGGGTTAACGTGCTGTGGCGGGATAATGACGGTGGCTGTAAGGGCGCCTGCGACCGGGTACCGCATACGGATATGACGCAGTGGAAGCTGGACGTTTACTGTAAAGACGGCGCCTGTATTGACGATGTGTTGCTTCATCGACTGGACAACGTGATGGAGGGGTTACGGCAGGACACGGTTATCGTGCTGCACCTGATGGGCAGCCACGGCCCGGCTTACTATCAGCGATACCCGGATACGTTCCGCCGCTTTACGCCAACCTGCGACAGCAACCAGATCCAGGACTGCAGCCGCGAGGCGCTGGTTAACACCTACGACAATACCCTTCTGCATACGGACGATGTACTCAGCCGAACAATTGACAAACTAAAACAGCATCAGGACAAACTTAACACCGCCCTGATCTATCTGGCCGACCATGGCGAATCGCTCGGTGAAAGCGGGATCTACCTGCACGGCACGCCCTATATGCTCGCGCCTTCGCAGCAAACGCATATTCCGCTGCTGTTCTGGCTGTCACAGGATTACCGACAAAACTTTGCCCTGGACAGTGATTGTCTGGCGCACAAAGCCGCAAGTGACCCTGTATCGCAGGACAACCTTTTCTCGACGCTGCTGGGCATGATGAACATCCGCAGCCAGGTGTATCAGCGAGATATGGATATCCTTGCCAACTGCCGCAAAGAGTAATCAGATGGCGGTCACAAAAAAAGGGGCCGCCCCCTTGCATTAGACCGACTGGTCTACTACATTGAGCGCATGAATCGACATCCTGAACATGACACTCGCGAACACCTTCTCGCCACCGGCGAGCGGCTGTGCCTTGCCCGGGGCTTTACCGGCATGGGGCTGAGCGAACTGTTACGTACCGCAGAAGTGCCTAAGGGCTCTTTCTACCACTACTTCCGCTCCAAAGAGGCGTTTGGCGTGGCCATGCTTGAGCGCTATTACCAGGCCTCCAATCTGCGCGTGGTGGATCACTTTTCGCACGGTGAAGGCAATTTTCGCCAACGACTGCTGAAGTGGTATCAGGATATGCTGAGCTACTTCTGTCAGAGCGGAAATTTGAGCAACTGCCTGATAGTAAAGCTTTCAGCAGAAGTTTGTGACCTTTCTGAAGATATGCGCGGCGCGCTGAATCACGGCGGGACACAGCTCGTCGCCCTGTTAGCGGATGTGCTGGAGAAAGGCCGCAGTGAAAAAAGCCTGCATTTTGATGGCGAAGCGCTCGACCAGGCGATGGTGCTCTACTCGCTGTGGCTGGGTGCCAGCCTGCAGGCAAAGATTTCCCGCAGCGCTTTGCCGCTCGAAAGCGCGCTAGCGCACGTCCGTACCCTAATGGCAGAACCTGTCGCCTGACAGGTTTTTTATTTACTGATTTACTAGACGACCGGTCTACTTGAGGAAACACCATGTCAGCAGATAAACTGTTTACGCCACTCAAAGTTGGCGCGATTACCGTACCAAATCGTATTTTTATGGCGCCGTTGACGCGTCTGCGCAGCATTGAACCGGGCGATATCCCAACGCCATTGATGGGTGAATATTATCGTCAGCGCGCCAGCGCCGGCCTGATCATCAGCGAAGCAACTCAGATCTCCGCCCAGGCCAAAGGTTATGCAGGCGCACCCGGCCTGCATAGCGAAGAGCAAATCGCCGCGTGGAAAAAAATCACCGCGGGCGTTCACGCGGAACAGGGCCATATGGCCGTTCAGCTGTGGCACACCGGCCGTATCTCCCACTTCACGATTCAGCCAGGCCAGCAGGCTCCTGTCGCGCCTTCCGCGCTGAGCGCCGGAACTCGTACCTCGCTGCGTGATGAGAACGGTAACGCCGTTCGCGAAGATACCTCCATGCCGCGTGCGCTGGAGCTCAGCGAAATCCCGGGCATCGTGGACGACTTCCGTAAAGCGATTGGTAATGCTCGCGACGCAGGCTTTGACCTGGTTGAGCTGCATTCTGCCCACGGCTATCTGCTGCATCAGTTCCTGTCACCTTCCTCTAACCACCGTACCGACGAATACGGCGGCAGCCGTGAAAACCGTGCCCGTCTGGTGCTTGAAGTGGTTGATGCCGGGATCAAAGAGTGGGGTGCCGATCGCATCGGGATCCGCGTTTCGCCGATTGGCTCGTTCCAGAACGTGGACAACGGCCCGAACGAAGAATCTGATGCGCTCTACCTGATTGAAGAGCTGGGTAAACGCGGCATTGCCTATCTGCACATGTCCGAGCCGGACTGGGCCGGTGGCGAACCCTATACCGAAGCATTCCGCGAAAAAGTTCGCGAGCGCTTCAGCGGCGTTATCATCGGCGCCGGGGCTTATACCCCGGAGAAGGCGGAAGATCTGATCGGTAAAGGGCTGATTGACGCGGTGGCGTTCGGCCGCTCGTTCATCTCCAACCCGGATCTGGTTGCCCGGCTGCATAAAAACGCAGAGCTGAACCCGCAGCGCCCTGAGACCTTCTACGGCGGCGGCGCGGAAGGATATACCGACTACCCAAGTCTGTAACTTCGCGGCGCCTTTCATTGATAGCGGCGAGCAATCGCCGCTATACTCAACGACTCCTGAATTAACAGTCTCATTCGACGAGGATTTTATGCGTCTACTTCATACCATGCTGCGCGTTGGCGATCTGCAACGCTCTATCGACTTTTACACCAAAGTACTGGGCATGAAACTGCTGCGTACCAGCGAAAACCCGGAGTACAAGTACTCTCTTGCGTTTGTCGGCTATGGCGATGAAAGCGACACGGCGGTTATCGAGCTGACCTACAACTGGGGAGTGGATAGCTACGAGTTAGGCACGGCCTATGGCCACATCGCGCTCAGCGTCGATAACGCCGCAGACGCCTGCGAGCGTATTCGCCATAACGGCGGCAATGTCACTCGCGAAGCCGGCCCGGTCAAAGGCGGCACCACGGTTATCGCTTTCGTTGAAGATCCGGACGGTTACAAAATCGAGCTGATCGAAGAGAAGCACGCAGGCAAAGGCCTGGGTCACTGATTTTCAGGTTGCGAACGCTAAACAAAGGTCGCCCGGTGCGGCCTTTACTGCAAGACTCCCCGAAATTTGCCATAATGCGCGCTGCATTTTCCCCGTATTAAGAGAATCTGATGTCAGACAACACGCAATTGCATGGCCTGTGCGACCGCTTTCGTGGCTTTTATCCGGTAGTTATCGATGTAGAAACCGCAGGATTTAACGCGAAGACCGATGCGTTACTGGAAATCGCCGCCGTTACCCTGAAGATGGATGAAGACGGCTGGTTATCCCCCGACGAAACGCTGCATTTCCATGTCGAACCGTTCGAGGGTGCCAACCTTCAGCCCGAAGCTTTGGCTTTCAACGGGATCGACCCGCATAATCCCCTGCGTGGTGCCGTCAGCGAATATGATGCCCTGCACGCCATTTTCAAAGCCGTGCGTAAAGGCATCAAAGACAGCGGCTGTAGCCGTGCGATTATGGTGGCGCATAACGCCACGTTCGATCACGGCTTTATGATGGCCGCGGCGGAGCGGGCAGCGTTGAAACGCAATCCGTTCCATCCGTTTGTCACCTTCGATACTGCTGCCCTGAGCGGCCTGGTTCTGGGGCAAACGGTGCTGGCAAAAGCCTGCATCGCCGCTGGCCAGAAATTTGACAGCTCGCAGGCGCACTCCGCTCTGTATGACACCGAGCAAACCGCCCTGCTGTTTTGCGAAATCGTCAACCGCTGGAAACGCCTGGGCGGCTGGCCTCTGCCATTGGCAGACGAACCGGAATCTGAAGCATAAAAAAAGCGACCTTCGAGGGTCGCTTTTTTAATGGCCGGCGAGATTACTCTGCGCCCGGCTCTTCAGATTTGTGCTTCTCTGCGGTCTCTTTGATCAGCGCCTGCAGCTCACCGCGCTGGTACATCTCAATAATGATATCGCAGCCGCCGACCAGCTCACCGTCTACCCACAGCTGCGGGAACGTTGGCCAGTTAGCGTATTTTGGCAGCTCTGCGCGAATATCCGGGTTCTGCAGGATATCCACATAGGCGAAACGCTCGCCGCAGGCAGACAGCGCCTGAACGGCCTGAGCGGAAAAGCCGCAGCTCGGCAGCTTGGGGGAACCTTTCATATAAAGAAGAATCGGGTTCTCAGCGATCTGGCGTTCAATTTTTTCAATAGTGCTCATTGTCTTGCTTCCTCAAACCTTGATACGGCAATAGCCTGCCATTGTAGCCAGTTGCACCCCGGCCAGAAAACACCATTTTTAGCAGGGTTTTTCTCGAGTGCCGGCGCTATGCAAACATGCTTTAAGAATAACACTTTTACGGCGAGGGAAAATGAGCAATTTGCCCCATTCACCGTCGATTAAACAGCGGATAACTCGCAGTAATGGCTAATTTTTTAGCGTTAGCTTCCACTTTTCACCGTTAAATAGTATTTACCTATTAACATTATCGGCTTTTATGGATTAGAATCGTCGGGTTTCGCAAAAATCATACGCAGGCATGATCGCTAGCATCGTGCTTTCATTTATCAGGGGATTGACGAGTGGCGCGGATAAATAAAATCTCTATCACGCTATGTGCTCTGCTATTTTCTTTGCCCTATACACCTTTGACGCAGGCGTCTGAGCACGTCCGCCATCCCGTTGCGCAGAAAAGTCATCCGACGAAAACCGCCAGTAAAAGCAGCAAGGGCAAAGAGAAAGCAAAGGTCAGCACAGCCTCCACAAAGAAGTCCGGTAAAAAAGAAGCCTCACCGGCAAAAGCCAAAGTTGCAAAACACAACGCCTCCGGCAAAAGCAGCACCCTCGCTAAAACCAGCAGCAAAAAAACCACCCACAAGTTAGCCGCACAGCCAGCCGCCGCCACCTACACTGAAAAATGCACCCACCGTAAAGGGCATAAAAAGCAGTGCGTGAAGGTTAAGTCTGAAAAGAACCTGACCATCGCCCAGGCGCACAAAGTCAGAGTGCAGAAAGCGCAAAAAACGGCGATGAACAAGCTGATGGGGCAAATTGGTAAACCGTACCGCTGGGGTGGCACCTCTCCACGTACCGGTTTCGACTGCAGCGGGCTGATTTATTACGCCTACAAGGATCTAGTGAATATCCGTATCCCTCGCACTGCCAACGAGATGTATCACCTGCGTGATGCCTCTTCCGTCGATCGCAGTGAACTGGAAAGTGGCGATCTGGTCTTCTTCCGCACCCAGGGACGCGGAACCGCGGACCACGTTGGTGTCTATGTCGGCAACGGCAAATTTATTCAGTCACCGCGCAGCGGGCGCGATATTCAGATCACCTCCCTGAGCGAAGATTACTGGCAGCGTCACTATGTGGGTGCTCGCCGGGTGATGACGCCCAAAACCATTCGCTGATAGCGACCGGCCCTTTGCGGGCACGCGAGCTGAAGCAAAGTTAACGGCCCGGATTCGGGCCGTTTCTTTTCCCTTTTTCGCTCCCCTGTAATTTGATAACCTTATAACCACACAAAATGTAGTTATATTGTGAATCAAATAATAAGGAGTGAAGCCATGTCGTTCGAACTACCCGCCCTGCCCTATGCTAAAGACGCGCTGGCCCCGCATATCTCAGCAGAAACCCTCGAGTATCACTACGGCAAACACCACCAGGCCTACGTCACCAATCTGAATAACCTTATCAAAGGAAGCCCGTTTGAAGGGAAAACGCTGGAGGCAATCGTGAAGGAGTCTGACGGCGGCATTTTCAATAACGCCGCGCAGGTCTGGAACCATACCTTCTACTGGCACTGTCTGGCACCCAATGCCGGTGGAGAACCGACCGGTGAAGTGTTAACCGCCCTTAACAACGCCTTCGGCAGCGTAGAAGCATTTAAAAAAACAGTTCACCGAAGCGGCGATCAAAAACTTCGGCTCCGGCTGGACCTGGCTTGTGAAGAACGGCGACGGCAGCCTGGCTATCGTCTCTACGTCTAACGCCTGCACCCCGCTGACGAGCGCGGCCAAACCGCTGCTGACCGTAGATGTGTGGGAACATGCTTACTATATCGATTACCGCAACGCGCGCCCGGTTTATCTGGATCACTTCTGGGCGCTGGTAAACTGGAATTTTGTTGCGCAAAACCTGGCGGGCTGATCTGCAGGGCTCTTTTTGCCTGTGTTAAGGGCCGCTTTTTGCGGCCCTTATTGAATCAATGCATTACGGCTGTTAACGCACCGGCAACAATCAGGCCCAGTACGATAACCGTGGTCACCACGGAAAATTTCAGATCGGTACTCATCGTAAGCTCCTTTTATTTCCCTACAAAGTGTAAGTGGGATGATTTTCCCACAATTAACGATAAAAATCCTGCTGGATTTGCACAGATATCGGTTTTTCCTCTTCCACTTTGCGCCGGGATAAGCCAAAATCCTTCGCTAATTTACCGCGTCTCGCCCGGCAACGCCCTCCTCCCGCTGTATGTCGCCTCCCCGACAGACCCGCAACCAACGCGTTGCCCAGGGAGTTAGCGAAGGCAAACGTTTAACACATGAGTTATCAGGAGTTTACGATATGGTCTGGAGTGACATCTAATGGCAACCATCAAGGACGTAGCGAAACGCGCAAACGTTTCCACTACCACTGTGTCACATGTCATTAACAAGACCCGGTTTGTGGCGGAAGAGACGCGCAACGCCGTCTGGGCCGCTATCAAAGAGCTGCACTATTCGCCGAGTGCCGTGGCGCGCAGCCTGAAGGTCAACCACACCAAATCTATTGGCCTGCTCGCGACCTCCAGCGAAGCACCCTACTTTGCTGAAATTATTGAGTCGGTGGAGAACAGCTGCTTCGCCAAAGGCTACACCCTGATCCTCGGCAATGCGCACAACAATTTCGAAAAGCAGCGTGCCTACCTGTCGATGATGGCGCAAAAGCGTGTCGATGGCCTGCTGGTGATGTGCTCCGAATACCCGGATACCCTGCTCTCCACGCTGGAAGAGTACCGCCATATTCCTATGGTGGTGATGGACTGGGGCGAAGCACGTGCTGACTTTACCGACTCCGTCGTCGATAACGCCTTCCACGGCGGCTATCTCGCCGGCCGCTACCTGATTGAACGTGGGCATCGCGACATCGGCGCCATCCCAGGCCAGCTGGAGCGCAACACGGGCGGCGGTCGCCATGCCGGTTTCCTCAAGGCTCTTGAAGAAGCTAACATCAAGGTGCCGGATAACTGGGTAGTTCAGGGCGACTTCGAGCCGGAATCGGGCTATCGCGCCATGCAGCAGCTGCTTAATCAGCCGCAACGCCCTACCGCTGTCTTCTGCGGCGGCGATATTATGGCGATGGGCGCCATTTGCGCAGCGGATGAGATGGGGCTGCGCGTGCCGCAGGATATCTCGATTATCGGCTACGATAACGTGCGCAACGCCCGCTACTTCTCCCCGGCGCTGACCACAATTCATCAGCCGAAAGAGCGCCTGGGCGAAACGGCCTTTAATATGCTGCTCGATAGAATTATCAACAAACGCGAAGAGTCGCAGACCATCGAAGTTCACCCGCGCCTCATCGAACGCCGCTCGGTGGCCGACGGTCCTTTCCGCGACTACCGCCGCTAAGCCTCTTCAGGGGCTGGGGATTTTTTTCCTGGCTCCTGCAGCCACTCCTGATTCATCGTCTCACTGTCTCCTAAATAGTCCAGCAGCCAGCTCAGCGCGGGCGAAGCATCATCCTGCCGCCACGTCAGGCAACAGGCCGCATCCGGAAACGGGTTCTCCAGCTTAAGCGCTTTCCAGTCCCCGCGATCGAGCCAGGGTTTCGCTATGTGCGCCGGCACCATGCCGATGCATAATCCTGCCGTCAGGCAATCCGCACCCGACGCCCAGTCCGGCACCACCACACGGCGCTGGTTGTCCAGAAGCCACGTAATACGCTTGGGCAACGAGCGAGACGTATCCTCCAGCACCAGCGACGGCCATGGCCGAATGTCGTCATCAAGGATAATATCCTGCTGTTGCGCAAGTGGATGATCTGCCGATACCACGCAGCGCCAGCTTAGCGCCCCCATGTCCCGAAAGGCGTAGCGTCCCCCTACCGGAATTGCCTGCGTCGCGCCTATGGCCGCCTCGACTCGCCCGTCCGCCAGCGCGTCCCACACGCCGTTGAACACCTCCTGAGACACCCTAAGCTCAATGTCCGGAAAGTGACGGTAAAAATCCAGCACCAGCTGGCGGGTTCGCTCGGGCTTCACGATATTGTCTACCGCAATGGACAGGTGGCCGCGCCAGCCGTTGGCAATCTGTTGGCACTGCTGACGGGTTGCCATCATTTTTTTGATAACAGACCGCCCTTCTTTGAGAAAAAAGGCCCCGGCGACGGTCAGCTCAACGTCACGATGACGCCGCACAAACAGAGGCACGGCAAGCCATTCTTCAAGCTGACGCACCGTATAGCTGATGGCAGAAGGCACGCGATGCAACTCCTGGGCAGCACCGCTAAAGCTGCCGTTGCGCGCCACGGCGTCCACGACTTCCAGTGAATATTCAGACCACATATTTATGCCTGCAAAATTTTTGAATGCACTGCGCAAATATTAGCGTTTCACAAGCGGTTTTGCACTCCGTAGACTCCTGCCCCGTTAACCTGCTATCAAAAATAAGAGTGAAATATGCAACCATCAAAGGGATTTCTTATCTGGCTCGCGGGACTCAGCGTGCTGGGCTTCCTGGCTACCGACATGTACCTGCCCGCCTTCGCCGCCATTCAGCAAGACCTGGGGACTGACGCCTCGGCGGTGAGCGCCAGCCTGAGCCTGTTCCTGGCGGGCTTTGCTTTTGCCCAGCTAATATGGGGGCCGCTCTCCGATCGCTTCGGGCGTAAACCGATTCTGCTGATTGGCCTGGCGATGTTTGCCGTCGGCTGCATCGGGATGCTTTGGGTACGGGATGCAACCCTGCTTCTGGTCCTGCGCTTTATTCAGGCCGTGGGGGTTTGTTCCGCCGCAGTCAGCTGGCAGGCGCTGGTGACTGACTATTATCCCGCCAGCCGCGCAGGCCGTATTTTTGCTACCATCATGCCGCTGGTTGGCCTTTCTCCGGCGCTGGCGCCGCTGCTCGGAAGCTGGCTGCTGAACCATTTTGAGTGGCAGGCTATTTTTGCCGTGCTGTTCGCCATCGCTTTGCTGCTGATGATCCCGACGCTGCGGCTCAAGCCTCGTACTCAGCACCACGCACAAACTGAAGACAACAAGGTTAGCTTCTTCTCTTTATTACGCTCCCGCGTTTACGGCGGCAACGTGCTGATCTACGCCGCCTGCTCTGCCAGCTTCTTCGCCTGGCTCACCGGCTCGCCGTTTATCCTTAATGAGATGGGCTACAGTTCGGCGGCGATTGGCCTGAGCTACATGCCACAGACGGTCGCCTTTCTGATTGGCGGCTATGGCTGCCGCAGCGCGCTGCAAAAATGGAATGGCAAACGGCTGCTGCCGTGGCTGCTCGCGCTGTTCGCCCTGAGCGTCGTGGCTACCTGGAGCGTAGCGGTCAGCGGACACGCCAGCCTGACTCTGCTGCTGATCCCGTTCTGCGTCATGGCCGCGGCAAACGGTGCTATCTACCCTATCGTGGTTGCCTCGGCCCTGCTGCCGTTCCCTCAGGCCACCGGCAAAGCTGCGGCGCTGCAAAACACCCTGCAGCTTGGCCTCTGCTTCCTCGCAAGCCTGATGGTTTCCTGGCTGGTGACAACCCCGCTTATCACCACCACCAGCGTGATGCTGGCGACAATCCTGCTGGCCCTGCTGGGCTACGGTCTTCAGCGCAGCGCCGGTCATGAGGCGAGAAGTCCGGCCCGCAGCGAGCTTTCACGCGCACAGTAACCAGGGCGATAATGTGAATGTTGTGTGATTAGTCTGCTAACAATATTCCGTTGAACCCTCAATAAAACAGGCTTATAGTAATTGCGGTTCTACGATAAGCCTTATCAATTTTATTTTTGCGGGAGCCGGAGCGCTTCCGTTTTTCCATGGATGGCCTTTCAGTAAGGGAGAATCCCTCCTTTCTCTGTTCAACGTCGGATATCAGGCACGCGGAATTTTCCGTGAGAGTTCTCACAAGCCGTGAATAGCGTCTACGCTGTTTTAAGGTTCTGATCACAACAAGGTGATGGAGAAGCTATGAGTTCATCGTGTATAGAAGAAGTGAGCGTACGAGATAACGAATGGTATCGTATCGCAAATGAAATGTTGAGCCGCGCAGGTATCACGCTTAACGGCCCAAATCCTTTTGATATTCAGGTTAAAAACCCGGACTTTTTTAAACGCGTTCTGCAGGAAGGTTCCCTTGGCCTCGGCGAAAGCTATATGGACGGCTGGTGGGAATGCGAACGGCTGGATATCTTTTTCACCAAAGTCCTCCGCGCCGGGCTGGAAAATCAGCTTCCCCATCATTTCAAAGATACCCTGCGCATCGCGGCGGCAAAGCTGGTTAACCTGCAGTCGAAGAAACGTGCCTGGATAGTCGGCAAAGAGCATTACGATCTCGGCAATGACCTGTTCAGCCGAATGCTGGACAAGCACATGCAGTACTCCTGCGGCTACTGGAAAGAGGCCACCACGCTCAGTGAAGCGCAGGACGCCAAGCTCAAAATGCTCTGCGAAAAACTGCAGCTCAAGCCCGGCATGAAGCTGCTGGATATCGGCTGCGGCTGGGGCGGGCTGGCCGAATTTGCGGCACGCCACTACGGTGCCTCGGTAGTTGGCGTTACCATCTCCGCAGAGCAACAAAAAATGGCGCAGGAGCGCTGCAAAGGGCTGGATGTCACCATCCTTTTGCAGGACTACCGCGACCTCAACGAACAATTCGACCGCATTGTCTCCGTCGGCATGTTTGAGCACGTTGGGCCAAAAAATTATGCCACCTACTTCGAGGTTGCCGACCGCAATCTCAAACCAGACGGCATTTTCCTGCTGCACACAATAGGTTCCAAAAAGACCGACAACAATGTCGATCCGTGGATTAACAAATATATTTTCCCTAACGGCTGCCTGCCGTCGGTGCGGCAGATTGCCGACGCCAGCGAACCTCATTTTGTGATGGAGGACTGGCACAACTTCGGCGCCGACTATGACAAAACGCTGATGGCGTGGCACGAACGTTTTCTCGCCAGCTGGCCGGAAATCGCCGACAATTACTCTGAACGCTTTAAAAGAATGTTTAGCTACTACCTGAACGCCTGCGCCGGTGCTTTCCGGGCGCGTGATATCCAGCTTTGGCAGGTAGTCTTCAGCCGCGGCATCGAGCACGGTCTGCGCGTTCCTCGCTAATTCAGGCCCGGCGTTTGCCGGGTTTCTTCCCTTCTGATTGTCTCTCCTTGCGCACCTATGTGATTAACCTCACAGGTTTTGTCCAGTATCAGCATGGCGGCATGATCTGCTTAACAGATATCGTTTCCCGTCATAGAAACCGGTTTCATCAATCACAGACAATCATAACATTGACTGGATAAATGATTGCCCGTCGGAGATGACGGGCCTGACCGTGAGGATAACGATGAAATACGCATTTCCTGAGCATTTCTGGTGGGGCAGCGCCGCTTCCGGCCCACAAACCGAAGGCGAAGCGCTGAATTTTGGCAAGTCTGAAACCATCTGGGATCGATGGTTCGCCGAGCAGCCTAACCGTTTCCATCACGGCGTCGGGCCGCAAAACACCTCCACGTTCTATCAGCGCTGGAAGCAGGACATCGCCCTGCTGAAAAAGCTCAACCATAATACTTTCCGCACCTCAATTTCCTGGGCTCGGCTGATCCCTGACGGCACCGGCGAAATCAACCCGCTGGCGGTGGAGTTCTATAATAAGGTCATCGACGAGCTGCTAGCCCAGGGCATCAAGCCGTTTATTAACCTTTACCATTTTGATATGCCAATGGTGATGCAGGAAAAAGGGGGCTGGGAAAGCCGTGAGGTGGTTGACGCTTATGCCGCCTACGCCAATACCTGCTTTGAACTGTTCGGCGACCGCGTAAAGCACTGGTTTACCTTTAACGAGCCGGTTGTTCCGGTTGAGTGCGGCTACCTTTACGACTACCACTACCCTAACGTGGTGGATTTCAATCGCGCGGTAACCGTCGCCTACCACACCATGCTCGCCCACGCTAAAGCGGTTGAGGCCTACCACGCGCGTCAAGATGACGGCCAGATTGGCATCATTCTTAACCTGACGCCCTCTTATCCTCGCTCACAAAACCCGGCGGACGTGAAGGCGGCAAACCTGGCTGACCTGATGTTTAACCGCAGCTTCCTCGACCCGGCGCTGCGCGGGGAATATCCTGCTGAACTGGTCGCCTTCCTGAAACAGCACGATAAGCTGCCGATTTGTCAGCCTGAAGATAAAGCCCTGCTCGCCGCAGGCGTTGTAGATCTGCTCGGCGTCAACTACTACCAGCCACGCCGTATCAAATGCCGCGATACGCTCGTCAACCCGGAAAGCCCGTTTATGCCGGAGTGGTTCTTTGAGTCCTACGAGATGCCCGGCCGCAAAATGAACCCTTACCGCGGGTGGGAAATTTACGAACGCGGGATCTACGACATCCTGACCAACCTGCGTGAAAACTACGGCAACCCGGCCTGCTACATTTCAGAAAACGGCATGGGCGTGGAAAACGAGCAGCGTTTTATCAAGGACGGGCAAATAGACGACGGTTACCGCATCGATTTTGTTCGCGACCACCTGAAGTGGCTGCATAAAGGCATCAGCGAAGGCAGCAACTGCCTTGGCTACCATATGTGGACCTTCATTGATAACTGGTCATGGTGCAACGCCTACAAAAACCGCTACGGCTTTGTGTCGCTGGATCTTAATACCCAGCAGCGCACCATCAAGAAAAGCGGCGAATGGTTTATGAAAACCGCCGCAGAAAACGGGTTTAACGACCAGGATTAATCAACAGAATGGGGCCAAATGGCCCCCTCTTTTATGGCTGGAAAACAGTTATTCGCTGGCAGGGATTGCCGCCACCAGCGCCGCTTCGCGGCTCGCCAGTACGCGTTCAACGGTATCGACTATCGCCTGAGTCTGCGGGTCGATTTCAATGTTCACACGCTGCCCCAGCTTTTTCGCGCCCAGCGTAGTCCGCTCCAGCGTCTCAGGGATCAGATGTACGCAAAAACGGGTAGCGGTTACCTCACCCACCGTCAGGCTAATACCGTCGATGCCGACATATCCTTTATAAAGGATATATTTCATCAGGGCTTTATCCTGAATCTTAAACCAGATTTGGCGGTTATTTTCCGAGGTCAGAATTTTAGAAATTTCGGCCGTGGTCATAATATGCCCCGACATTAAATGGCCGCCGATTTCGTCGTTAAATTTTGCCGCACGCTCTACGTTTACGCTGTCGCCAACGCCTAGCTCGCCGAGATTGGTAATACGCAGCGTCTCTTTCATCAGGTCAAAGCTGACGCGATTCCCGTCAATTTCGGTCACCGTCAGGCAGCAGCCGTTGTGGGCTACTGAGGCCCCGGTTTCCAGACCCGGCAACATTTCAGTCGGCATATCAATAACGTGGGTGCGGAAGTTCGGTTTCTCATCGATGGAAACCAGGGTAGCCGTGCCCTGCACAATACCTGTAAACATCTAAAAACTCCTGGCAATTCACAGACGGTAACGCCACCGCCTTTAACAGAGATTTTCGCACTTTATCAGTTGGAAAATAAGCTTGCCAGCGCTCCTCGTGCTCAGGCTATATTTTTGACTGGCGCAGAAATAAACTCTCGCTACAATAGACTGGCTATCTCCCCTGTTCATCTTCTTGCTGCCTGTTTTGGCGGCTTTTTTAGTCTCTCGTACATATAAAAATAATCAGGTGTAACTATGCAGAAGTACCTCACCGAAGCTCGCCAGCTCCTTGCCCTGGCGATACCTGTCATCATCGCTCAGGTAGCACAAACTGCAATGGGATTCGTCGATACCGTGATGGCCGGCGGCTACAGCGCCACCGACATGGCGGCCGTCGCCATTGGCACTTCAATCTGGCTGCCCGCCATTCTGTTTGGCCACGGGCTGCTGCTGGCCTTAACGCCAACGGTTGCGCAACTTAACGGCTCGGCGCGACGTGACCGCATTGCCCATCAGGTTCGCCAGGGGTTCTGGCTGGCGGGCATGGTCTCCGTGCTGGTGATGGTGGTGCTGTGGAACGCAGGGCATATTATTCATGCTATGCATAACATCGATCCGGAACTGGCGGATAAAGCCGTGCGCTACCTGCGTGCGCTGCTGTGGGGAGCCCCCGGCTATCTGTTCTTCCAGGTTGGCCGTAACCAGTGCGAAGGTCTGGCAAAAACTAAACCGGGCATGGTGATGGGTTTTATCGGCCTGCTGGTGAATATCCCGGTTAACTATATCTTTATCTATGGGCATTTTGGTATGCCGGAGCTCGGCGGCGTGGGCTGCGGCGTTGCTACGGCGGCAGTGTACTGGGTGATGTTCTTCAGTATGCTTTCTTACATCAAGAGAGCTCGCTCGATGCGCGACATCAAAAACCCGGGAGGCTTTAGCAAGCCGGACTGGGCGGTGGTCAAACGTCTCAGCCAGCTTGGGCTGCCGATTGCGCTGGCGCTCTTCTTCGAAGTCACGCTGTTTGCCGTGGTCGCCCTGCTGGTCTCGCCGCTTGGCATTACCGACGTTGCCGGGCACCAGATTGCGCTCAATTTCAGCTCGCTGATGTTTGTCCTGCCGCTCTCTTTAGGTGCCGCCGTGACCATTCGCGTTGGCTATCGTCTTGGCCAGGGGTCGACTCTGGACGCGCAGGTCGCCGCCCGCACCGGCGTTGGCGTGGCGATTTGCCTGGCGTCGTGTACCGCGCTGTTTACCGTCACCTTCCGGGAACACATCGCGCTGCTGTATAACGACAATCCGGCCGTTGTGGCGCTGGCCGCGCACCTGATGTTGCTGGCGGCAATTTACCAAATCTCCGACTCAATTCAGGTCATCGGCAGCGGCGTGCTGCGGGGTTATAAAGATACGCGTTCGATTTTCTTTATTACCTTTATCGCCTATTGGGTGCTCGGCCTGCCGAGCGGCTACGTGCTCGGGTTAACCGACTGGGTGGTTGAACCGATGGGACCGGCAGGGTTCTGGATCGGCTTTATCATCGGCCTGACCTCAGCCGCTATTCTGATGATGTTGCGCATGCGCTGGCTGCAGCGTCAGCCTTCCATCACTATTCTGCAGCGCGCTGCACGTTAATTAAACAGAAGTAGCCGCGTCGGCGGCTACTTTGTCAGCATCCTGCGCAGATGCTCGGCAATCGCGTGAAATCTGGAATAAAATTGCGAGTTTCCCCTTGCAAGCCCCGAGGTGTATCGCTAATATTCGTCCCCGTTGCCGCAAGGACAACAATGCGTTCATAGCTCAGTTGGTTAGAGCACCACCTTGACATGGTGGGGGTCGTTGGTTCGAGTCCAATTGAACGCACCATTCTCAGATATTCAGTGCGTCCGTAGCTCAGTTGGTTAGAGCACCACCTTGACATGGTGGGGGTCGGTGGTTCGAGTCCACTCGGACGCACCATATTTGCTAAATTCTCTCTGTTCCTGTTTAAATCCCCTTTGCAAAACATCCTGGCTTCCGCTTAACTGCCTCTATTCACTTTCAGGATAACCGCAAGCTTATGCACCCCCTTCTGCGTTACACGTTTGTCCTCCTGACGATCGTCACACTGAACGGTTGTACCCTGGCTCGCGTCTCAGAATCCGGCCATGCCAAAGAGGTTAATAACCTCCATGCGGTCGGACTCAGCCTGGATACCGCCCGGCAAAAAGCCCTGCAGGATGGCTTTAGCTGCGACGCGCCGAAATCCAATATTTCTGTGCAGATCGATGGCATTGTAAGAAAGTCCACCACGCTCGAATGCGGCAAAAAGTCACCGGAAGTGTTTTGCCCGCAATACAGGTATGTCATCTTTAACGCTGATGCCAACAGCCAAATTATTTACGCCGTTGGAAAACGCATCGACCCGCACCGCTGCTTTTGAACATCGTTCATAAGGCGACCATTTTTAGCGTTTTGAGCGTTGAGCCCTGTTTTGGGGTGCCAAAGGGCGAAAGGTTGCCTATCATAAAGCCAGCTATTTACTAAACCATGACAGGTGACTTATGGAAATCGATCTCGATAATCTGGTTTTTTCCGGGTTAGATGAAGCGGAAGCGCGCAACGCCGAGCGCCAGGAAGACGCAGATAAAAAAGCGCAGGCCGTAGTGGCCGACGATGACTGCGGCGACGCCTGCAAAATTTAATCAAAGAACCGGCTTATTCAGCCGGTTTTTTTATTCAGGATGTTCTTCTTACCGCAATACATTTCACTTCTACCAGCAGGCCCGGGCGTGCCAACTCAGCTACGCCGATGCAGGTCCACGCGCAGTGACCACGAGGGAAAACCTCATCTTTCACTTCACGAAAAACATCCATATGCTCTTTCATATCGACGTGGTACGTGGTCATCTCCACAACATCCCCGAAACTGCAGCCGGCCTCTTCCAGCACGAGACGCAAGTTTTCCCAACAGGCAATAAACTGCGATTTTGGGTCGGCAATGACCTGTAAATCTGGCGTGCGCCCCACCTGCCCGGCGCAATAAACCGTATTCCCTACCACCACGGCCGGGGCATATCCTGCCCGTTTAGCAAGCTCCTGCATTGACGGCGGCATAATGATTTCTCTGTCTGACACGGCAGTCTCTCCCAATCACAAAAGGCATGCAGTCAGCACACCGCATGCTCAAAGAAAATGAGGGTAATTCTCCAGAGGTATGTTTGTATTAGCCCAAAGAGCGTTTAAACCCTGGCGTCACTAAAAAGCCTGCCAGAACAATAAGTAAAAAGCTCAAACATTCACCAACCGGACAAAACAGGGCTTGTCAACGCCGCCCTCGCCAGTCATAATGATGTCACTTTCCGCCGCGGGAGTGAAAACAGTAATAAATTCAGTTTGTTATTGTTTTATCAGCTATATTCAGTGCGTTCATAGCTCAGTTGGTTAGAGCACCACCTTGACATGGTGGGGGTCGTTGGTTCGAGTCCAATTGAACGCACCATTTCTTTCTCTTTTCATTATCTCTAATAGCCCACAAACTTCTGGCAACTCTCCGGTAACAACTCGGTGTAAAACTGTGCACTCCATCGCTGTAGCAGCGGTTTTGGTTCCTTTTCCGGTCAGATTTATCTATACTACGCGCGTTCCTAACTTGAATGGTTTCAGCTCATTGGACTCCTTTTTTATACAACAACATCGTCTAACGTTTTCCCCGGCTGAACCACAAGCACACTTTCCTCTGCACGCTTTATTTCTGTCACCTATCCTTAGCAGGTGCCACTTTCAACACCACAGTATTCTTTTAAGCTCCGGCAGCCCTGTCTCCCGGAACCGAGTTTTAACAATCCTCCTCAACTTATAGAAAAGACTGTCATGAAAAAGACTAAAATCGTTTGCACCATCGGTCCAAAAACCGAATCTGAAGAGATGCTGACAAAAATGCTCGACGCGGGCATGAACGTAATGCGTCTGAACTTCTCCCACGGTGACTATGAAGAACACGGTCAGCGCATCAAGAACCTGCGCAATGTCGTCGCTAAAACCGGTAAAAAAGCCGCTATCCTGCTGGACACCAAAGGTCCAGAGATCCGCACCATCAAGCTGGAAGGCGGCAACGACGTTGCGCTGAAAGCGGGCCAGACCTTTACCTTCACCACTGACAAATCCGTGGTCGGTAACAGCGAAATCGTTGCGGTAACCTACGAAGGTTTCACCAACGACCTGTCCGTTGGCAACACCGTGCTGGTAGATGACGGCCTGATCGGCATGGAAGTTACCGCAATCGAAGGTAACAAAGTTATCTGTAAAGTGCTGAACAACGGCGACCTAGGCGAGAACAAAGGCGTTAACCTGCCGGGCGTGTCCATCGCACTGCCGGCGCTGGCTGAGAAAGATAAACAAGACCTGATCTTCGGCTGTGAGCAAGGCGTTGACTTCGTGGCGGCTTCCTTCATCCGTAAACGTTCTGACGTGGTTGAAATTCGTGAGCACCTGAAGGCCCACGGCGGCGAGAAGATCCAGATCATCTCCAAAATCGAAAACCAGGAAGGCCTGAACAACTTCGACGAAATCCTCGAAGCCTCTGACGGCATCATGGTTGCTCGTGGTGACCTGGGCGTTGAGATCCCGGTTGAAGAAGTTATCTTCGCGCAGAAGATGATGATCGAGAAATGCGTTCGCGCACGTAAAGTGGTTATCACCGCGACCCAGATGCTCGACTCCATGATCAAAAACCCACGCCCTACCCGTGCAGAAGCCGGTGACGTTGCTAACGCCATCATCGACGGCACCGACGCCGTTATGCTGTCCGGTGAGTCTGCCAAAGGTAAATACCCGCTGGAAGCTGTGACCATCATGGCAACCATCTGCGAACGTACCGACCGCGTGATGACCAGCCGTCTGGACAACAACAACGACAGCCGCAAACTGCGCATCACCGAAGCCGTTTGCCGTGGCGCTGTTGAAACCGCAGAGAAACTGGAAGCCCCGCTGATCGTAGTGGCTACCCAGGGCGGTAAATCCGCGAAAGCCGTGCGTAAGTACTTCCCGAACGCGACCATCCTGGCGCTGACCACCAACGAAGTGACCGCTCGTCAGCTGGTGCTGAGCAAAGGCGTTGTGACGCAGATGGTGAAAGAGATTGCCTCTACCGACGACTTCTACCGCCTGGGTAAAGAAGTGGCGCTGGAAAGCGGCCTGGCCCGCAAAGGCGACATCGTAGTGATGGTTTCTGGTGCTCTGGTACCAAGCGGCACCACCAACACCGCCTCGGTGCATGTTCTGTAATTGACTTGTTAACAAGTATAATTGCCAAAAAAGCGCCTGCGGGCGCTTTTTTTATATCACTTGCAGACAGATTTAATAAAAATGCAAATCGTCTTTTACTATTTAAGCCCGGTTTTGCTTAAGATGAATCCGATGAAAATCCCCTGTTTTCTCTCTTTTTTTTAACTTTCCGGCTCCGTTCGGTGCTTCTTTGAGCGAACGATCAAATTTAGGGGTATTCCCAACAAAAAATTATTCTCATCACAAAAAAGTTTGTGTAATACTTGTAACGCTACATGGAGATTAACTCAATCTAGAGGGTATTAATAATGAATCGTACTAAACTGGTACTGGGCGCGGTAATCCTGGCTTCTACTATGCTGGCAGGTTGTTCTTCTAACGCTAAAATCGATCAACTGTCTTCTGACGTTCAGACTCTGAACGCTAAAGTTGATCAGCTGAGCAACGACGTGAACGCAGTGCGTTCCGACGTTCAGGCTGCTAAAGACGACGCAGCGCGCGCTAACCAGCGTCTGGACAACCAGGCTCACTCTTACCGTAAGTAAGAGTCACTGGTATAAAATGGCGCACAATGTGCGCCATTTTTTTTGCCTGTTGTTTACCTCTCCGTGCTAATGCGTGACGCTCGTCGCCCCTTCTGCATTCACTACACCATTCTGAGCTGACTGCACCGCAGCAGTTGCCGCTGGCGTTTGCCCGGCAGACACCACCACCGGATACCCTGCACGTCGGTACAGAGCTTTCTCAACCAAGGCTTTCTCCACGCCGTTGCCGCTCCTGAACTCGCTAAACCCGACCGGCAGCACATACGGCATGGTTTGCGTGTTCTGCTGCTCATCCTGAGAGAGCGGCCGGTGAACTTCTACATAGCGCACGCCGTTGGGCTCAACGGAGAATTTAACCGGGTCGTTAATCACACGCACCGGCGTTCCTGGCCTTGTTTGCTCGAACAGCGCCTTGATGTCCGGCGCGTTCATTCTGATGCAGCCGGAGCTAACGCGTAGCCCCACGCTGTCCGGGGCGCTGGTGCCGTGAATCAGGTACTCCCCGTTGCCATAGGCCAGGCGCATGGCAAAGCGCCCCAGCGGGTTATTTGGCCCTGCAGGCACGACGGGCGGCAGCTTGATCCCCTTCTCCAGCGAACGCTGGCGGATCCCCGCTGTCGGTGTCCAGGTTGGATTAGGGATCTTTTGCCCGATCTTCGTCGTCATCAGCGGCGTTTCCAGCCCCTGCAGGCCAATGCCAATCGGATAGACCTGGACAATATTCTGGCCCGGCGGGAAGTAGTAGAGCCGTAATTCAGCCAGATTCACCACGATGCCTTCGCGCGGGACATCGGGCAGCAGTAGCTGGCTGGGAATGGTCAGTACCGTTCCAGGCCTCGGCACCGGAGCGATGGTGTTATTCGCCTCCAGAAGCAGCATCGCGCCGGTATCAAAACGCCGGGCAATCGCCTGCAGGTTACGATCCCCTTCCTGGACGGTATAAGTCTGGTTTTGCCCAATCAGGCGGCTGCCTTCCGGCGGTAAGGGATAATCGAGGGCTAAAGCGGGCTGAATAGCGCTAAGCGCGCCGATAACAGCCAGTGTGAGTAAAGACGCGTATTTCATACTTTTTATTCCTGTAGTCGCGCTGGCGGCCGCCAGCAGGCTGAAAGACAAGCGAGGCAGAAAACCGCCTCGCAAAACAGGACCATAGGTATGATTAAGTCTAGCTAAACTTAGGTAAGCGTGGTGGCTTTGTTGCGAATTGAGCGAATCATGGCTTCCAGCCCCTGTGAACGGGACGGCGTAAGGTGCTGGGTGAGCGCCATTTTTTCAAACCACGGACGCACGTCAAATGCCACAATATCCTGCGGCGTCATCTGCTGATAGAGAATAAAGACGATAGCAATAAGTCCCTTAACGATAGCGGCATCACTGTCGCCTTCAAAACCGATCCCCCCGTCAGGCTGCCGGTGCATGACTATCCACACCTGGCTCTGGCAGCCCTGAATAATGTTCTCAGGTTTGTGCTGGTCTGCCGACAGTTCCGGCAGGCGGCTGCCCAATTCGATAATATAGAGATACTTCTCTTCCCAGTTCGCACAGCGGCTGAAATTCTTTAGCAGTTTGTCTTTATCCGGCAGCGTTGCCATGACCGTCTCCGTTATCCTAACAGGCTGTGAATACGCTGCAGGCCAACGACCAGGCGATCCACTTCTTGCTCGGTATTGTACATGGCAAAAGCAGCACGGCACATGGCGGGCACCTTGTAAAACGCCATCAGCGGCATCGCGCAGTGATGACCCGTGCGAACGGCAATGCCGTAGTTATCGAGGAAGCTGCCGACGTCATAAGCATGGTGTTTACCGAGATTAAACGCGATCACTCCGCGGCGTTCGTCAGGGCCATATATTACGAGGTCAGGAACGGCCTTCAGCGCGTTTTGAGCGTACCTCATTAACGATCGCTCATACTCGCCAATCTCGTTCATACCTAGCCCTTCAACATAGCTCAATGCGGCGCCAAGCCCAATGATGCCTGCCGTGTTGGGCGTACCGGCCTCAAAGCGCCATGGCGCTGCGGCGTAGGTCGTGCCTTCCGTCAGGCTGACTGTGGCAATCATCGAGCCACCGCCTTCCCACGGCGGCATATCCTGAAGAATGCTCTCCCGGACATACAGCACACCGATGCCGGTAGGCCCATAAATTTTATGCCCGGAGAAGAGATAAAAATCGCAATCCAGCGCAGCCACATCGGTCGTGTGGTGCATCACGGCCTGAGCACCGTCCACCAGCACTTTGACGCCGGCATGATGAGCCGTGGCGATCATCTCCTTCACCGGGTTTTCGGTACCAAGCACGTTAGAAACATGCGTAATGGCCAGAAGCTTTGTGCGCTCGTCGATAAGCGTCGGGAAGACGTCAAGCTGCAGCGTGCCGTCCTGATTCAGGGGAATAACCCGCAGCTCCGCGCCGGTGCGCTCACACAGCATCTGCCACGGCACGATGTTCGCGTGGTGCTCCATGGCGCTGATGATAATGTTATCCCCGGCCTGCACGTTAGCGTTGCCCCAGCTGTTGGCGACGAGGTTTATCCCCTCGGTGGTGCCACGCACAAAGACAATTTCTTCCGGTTTAGCGGCGTTGATAAAGCGTGCCGCCTGGCTGCGCACGTTTTCCATCAGCGTGGTGGCTTCTGCACTCAGCGTGTGGATCCCGCGATGCACCGCAGCGTAGCCGTTGCGATAGAACTCAAGCTCGGCATCAATCACCGCCTGTGGTTTCTGCGCGCTGGCAGCACTGTCGAGGTAGGCCAGCGGCTGGCCGTTGACCTCGCGGCCGAGGATCGGAAAATCTGCCCTGACCTGCTCAATAGAAAAACTCATGCCTCGCCCCCTGCAAAGCGCCGGGCGATACGCGCCAGCACCTGCTGTTTTAAGGCCTCGTCGCGGATGCTTTCGGTCAGCTCTGCGGCAAAGGCGAAGATAATCATCTGCTGCGCGGCCTGTTCGCTAATGCCGCGCGAGCGCAGGTAGAACATCTGCTCGTCGTCAATACGTCCGATAGTTGCGCCGTGGCTGCACTTAACGTCATCGGCGTAAATTTCCAGCTGCGGTTTGGTATCCACTTCCGCGAGACGGCCAAGCAGCAGATTGTTGTTGGTCATCTGCCCGTCAGTTTTGATCGCGTGCTGAGCCACTTTGATCATGCCGTTAAACACCGCACGCCCTTTGTCACGCACGATGGTTTTATGCAGCTGACGGCTGTTGCAGTAACCCTTGTTGTGCTCAAGCCAGGTTCGGGTATCGCACACTTCGTTATTCACCGGCAGCGCAAGGCTGTTGATGTGCAGCTGATTGTTCTCGCCGTTGAGCTGCGTGCTGGTGTTGTGGCGCAGCACCGCGGCTCCCAGCAGGAAACTATTGCTGCTCACCGTCGAGTCCCGCTCAATGAGCAGATCGTTATGGGCAAAGTGGTAGCTGGCCGCATTTTCAAACGCCAGCTTATAGTGGCTAAGCTGCGCGTTGGCGGCCACCTCTGCGGTAAACCGCGAGCCGGTAAAATGCGCCGCATCGTCAAGGCTGACAAAGTGTTCGATCACCGTGGCCTGAGCGCCCTGCTCAAGAACCAGATGGTGACGGTAATGCGCTGTCGCCATCTCCTGCCCAGCGCTGCCGCGCGTGATGTGCATAAGCAGCAGGGTTTTCTCAGGCTGTACGTTACGCGCCACGCGGATATGCGTCACCGTCTCCGCCAGGCTTTCAGTGAGGTGCAGGAAGACCTCTCCCTGAACCGGCGCTGGCAGACTCTGGCGATTATCGTCGATGCTAATCTCAAAGCCACTGTCTGCCACACTGTCGCTCAGCTCAGCGCTGAAACGCCCGTCAACAAATACCAGCCGCAGCGCGTCTACCGGCAGGGCCAGTTCGTCACGCTGTGGCCCACTTAGAGGCGACTGTGGGGCGAGCACAAACTGGTTGTTCAGCAAACCGTCGAGCGGGGTGTATTTCCAGTTTTCATGTTTTCGCGTTGGCAGTCCCAGGCGCAGCAGCAGCTGCATATGCTGCTGAGCAACCTGCGAGCGGCTCGTGCCCTGGGCCTCAAACAGGTGATGCCACTGCTGGAGCGCGTTGCCGTTACTGCTGTTCGGTAAGCCAGCCATAACCCTGCTCCTCCAGTTGTTTCACCAGGCTAAAATCGCCAGATTTAACGATGCGCCCCTGATACAGCACGTGAACAAAGTCCGGCTTGATGTAGTCGAGGATACGCTGGTAGTGAGTGACCACGATAAATGAGCGTTTACCGTCGCGCAGCGAGTTAACCCCTTCGGCAACGATCTTCAGGGCATCAATATCCAGCCCGGAGTCGGTTTCATCGAGGATACAAAGCTCAGGCTCCAGCACCGCCATCTGCAGGATATCGTTACGCTTCTTCTCACCACCGGAGAAGCCCACGTTCACCGAACGGGTCAGCAAGTCTTCCGGCATTTGCAGCAGCTTGATTTTCTCTTCCATCAGGTCCTGGAAGTCAAAACGGTCCAGCGACTCAAGACCACGGTACTCACGCACTGCGTTCAGGGCAGTTTGCAGGAAGAACTGGTTGCTGACTCCGGGAATTTCCACCGGGTACTGGAAGGCCATAAAAATACCTTCACCAGAACGATCTTCCGGCGACAGTTCCAGTAAATCTTTACCGTTGAACTGCACCGTTCCGCCGGTCACTTCATAGTCTTCACGCCCGGCAAGCGTGGCGGATAAGGTGCTTTTCCCGGAGCCGTTCGGCCCCATAATGGCGTGAACTTCGCCCGGCTTCACTTCGAGGTTTAAGCCACGCAGGATCTCTTTGTCCTCAACGCTGACCTGTAAATCTTTAATGCTTAACATAGTTTTCCCTTAATCCTTAACCGACGCTGTGTTCGAGGCTGATGGCTAATAATTTTTGTGCTTCCACCGCGAATTCGAGCGGTAACTCTGAGAACACGTCTTTGCAGAATCCGTTGACGATCATTGAGATAGCGTCGTCTTCGCTGATCCCACGCTGCAGGCAGTAGAACAGCTGGTCTTCGCCAATACGCGATGTGGTCGCTTCGTGCTCCAGCTGCGCCATGTTGTTGCGGCACTCCACGTAAGGGAAGGTATGCGCCCCGCTGTCCGGCCCAATCAGCATCGAGTCACACTGGGTGAAGTTGCGGGCATTGGTCGCCGTCGGCATGATTTTCACCAGACCACGGTAGCTGTTCTGGCTGTGGCCGGCAGAGATCCCTTTCGAGATGATCGTCGATTTGGTGTTCTTGCCGATATGGATCATTTTGGTGCCGGTGTCCGCCTGCTGATGGCCGGAGGTGAGCGCCACGGAGAAGAACTCGCCGATGGAGTTGTCGCCACGCAGGATCACGCTTGGGTATTTCCAGGTGATGGCGGAGCCGGTTTCCGACTGTGTCCAGGACATCTTGCTGTTCTCGCCTTCACACAGCGCACGCTTGGTGACGAAGTTCAGGATGCCGCCGGTGTTGTTGTCGCCAGGGAACCAGTTTTGCACCGTGGAGTACTTCACCTCCGCATCACGATGAATAATGACTTCCACTACCGCAGCATGCAGCTGATAGCTGTCACGCACCGGCGCGGAGCAGCCTTCGATATAGCTCACGTAGCTGCCTTCATCCGCGACCAGAATGGTGCGCTCGAACTGCCCGGTCTTCTCCGCGTTGATACGGAAATAGGTGGACAGCTCCATCGGGCAGCGCACGCCTTTAGGGATGTAGATAAAAGTACCGTCTGAAGCCACCGCGGCGTTAAGCGCGGCAAAGAAGTTATCGTTTGAGGGCACCACGGTACCCAGATATTTTTTTACCAGCTCCGGGTAATCGTGAATCGCCTCGCCAAACGAACAGAAGATAATGCCCTGTTCTGAGAGTTTTTCACGGTAGGTGGTCGCCACTGACACGGAGTCAAAGATGGCATCCACGGCCACTTCGCTACCTTCGCGTACCGGCACACCGAGCTGCTTAAAGGCATCTTCTACTTCATTGGTGAGAAACGCATTGGGCGGCTGCTGCACCGCGCCGGGCTGCGACGCGCAGGTGTCATCGCAGCTGCCGCAGGAGGGCGCGGAATAGTAGCTGTAATCCTGATAATTGAGCTTGTCGTAATTCGCTTTCAGCCAGTGCGGCTCTTCCATTTTCAGCCACGCATGGAACGCGTTCAGGCGGAACTCCAGCATCCAGTCCGGTTCGTTGCGACGGGCAGAGATTGCCCGGACCACCTCTTCATTTATGCCTTTTGCCAGCTGCTCAGTTTCCAGCTGGGTGAAAAAGCCCTCTTTATAATTGAGGTTGCCGGTCCAGGTTTTGACATCGTCAGTTGCTTCAGTATTACGAGACATAGTACCGCCTATACCCCAAAACTTTCGCCGCAGCCGCACTCGTGCTGCGCTTTCGGGTTAGTAAATTTAAAGATCTGATTCAGGCCTTCACGCACATAATCGACTTCAGTACCGTCGATAAAAGGCATGGCGGAGAGCGGCACCCACAGGCGTGCGCCGTCGAACTCATAGACCAGGTCGTCCGGCTTCGGCTCGGTTACCGTGTCCAGCACGTAGCCAAAACCTGCACAGCCCGTCTGTTTGATGCTCAGGCGTATGCCCTGTAGCTCGGGCTGTTTTGCGGCCAGGTCGCGAATATGCGCGCTGGCGGCCGGGGTCAGGGTCAACCCCTGCCAGGCAAAATCATTGGGATCAAAGGAACCGGTTTGCACATCCATTCTTCACCTCATTATTCTCTGCGCCAGAAGGCCGATACCCTTATGTTAATGATAACAATTATCAATACAACGCTATGAAAACAGGGGTATTCGCAAAACGCTGTTTTTTTCGGCGCCTGTACTAAGGATAGACCGTCGGCAAACTCTTGCAGATGGCGAAAAGAGCTGTTTAACCCACTGGTGTAAAAGGAAATATCAAAGATGAAAAACGGCTGAGGGCGGCAAGGGAAAAGATGTATAGAAAATATCTATTTATGCGATTGGAGGCGCAAAGAATGTGAAAGGATAACGGCAAAGTACCAACAATTTTCAGATTTCCTGCAGCAGAGGGCAACCGCAGTTCTTTAAACAACCAGTTCGGCCCCCTATCCTGGTTAACAGATAGCAACGTTAACCAGGATAGCTGTTAGCTACAGAGTGGCGTCATTACCACTCAAAGTTGATTGCCGCATTATATGATACGGCTTTGAAGTCCTCGGTATTTGTTGAGATACCGGCTTTTGCAGCAACATTTTCATTGAACCGATACCCGGAGCCAATGGCCATCGCGCTGGTAGACTCATACCCACCTAACGAACCGGAAAGGTTAAACTTGCCGACGCTATAGGGCTGGAAAAGCCCTGAAAGTGCTGACTGGGAAGCAAAGCCACGCTTCATTCTGTTATCCAGCTTATCTACACGGTTGCTGAGATGGTTAAGATCGCCGTTCAGCTGGGTAAGCGAGTTCTGGAACTGAGCATTGCTTCTGGCCTGGCTCTGGTTGATTGCCCCCTGCTGGGTGTTCAAACTTGCCTGATTTTGATTAACAACATCCTGCTGACCGTTGACAGTGGCCTGATTTGCATTTACCTCTGACTGCTGCTGATTTACCGCACTCTGCTGGCTGTTCAGGCTTGTCTGGTTCTCATTCCACTCTGCCTGTTTGACGTTGGTGTTATCCTGCTTGTCATTGAGCGCTTGTTGTTGTTCATTAACCGCTTGCTGCTTTTGAATACTCTCATTCAGCGTTGAATCAATCGTATCAACGTTATTTTTAATATCACCAAAGTTTCCATTGGTTTTGGCAGCATCGGCGTGAGAATTACTGGAAGTTACATCCGAAGACCAGTCTCCCCATTCAGCAGCGGTAGCAGAATGACCGATTAATAATCCGGAAAACAAAAATGATAAAAAAATTTTATTTTTCATAAAATGCCACTCCATTTTTATAATTGAAAGTTTTACTGCGCGGCAAAATTATTCACAAATGAAATTAACAAGGCAACAGAGAAGTCATTAACAGAAAAATCATAAATTCAAAAAAACACAACACAAAAACCACATTCAACACATTGAAAAACATGAATAAAACAAGACAATAAAAACAATTCAAAGATAAAAAAACAGCAATTTAATACTGGATTTTCAGAATCCACCCCGGGCAAAAATGGTAAAATAAACAGCGCTGGAAAATTAAAATTTAAGATAAGTAAATAAAGCCAAAAACATCCCAGAATCCTCTCCTGAAAAATATGAAGAGTCTTTTTACTCCTCTTCATTACGACGCGCACTTTCACACTCTAAATCAGAGCCTGAAGGACCCATCGCTTTTTATAAAACATGCTCTATCGGCGGTATTCAAAAGTGCTTATCCCCCAAAGCTTTAACAGTATTATTATTGTCCTGCAGACGCTTCCATCTGCCCTGAACTTAGAGAGAGATAAAAATATTTTGATTTATCAGCTATCCTCCTGTTAAGGAAAAAGGAGTTTAGCCAGATGTTGAAAATGATAATGGTCACCGCCCGCGACCGCGCGAGGCTGCAGGAAATCACCGGCGTTCTTTTCCGCTACGGATTGCAGGACATTGTACAGCTCTTGGGGTTGTCTTCACTGCATAACAGACTCCGTAGCAGCAATATCCATGATGCAATGCCGATGCCGCAGCGCCTTTGCGCTGCGCTTGAGGAGCTGGGTCCAACTTTCGTAAAACTTGGGCAGATCCTTTCCACCCGCAGCGACCTTCTTGAGCCCGCATGGACTCAAGCATTAAGCCAGCTGAACTCAGGCGCCAACCCGCTCCCCTGGTCACAGCTTGAATCTCAGGTCATCGAAACGCTTGGCGCTGCTCCTGCAGAGGTTTTTGCCTCTTTTAACGAAACACCTCTCGCCAGCGGCTCAATAGCGCAAATCCACCGGGCCAGACTAAAAAACGGCGAAGACGTTATCGTCAAAATCCAGCGTCCCGGCATAGAAACTACCGTCAAAGCAGACCTTCGCCTGCTCCGTTATCTCGCTGAAAGCCTTGAGCAGCAGAGCGAAACGCTGGCACGCTTTCAGCCGGTGATGCTGGTACGTTATCTGGAGAATGCGCTACATCAGGAGCTGGATTTTTGCCATGAAGCGGCCAATGGCGAAAAGGTTTATCAATTCTTTGCTGATTCTGACGAGATCGTTATTCCAGAGATCTATTGGGAGTGGTGTAGCCCAACGTTGATGGTGCAGGCATTTTTGCCCGGCGTTTCGCCGGAAGACGGCAGCCAGCTTGCGGCCGCAGGTTTTGACGGCCCTCTTCTGGCAAGGATTGGCGCGAAAGCATTTATCGATATGCTTTTTGAGCTGCGGATTTACCACGCCGATCCCCATCCTGGAAACGTGATGGCGCTGGAAGGCAACCGGGTCGGTTTTATTGATTTCGGGATGGTCGGCACCCTGAGCGCGGAAAGGCGAGATGAGCTGCTGTCGCTGATTTACGCCATTAGCGAGCGTGACGCCAGCGGCATTGTCGATGCCCTTATTGTCTGGAGCGATCAGAATTCACTCAATCTCACCGAACTGGAGCTGGCGGCAAGCTATTTCCTGCAGAAGCAGGGCAACCTCAGATTGCAGTTGGGGAAAGCGCTGACCGATATGCTTTCCACCGCCAGGGAATTCCGCCTGGCGCTGCCTCCCGACCTTGTTTTGCTTTTTAAGGCGCTGATCACCGCGGACGGCGTGCTGCTGAGAATGGATCCGCAGTTCGATATCATCAGTATCCTGCGGCCGGTGATCAAAAAGGAGATGTTTAAACGTTATGCCCGCACGGGTAGCCGTAAACGGCTGCTCAGGTTAGGTAACCGGCTTCTTGACGGCGGGGATGCACTCCCGCAAACCTTACGTTTGGTGATGCAGAGGCTACGCCACGGTAAATTACATGCGGACATTAACGTAGAGAATATTAGCCAGTTAGGTAAGTCGCTTGAATGCGCGGCATCAACCCTGGCTCTGGCGATTGTCATTGCCGCACTGCTGATAGTGGTCACGCCGTGGCTGTTTGGCCTGAATATAGCGCTATTCGGTATCCCGCTCTTCCCTGCGCTCGCCCTATTGTGCGGCATTGCAGGGAGCGCCTGGCTGGTTTTTCGGCTTTTAAGGCAGTGAACTTAGCCCCAGCTGAGTGACTTTCTTGCTCGACGGGGCCAAAGATCAGCTATCACCCAGCGACTCGCGCAAATCAGACACCTGCTCTTTGGTGACGTTATCATCGGCAACCAGCCCAAGCTTTTTACCGGTCTTATCGTAAAGGTAGAGATAATCATAGGCGCCGCCCTGAACAAAGTAACGATGCTGTTGAACGATAAGATCTCCCTGATACGTGCCGCTACCCACCTGGCATATCAGGCTACCGTCCGTAATATAGCTCGCCTGGCGGCTGGCAATATCCAGGGCATGGACGGCCGCAGAGGTTGCCCAGGCGCTGCTTTCGAAATAGAGCGTTTTCGCGTCCAGCGAGAGCTTAAGATTGGTAAAACCATCAAGGTTTATCTTAGGATCATCATCAGGCACCGCGGCCAGCAGAATCTCCGGCTTGCCGGAGATCGTATTTTGGGCGGTAATTTGAACCCCACCTACGTAATCCTCCGTGTCTTTCGTGCTCGCCTCGCCCTGAATGCTATAAACCATTTGCCCACCGGGGGCGGTGACTTTTTCTACCGATGAAAGAGCAGCGGCAGCAGAAAATGGAATAAACATTACCGCTGATAAAATTCTTAGATTAATTTTTCCACTTTTTGTGAGAAAGCCAATTTAACCATGCCGCAGCATCGGGTAAGTAAACAGCAATAAATGGGTGATATTCAGCCCGACGTGAAACGCGACGGCAACCCACAGCCGCCCACTCCACATCCATGCCAGGCCATAAATAAGGCCAGCAAGCGCAGCAAAAATAATCAGCAGGGGCCCACCAGCAAAATGGAGTCCGCCGAATATCGCGGCAGATATAATCAGCGCAAACACTGGATGCATAAATCCGGACAAACGCTGCTGGAGATAGCCACGGAATAATGCCTCTTCCGCCAGAGAAACAAAGAAGATATTGGCGAACAGGAAGGGCAGCAGCCACTGAGGTGCGTGCGGTTCAATCTTCAACCCACCCAGCGCTACCGCCAGCAGCAATAATCCCGGAATCACAGCAACCAGCAAAAGCCACCAGGGCTTAGCGGGCTGATATTTTGGCTCGCTGACAAACAGCGACTTCATCACCACCAGCAGAATAAAGGGCACCAGCGCTTTATCGAAATTGTAATACATGGAGAACGGTGCGCTTTGCGGCCCGGCGACTACCGAGTCCAGCACCTTTGGATTATGAAAGCCGGGAATAACGTGAATTGTCATGCCCACGGCAGCCGCCACCAGCAAAAACTCAAGCGCGTAGCTGATGGGCTTTCTGCCTCCAGCTTTCAGATAAGCCAGCGCAAGAACAATAACGACAGCGAGAGAAACAAGCGCCCGCCAGTCCAGCACACCGTCAACGGCGCCCCAAACCACGGTTGCCAGTAATAATCCGAGGGAGATCTTTTTATTAAATTGCAAAACCAACAAGGCCGCAGCCAGTAATAACCACATAGTTTGTCCTTAAGCTAATAAACATCCTGTTCTGGGCTTTTTATCAAAGTTAACCGGGGATATATAGTTTTTTTAGAAAATGATAACAAGCAGAAACTACAGGCGGTAGCCCACCCCCCTGAAGACGGGGCGTGGGATTATTTTAACCGATGACTTACACCACCGCCGTCGTCAGGCGGGAAGTGCAGCACAGCTGGTCCTGCTGATCGTAGATATCAATTTGCCACACCTGATGACGGCGGCCCGCATGCACCGCGCGGCAAACGCCGCGCACAATACCGTCGCGCGCTGAGCGGAGGTGGTTGGCGTTCACCTCCAGGCCGACAACCTTCTGGTCGCCTTCGGTGCACAGATAGCCCGCCACCGAGCCCAGCGTTTCCGCCAGCACCACCGATGCGCCGCCGTGCAGCAGGCCAAACGGCTGCCGGGTGCGCTCATCCACCGGCATGGTGGCCTCTATTTCGTTGTCATCAAAACGCGTAAATTCAATGCCTACATGGCCAACCATATTGTTCGCGCCCATTTTGTTGAGCGCGGCAAGCGTAGCTTCACGTCGCCAAATCATCCGATAATCTCCAGAAGAGCCTGTAATGGATGCCGTACGCCGTTGCCCTCAACGCGCTTGACCTGGCTGCGGCAGGAGTAGCCGGTCGCCAGACAGCGGTTGCGCGGCAGGCGTTGCATCGCCTGATGCCAGGATAGTTCATAGATGCCCAATGAATTGGCGAGATTTTTCACCTCGTGACCGTAGGTGCCGGCCATGCCGCAGCAGCCAACGCTTACGCTTTCGAGCTTCGCGCCAAAACGAGCAAAAATTCCGGCCCACTGGTTCGGTGCAGCCGGTAGAGCAGTGACTTCGGTACAGTGGCCAAACAGGTACCAGGCTTCGCCGGGTGCTTCCTGTACGGCTCTCTCTTTCAGCGCAGACTGGAGCCATTCGTGCACCAGCTGAACCTGAAAATCACCGCGTTCTTCACCTAATGTCTGTTTATATTCATCGCGATAGCACAGAACCAAAGCAGGGTCGACGCCGACCATCGGCATACCGAGCTTCGCAATGCGGTTCAGGAATTCCGAGGTTTTGCTCGCCGTACGCGCAAAACGCTGCAGGAACCCTTTAATGTGCTGAGCTTTACCGTTCGGTGAGAACGGCAGTACCACCGGCTCATAGCCCAGCTTATCGGCAAGCTTAATAAAGTCCGCCACAACCTGAGCATCGTAGTAGCTGGTGAAAGGATCCTGCACGACGAGCACCGTTTTTGCCCGCCGCTCGTCAGAATAGCGCTCCAGCTGCTCCAGCGTCGTGTTGGCGGAGCGGTGGCCGACCATCTGCTGCTGCAGCGTCGGCGTGGACAGCATCGGCAGGTCAACCATACCGATATGCTTGCGGGACAGATTCTGCACCCACGGCTGGCTCATAAAGAAGTTAAAGGTTTTCGGCGCTCGCGCCATCAGCGGCGCATAGCTCTCAACCGAGGCAACCACGTGGTCCCGCAGCGGGCGCAGATAGCGCGTGTGGTAAAGCTGCAGAAAACGGGAGCGGAATTCCGGCACGTCGATTTTAATCGGACACTGCGTGGAGCAGGCTTTACACGCCAGACAGCCGGACATCGCCTCTTTCACTTCGTGCGAAAAATCGTATTCGCCCTTGCCGGCATGCCAGGAGTTTCGGGTACGCTCGATAAGGCCTCGAAGGCTGGCGCGCTGCTCCGGAAGCTGTTTCTCAAGCTTAAGCGGATCAACGCCTCGCTCGGCCAGCAGGCGCAGCCATTCGCGGGTCAGCGTGGCTCGCCCCTTTGGGGAGTGGATGCGGTTGCTTGAGATCTTCATCGACGGGCACATCGGGCTTTTCACGTCGAAGTTAAAGCACAGCCCGTTACCGTTACACTCCATCGCGCCGCGCCATGAGGTACGCACCGCAATAGGGATTTGCCGGTCAAACGTCCCGCGTTTTACGGCATCAACCTGCATCATCGGGTCATCCACGCCGAGCGGCGGACAGATTTTGCCGGGGTTAAGGCGGTTGTCCGGATCAAAGGCTGCCTTAATGCGGCGCAGCTCTTCATACAGCGTTTCGCCGAAGAAGGCCGGACTGTATTCGGCGCGGAACCCTTTACCGTGCTCCCCCCACAGTAGACCGCCGTATTTCGCCGTCAGCTCCACCACGTCGTCAGAGATACTTTTCATCAGCACCTCCTGCTGCGGATCGCACATGTCCAGCGCCGGACGAACATGAAGTACGCCAGCATCGACGTGGCCAAACATCCCATAGCTCAGGCTATGGCTGTCCAGCAAGGCACGGAACTCCACGATGTAGTCCGCGAGGTGCTGCGGCGGCACGCAGGTATCTTCGGCAAACGGAATCGGTTTTGCCAGCCCTTTGGCGTTCCCCAGCAGGCCCACGGCCTTTTTACGCATACCGTAAATTTTTTCGATGCCGGCCAGTTCATCGCATACCTGCCAGCCAATCACGCCGCCGTCGCCTGCGGCCATCAAAGCATCAAGGCGAGCGCATAACGCAGTCACCTGGCCATCGATAAGCTCTTTATCGTCCCCGGCGAACTCAACGATGTTCAGGCCAAGCATCTCTTTATCCGGCACGTCGGTAATCAATTCGCTGACCGAATGCCAGACGATATCTTCCCGCGCCAGGTTCAATACTTTGGAATCGACGGTTTCAACCGACAACGCCCTGGCATCAACCATAAAAGGGGCATTGCGCAGCGCTGAGTCAAAAGAGTCATATTTCACGTTCACCAGACGGCGCACCTTCGGCAAACGGGTGATATCCAGCTTCGCCTCGGTGATAAACGCCAGCGTGCCCTCGGAACCGGTCAGAATCCTCGTTAAATCGAACTTGCTCAGATCGTCATTAAACACATGACGCAGATCGTAGCCGGTGAGGAAGCGGTTCAGCTTAGGGAATTTATCGATAATCAGCTGACGTTGTTCGCGGCAGCGCTCAAGTACCGTGCGGTAGATTTTTCCGCTGGTTGTCTCTTCGCGGCCCAGCTCTTCGGCAAGCGGCGTCGCCATCTGGTGGGTATCCAGAATTTCACCGTCCATCAGTACGGCGCGCACACCCAGCACGTGATCGGAAGTTTTGCCATACACCAGAGAGCCCTGCCCGGAGGCATCGGTATTAATCATCCCGCCCAGCGTGGCGCGGTTGCTGGTCGAAAGCTCCGGCGCGAAGAAATAGCCATGTGGCTTAAGGAACTGGTTGAGCTGATCTTTAATCACGCCCGCTTCCACCCGCACCCAGCCCTGTTCGGGGTTGATTTCGATAATGCGGTTCATATAGCGGGACATATCCACCACAATGCCGCCGTTCAGCGACTGGCCGTTGGTGCCTGTTCCGCCGCCGCGAGGGGTAAAGATCAGCGATTTAAAGCGCTCTTCAGACGCTACCCGGGCGATAAGCGTCACGTCAGCGGTTGAACGCGGAAACAGCACCGCATCCGGCAGCAGCTGGTAGATGCTGTTGTCGGTCGCCATGGTCAGGCGGTCCGCGTAGCTGGTGGCGGTATCGCCGGTAAAGCCCTGTTGCTCCAGTGATGCTAAATAGCTGAGCACCAGCTGAACGACGCCAGGTGCCTGAGAAATTTGTGGGATCATTGACGGGTCGACCCTGTGTTGCGTAGTAAGAGTTATCGTTTGCGTGTCTGTTTTGTTTTTATCATATTCCGTCAGGATTTGCGGCTGTTATTTCAGATAACACGATGCGAATTCCGCCTGTCAAAAATCGAGGAAATACATCATCATTGTAATATCGCCATGCGAATTCAGCGCAGGTGCATTTTATTGAGGTGATTCTTTCTATGATCAAAGTCAGTCAGCCAAAGGATCTGCTGCAGATCCTGCTGTCCGTGCTGTTTATTTCGGTGATGATTATCGCCTGTCTGTGGATCGTGCGTCCCTTTGTTTTAGGCTTCGCCTGGGCCGGGACTATCGTGATTGCCACCTGGCCGCTGCTCATCAAACTGCAAAATCTGCTGTGGGGAAAACGCTCGCTGGCGGTGCTGGTGATGACGCTGCTCCTGCTGATGCTGTTCGTTATCCCGATTGCCATGCTGGTCAACAGCCTGGTGGACAACAGCGGTCCGGTCATTAACTGGGCGACAAAAGGCCATATGGAGCTGCCGACCTTTGAGTGGCTGCACAGCATTCCGCTCATTGGCGACAAACTTTACAGCGGCTGGAATACACTGGTCAGCAGCGGCGGCAGCGCGATTATGGAAAAAGTCCGTCCGTATATCGGCACCACCACCAGCTGGTTCCTCGGCCAGGCCGTGCATATCGGTACCCTGCTGATGCACCTTGGCCTGATGCTGCTGTTCAGCGTGCTGCTCTATGCGAAGGGTGAAACGTTGGGTAACGGGATTCGCCACTTTGCCTTCCGTCTGGCGGATAAACGAGGGGATGCCGCCGTGCTGCTGGCCGGTCAGGCCATCCGCGCCGTGGCGCTGGGCGTCGTCGTCACCGCGCTGGTTCAGGGCGTGCTGGGCGGTATTGGTCTGGCGGTATCGGGAATTCCTTATGCAGCCCTGCTAACGGTGCTGATGGTGCTTAGCTGCCTGATTCAGCTTGGCCCGCTGGTGATTCTGGTGCCGGCGATTATCTGGCTTTACTGGAGCGGAGATACTACATGGGGCACGGTGCTGCTGGTCTGGAGCTGCGTCGTTGGCACCATGGATAACGTGATCCGCCCGATGCTGATCCGCATGGGCGCAGACCTGCCGATGATCCTGATTCTCTCCGGCGTTATCGGCGGATTAATCGCCTTCGGGATGATTGGCCTGTTTATCGGCCCGGTGCTGCTGGCCGTCTCATACCGACTGATTTCGGTCTGGATGCATGAGGCCCCGGCGCCGCAGGACGACCCGCAAGAGGTGGTTGAGCTGCTTGAAGAGCAGGAGACGCTCAGCGTCAAAAAATAATGTTCTCCACTCCCCCATCTGCATGGGGGAGTGATTCCACTCAAATGATTAATGACACTAATCAATAACGTTCTATTTCCTCGCCATTCCGGCCGTTAAAGCGCCTTCACCCAATGATTCTGGCTTCGTTCCTTTACCTTTGATTAACGATTGAGACGAATCTGAGTGACGCCGCGTAACCAGATGCCTACTATTTAACTCACGGTTATGAATCAACACGTTGATTTATAAGCATCGAAATCCCCTGAGTGAAACAACGAATTGCTGTGTGTAGTCTTTGCCCATCTTGATGATGGGCTTTTTTTTTAGGGTGAGTTTATCCGGATACGCAGCAGCTCGAGGCCATATCACGCGATAAAGATGCCGCGTGGTGCGAAGCCATTATTTCCGGCATAAAGGATTTGATTAAGCGGGGATGATGGCAGCCCCGGTGAATTTCCCAACGCGAGGCGGAAAGATACCGGGGCTAAGCCCTCTCCTGGTCAGGAGAGGGATGAAGCGTTACTTTTTCAGCTCGGCAAGGCTCAGCCAGGTCTGCACTACGGTGTCCGGGTTCAGGGAGAGACTGTCAATCCCCTCCTCCATCAGCCAGGCCGCGAAGTCTTCATGGTCGGAAGGCCCCTGACCGCAGATCCCTACATATTTGCCCTGTTTCTTCGCAGCTTTAATCGCCATCGACAGCAGCGCTTTCACCGCATCGTTACGCTCGTCAAACAGTTCGGAAACCACGCCAGAATCACGGTCCAGGCCCAGCGCAAGCTGCGTCATATCGTTGGAGCCGATAGAGAAACCATCGAAATATTGCAGGAACTCGTCCGCCAGCAGGGCGTTGGACGGGATCTCGCACATCATGATGATCTTAAGCCCGTTCTCACCGCGCTTCAGGCCCTGGCGCTCCAGCTCTTCAACAACCGCTTTCGCCTGGGCAACGGTACGCACAAACGGCACCATCACTTCGACGTTAGTCAGGCCCATTTCGTTACGCACGCGCTTCATCGCCGCACATTCCAGCGCGAAGCAGTCACGGAAGCTGTCCGCCACGTAGCGACCGGCGCCGCGGAAGCCCAGCATTGGGTTCTCCTCTTCCGGCTCATAACGCTCGCCGCCGACAAGGTTGGCGTATTCGTTAGACTTAAAGTCGGAAAGACGCACGATCACTCGCTTCGGCCAGAACGCCGCGCCCAGGGTGGCGATCCCTTCCGTCAGGCGACCAACGTAGAACTCAACCGGGTCGTCATAGCCTTTCATCATCGAGCGGATCTCAGCCTGCAGGGCGGGCTCCTGCTGGTCGAACTCCAGCAGCGCGCGCGGGTGCACGCCAATCATACGGTTGATGATAAATTCCAGGCGAGCAAGGCCAACGCCCTCGTTTGGCAGGCAGGCGAAGTCAAATGCACGATCCGGGTTACCGACGTTCATCATGATTTTCAGCGGCAGGTCCGGCATCGCGTCAACCGTTGAGCTCTTCACGGTGAAGTCGAGAATTTCAGCGTAAACGTAGCCGGTATCGCCTTCGGCGCAGGATACGGTCACGTTCTGGCCCTCTGTCATGCGCTCGGTGGCATCGCCGCAGCCCACAACGGCAGGGATGCCAAGCTCACGTGCGATGATCGCCGCATGGCAGGTACGCCCGCCGCGGTTGGTGACAATCGCCGCCGCTTTTTTCATGATCGGTTCCCAGTCCGGGTCGGTCATGTCGGTGACCAGTACGTCGCCCGGCTGAATGCGGTTCATTTCGCTGATGTCGTGGATGACTTTTACCGGGCCTGCGCCGATGCGGTGACCAATCGCGCGACCTTCCGCCACAATCTGCCCCTGGGCGTGCAGCTGGTAGCGCTCCATCACCTGCCCCTGAGAACGCACGGTTTCCGGGCGAGCCTGAACGATAAACAGCTTGCCGGTATGGCCGTCTTTAGCCCACTCGATATCCATCGGGCGGCCATAATGTTTTTCAATCTGTACGGCCTGCTTAGCCAGCTCCTGAATCTCTTCGGGAGTGATGCTGAAGCGGTCGCGGTCGGCTTCCGGCACGTCTTCAATACGTACCTGCTTACCGTGTTCCTGAGTCGGCGCATAGACCATGCGGATTTTTTTAGACCCCATGGTGCGGCGAACAATGGCCGGATTGCCAGCTTCAAGCGTTGGCTTGTGCACGTAGAATTCATCCGGGTTAACCGCACCCTGCACCACCATTTCCCCGAGACCCCACGCGGCGGTAATAAACACCACCTGATCGAAACCAGATTCGGTATCGATGGAGAACATCACCCCGGAAGAGGCCAGGTCGGAGCGCACCATACGCTGAACGCCAGCGGAGAGCGCCACGCCACGGTGGTCGTAGCCCTGATGCACACGGTAGGAGATCGCACGGTCGTTAAACAGCGAGGCGAAGACGTGCTTCACCGCCACCAGCACGGCATCAAAGCCCTGGACGTTGAGGAAGGTTTCTTGTTGCCCGGCAAAGGAGGCGTCCGGCATGTCTTCCGCGGTGGCGGAAGAACGCACCGCAAAGGAGGCTTTAGCATCATCGGAAGAGAGCGTTTCATAGGCTTCTCGGATGGCCTCTTCCAGCTCGGGCTGGAAAGGCGTATCAATAATCCACTGGCGAATTTGGGCCCCGGCTTTCGCCAGTGCGCTAACGTCGTCAATATCGGTTTTATCCAGCAGCTCATAAATACGCTGGTTCACGCCGCTCTGGTCGAGAAACAGGTTAAACGCATCGGCGGTAGTGGCAAAACCGTTCGGGACGGAAACACCTACGCCCGAAAGGTTGGTAATCATTTCACCCAGGGAGGCATTTTTGCCCCCGACCCTGTCTACATCATTCATGCCGAGTTGGTTATACCAAAGCACCAGCGATGACGAGCCGTTATTGGACATCGAAACAATCCTTTTTTAAATGAATGGGTACAAGAAACACCAGACTTCGTATTTAGCTTTGCATATTATGAGGGGGGAATGAAACCAGTGAATCGTTCAAGCAAAATAAAATATGAGATTTTCGGATAGATCCGCTCATTTCATAAACCATTGATTATCATATAATCCTTACAGTTAGGATGGTTATCATATTGATTTGAATATATTCCTGATGGTTTATTAAATTTAAAAACGCTATTTCACTTTTTAAATTAAGATTAACGCTACTCGGAATGCCTTGTTTTACTTTATGCTTTAGTCAAACCGGTACTCCGCTCAGGAATAAAAATGGATAACTTAGTCGATCGTCAGGTATTTTGTATTTCCGATGGCACGGCAATTACCGCAGAGGTACTTGGCCATGCGGTGATGTCACAATTCCCGGTATCTATCAACAGTATTACGCTGCCGTTTGTTGAAAACGAAAGCCGGGCAAAAGCGGTAAAAGAGCAGATTGACGCGATTTACCAGCAGACCGGCGTGCGCCCGCTGGTGTTTTATTCCATCGTTCTGCCCAATATCCGCGACATCATTATGCAGAGCGAAGGCTTCTGCCAGGACATCGTGCAGACGCTGGTCGCCCCGCTGCAGCAGGAGCTAAAGCTCGACCCTACGCCCGTCGCCCACAGAACCCACGGTCTTAATCCCGGCAATCTGACAAAGTACGATGCCCGCATTGCCGCCATAGACTACACGCTGGCGCACGATGACGGCATTTCGATGCGCAATCTGGACCAGGCGCAGGTGATTTTGCTGGGCGTCTCGCGCTGCGGAAAAACCCCAACCAGCCTCTATCTGGCCATGCAGTTTGGCATTCGCGCCGCCAACTACCCTTTTATTGCCGATGATATGGACAATATTCAGCTGCCCGCGGTGCTTAAACCGCTGCAGCACAAACTTTTTGGCCTGACCATCAACCCTGAACGGCTGGCCGCCATTCGCGAGGAGCGCCGCGAAAACAGCCGCTACGCCTCCCTGCGCCAGTGCCGTCTTGAGGTGGCGGAGGTGGAGGCGCTGTTCCGCAAAAACCAGATTCGCTACCTCAACAGCACCAATTACTCCGTAGAGGAGATGGCGACGAAAATTCTCGACATTATGGGGCTGAATCGCCGCATGTACTAAGAAACTAGTACAAAAGAGCAGACCTGTATGTTAGGGTGTACAGACTGCGGTGGGGCAATCCCTTCGCCAAAGCGGGCCGAATGTTGAAATCGGTCAGCTTTGGTTTATTGTGATCCCCATCACTTCCCGGTAAATCTGCCGCAGAGAAGACAAAAATTCTGAGACACCCAATGAACAAAACAGATGAATTGCGAACCGCGCGCATCGACAGTCTGGTGACCCCGGCCGAGCTGACCGAACGTTTCCCGGTTTCCGCTGATGTTGCGCAGCACGTGACCGCCGCACGCCGCCGGATCGAAAAGATCCTTACCGGCGAAGATAAGCGCCTGCTGGTTATCGTCGGCCCCTGCTCTATACACGATCTTGACGCCGCGATGGACTATGCGCGTCAGCTCAGAACGCTGCGCGATAAACATCAGGATCGCCTTGAGATTGTGATGCGCACCTACTTCGAAAAACCCCGCACCGTCGTCGGCTGGAAAGGATTAATTTCCGATCCCGATCTGAACGGCAGCTACCGGATTAATCACGGCCTCGAACAGGCTCGCCGCCTGCTGCTGCAGGTGAATGAGCTTGGTGTCCCCACCGCGACGGAATTCCTGGATATGGTGACCGGGCAGTATATCGCCGACCTGATCAGCTGGGGCGCGATTGGCGCACGCACGACCGAAAGCCAGATCCACCGTGAGATGGCGTCCGCCCTCTCCTGCCCGGTGGGCTTTAAGAACGGCACTGACGGCAATACCCGCATTGCGGTTGATGCCATCCGCGCCGCCCGCGCCAGCCATATGTTCCTCTCCCCAGATAAACAGGGGCAGATGACGATTTACCAGACCAGCGGCAACCCCTATGGCCATATTATTATGCGCGGCGGCAAGCAGCCGAATTACCACGCGGAAGATATCGCCGCGGCCTGCGACACGCTGAGCGCGTTCGACTTACCTGAGCATCTGGTGATTGATTTCAGCCACGGCAACTGCCAGAAACAGCATCGCCGCCAGCTGGAGGTGTGCGAAGATGTTTGCACGCAAATACGCAACGGCTCCCGCGCGATCGCCGGCATCATGGCGGAAAGTTTCCTGAAAGAGGGGACCCAGCAAATTGTCGCCGGCCAGCCGCTGACCTATGGCCAGTCGATCACCGATCCCTGCCTGAACTGGGAAGATACGGAAACGCTGGTCGCCATGCTGGCTCAGGCCACGGACCGACGCTTCTGATTTTTACGCCCGGCGGGTGTCCAATAACCCGCCGGATATCATAGCATTGCCCTTCACGACAACGCGTCCGCAGAAAAATTCCCCTGTTCACATTATTATCACAAATAATGCTTGCTGCTGATTCAGCTTTTTCTGATAATGATTCTCATTGTTATATTGATTGCTATTTATAAACAGAGTGAAGCGTATGGACAAACCATTCACCCCCGCCCGCCCTCAGCCTGAGAAAGAACCTCGTCAGGTTGACAGCAGAACGCTGCTCGGTGCCGATGGCCGCGTCGTTATTGTCCATGAGGGACAACAGTATCTGTTACGCCAGACTCAGGCCGGGAAGCTCATCCTGACCAAATAAATTAAACAAACCGATCCCCGCCACCAAACGGGGAAATTAGCCAGCCACCCAGGTTATCCCCAGGCAGCCAGCGCTTTCGTTATTCTTATGGAGAGTTGCGCTATGCCTCGCACCAACACAGCAGGTTTTCGTCTGTCTGTACTCACGTTAGCCGTTTTTACTGCCCTGCCCGCTTTTGCCAAAGACGAGCAGATGACCGTGGTTGCCACCGGTAACCAGCGCAGTACTTTCGAAGCCCCTATGATGGTCAGCGTTATCGACGCGAATTCGCCGGAGAGTCAGACCTCTACCTCTGCCGCGGACATGCTGCGTAAAGTCCCGGGAATCACCCTCGACGGCACCGGGCGCACCAACGGCCAGGATATCAACATGCGTGGTTACGACCGACGGGGCATACTTATCCTAGGTGGACGGTGTTCGTCAGGGGACCGATACCGGCCACCTGAACAGCACCTTCCTCGACCCGGCGCTGATCAAGCGCATTGAAGTGGTGCGTGGCCCGGCAGCCCTGCTTTACGGCAGCGGCGCACTCGGCGGCGTGATCTCCTATGAAACCGCAGACGCCGCCGACCTGTTGTTTGAAGGACAGAACAGCGGCTACCGCGTATTCGGTACCGGCGGCACCGGCGACCACAGCCTTGGCATGGGCGCAAGCGCCTTTGGCCGCACGGATAATCTGGACGGCGTCGTCGCCTGGTCCAGCCGCGACCGCGGTAATCTGCGCCAGAGCGACGGTGAAACGGCACCTAACGACGAAAATATTGGCAACCTGCTGACCAAAGGCACCTGGTATATCGACTCAGCCCCAGTCTCTTTCCGGCTCCCTGCGCTACTACAATAACAGCGCGCGCGAACCGAAAAACCCGCAGACGCCGGATGCCTCTTCCGGCAACCCAATGACCAATCGCTCGACCATTCAGCGTGACGCCCAGCTGAAATATCACCTGGGTCCGCAGGACAATGACTGGCTTAACGCCACCGCGACGGCCTGGTGGTCTGAAGCACGCATCAACGCTGAAACTCCCGGCCAGGGCGGCGAGTTCCGCAAGCAAACCACCAAAGGCGGCAAGCTTGAAAACCGCAGCCGTCTGTTTAACGACAGCTTTGCGGCTAACCTGGTGACCTATGGCGGCGAATATTACCGTCAGGAACAGAACCCGGGCGGTCTGACAACCGGTTTCCCGCAGGCGAAGATCGATTTCGGTTCCGGCTGGCTGCAGGATGAGATCACCCTGCGCGATCTGCCGATTTCCATTCTGGCCGGCACGCGCTACGACAACTACAGCGGCAGCAGCCAGGGTTATAAAGACGTAGACGCTGACAAGTGGTCATCACGCGGAGCGGTTTCCGTCAGCCCAACCGACTGGCTGATGCTGTTTGGCTCCTGGGCGCAGGCGTTCCGTGCCCCGACCATGGGCGAGATGTATAACGATTCTAAACACTTTACTATCCCGCGGCTCGGCACCAACTACTGGGTACCAAAACCCGAACCTGCGCCCGGAAACCAACGAAACGCAGGAGTACGGTTTCGGCCTGCGCTTCGACAATCTGGCAATGGCCAACGATGGCGTGGAGTTCAAAGCCAGCTACTTCGACACTAAAGCGAAAGATTACATCTCTACCGCAGTCGATATGCGCAAAAATGACGACCATGTCCTACAACGTTCCGAAAGCCAAAATCTGGGGCTGGGACGTGACCGCGAAGTACACCGCCGATCTGTTTAGCCTGGATACCGCCTATAACCGCACTCGTGGCAAAGATGAGGACACCGGCGAGTACATCTCCAGCCTGAACCCGGACACCGTCACCACCACGCTGGACATTCCGGTGGCGCACAGCGGCTTCTCCGTGGGCTGGGTCGGCACCTTCGCCGAGCGCTCCACCCACATCAGCAGCGCCTATGCACAGCAGCCGGGCTACGCGGTCAGCGATTTTTATGTCAGCTATAAAGGGCAGCAGCAGCTGCGTGGTTTAACCACCACGCTGGTGTTTGGCAACGCCTTCGATAAAGAGTACTGGTCTCCGCAGGGTCTCCCGCAGGATGGCCGCAACGGTAAAATTTTCGTGAGCTATCAATGGTAAAGGAGTTATTCATGAGTCAGCGTTACGACAGCTGGATCCAGCTTAAGCAAGAACACCCGAAAAAATATGCCCGGGATATCGCCAGACTGATGCAAATCAGCGAGGCGGAACTGACCCACGCTCGCGTCGGTCACGACGCATGGCGTCTGAATGGCGATGTGAAAGAGATCTTTGCCGCGCTGGAAGCCGTGGGTGAAACGAAGTGCATCTGCCGCAATGAATACGCGGTTCACGAGCAGGTAGGCCGCTTTGAGAATCAGCATCTTAACGGCCATGCTGGCCTGGTGCTGAATCCACGTGCGCTGGATCTTCGTTTGTTCCTGAATCAGTGGGCGAGCGTATTCCACGTGCGTGAAGAGACGGCTCGCGGGGAACGCCAGAGCATTCAGTTTTTCGATCATCAGGGCGACGCGCTGCTGAAGGTGTATACCACTGACAGCACGGACGTAGAGGCCTGGAGCGAGGTGCTGACCCGTTTCATCCACACCGAGAATCCGGCGCTGGCGATCAAAGCCGTGGAAGAAGCGGTGATGACCCCAACGATGGAAGCTGACAAAGTGGATGCTGAGTGGCGTGGGATGACCGACGTTCACCAGTTCTTCCAGCTGCTGAAGCGCCACCAGCTGACCCGTCAGCAGGCGTTCCGACTGGTGAAAGACGATCTGGCCTGCCGCGTGGATAACGAAGCCCTGTCCCGGCTGCTTAATCAGGCCAAAGAAGATGGCAACGAGATTATGATTTTCGTTGGCAATCGCGGCTGCGTGCAGATCTTTACCGGTGAAATCCACAAGGTGGTGCCGATGGAAAACTGGGTTAACGTCTTCAACCCGGAGTTCACGCTGCACCTGATGGGCGACACCATCGCCGAAAGCTGGGTGACCCGTAAGCCGACCGCCGATGGTCACGTCACCAGCCTCGAGCTGTTTGCCGCCGACGGCACGCAAATCGCTCAGCTGTACGGCCAGCGCACCGAAGGCCAGCCGGAACAAGAGCAGTGGCGCAATCAGATTGAAGCGCTGATCGGTAAAGGGCTTGCGGCATGAAACGCCTGTTACTCGCAGTCCTTGCCCTGCCGCTAATGGCAGGCGCGGCGGAGCGCGTGGTCACTATCGGTGGCGATGTCACCGAAATTGTCTGGGCGCTGGGTGCGGGTCAGGATGTGGTGGCTCGTGATAGCACGAGCCTTCATCCCGATGCCGTGAAAAAACTGCCGGATGTCGGCTATCTGCGCCAGCTTAATGCCGAAGGTATTCTTGCGATGCGCCCGACGCTGGTGCTGGCCAGCGCTCAGGCTCAACCTTCAATGGCCCTGAAGCAGATTGAGTCCAGCAAAGTGAAGGTCGTTACCGTACCGGCAGAAAATAATCTGGACAGCATCGATGCCAAAGTGGCCGCCGTGGCCAGCGCGCTGGGTAAAACGCAGGAAGGTGACAAACTGCGTAAAGAGCTCCACGACCAGCTGGCCGCGATCCCGGCGCAGCCGATTGGTAAGAAGGTGCTGTTTATCATGAGCCACGGCGGTATGACCGCTATGGCCGCCGGGCAGGAAACGGCCGCGGATGCAGCCATTCATGCTGCCGGTCTGAAGAACGCGATGCAGGGCTTTAAGCGCTACCAGCCGCTGTCCCAGGAAGGCGTAATTGCCAGCAAGCCTGACCTGATTCTGGTGACCACCGACGGGGTGAAAACCCTCGGCGGCGAAGAGAAGGTCTGGGCATTGCCGGGCCTCGCCCAGACGCCTGCGGGCAAAAACAAACAGCTGATGGTGGTGGATGACATGGCGCTGCTCGGCTTTGGCATTGATACCCCGCAGACGATCCTCGCCCTGCGCAAAAAAGCGGAGCAGCTGCCGTGATACGTCGCCCTTTGCCTCACCATGCCCTGTGTTTAATGGGGCTGGTTCTGCTGGCAATGGCGCTTATTGCCGCCAATCTTGGCGCCATGCGGCTCTCCGTGGCGGTCCTGTGGCAGGCGAATGACGACACGCTGCGCGATATCTGGCTGAACATTCGCCTGCCTCGAGTGCTGCTGGCCGCGCTGATTGGCGGCGCTCTGGCGCTCTCCGGCTGCGTGATGCAGGGGCTGTTTCGTAACCCGCTTGCCGACCCTGGTTTACTGGGGATCAGCAGCGGGGCTGCGCTGGCGGTGGGCCTCTCTATCGTCATGCCTCTGGCCCTGCCGGCGGTTCTCGCGCTCTATGCCCCGATGCTGGCGGCATTTGTAGGCAGCCTGGCGGTCACGCTGGCGATTTTCCTGCTTAGCCGGTCAGGAAACAACTCTCTTTCGCGTCTGCTGCTGGTGGGCATCGCAATAAACGCCCTCTGCGGCGCCGCGGTTGGCGTGCTTTCCTGGATAAGTAACGACACTCAGCTGCGCCAGCTTTCCCTGTGGGGCATGGGCAGCCTGGGCCAGGCACAATGGTCAACGTTGCTTGCGACCGCCTCGCTTATTCTTCCCGCCAGCCTGGGGATCTGGCTGCTTTCTAAGCGTCTTAATCTGCTCCAGCTTGGCGACGAAGAGGCGCATTATCTGGGCGTCGATGTGAAAACGACCCAGCGTCATCTGCTGATCCTCAGCGCGCTATTAGTGGCCGCTTCGGTGGCGATCAGCGGCGTTATCGGCTTTGTCGGGCTGGTAGTGCCGCATCTGGTGCGCATGTGGCTCGGCTCCGATCATCGCTGGCTGGTACCCGGCTCGGTGCTGGCAGGCGCGATGCTTTTGCTGGTTGCCGATACGCTGGCGCGAACGGTCGTCACCCCCGCAGAAATGCCGGTGGGCCTGCTGACCAGCCTGATAGGCGGCCCCTGGTTCCTGGCGATGATTTTCCGCAGCAAGGAGAGAGCGTGATGGACGAGATCCTGCAAACGCATCATGTTTCACTGAAAATGGGGCACCGTTATCTGATTGACGACGTGAACGTCAGCCTCAGGCCGGGCGAAGTGGTGGCGCTGATTGGCCCTAACGGCGCGGGAAAATCCACGCTGTTGCGGCTGTTGACGGGCTTTCAGCAGCCTGACAGCGGTCGCGTTGCTCTGGCAGGGCATGATTTAAGCCAGTGGTCCAACGACGCCCTTTCGCGTAAACGAGCGGTGATGCGCCAGCAAAGCAGTATGGCGTTTAGCTGGACGGTAGAAGACGTGATTGCCATGGGCCGGGCGCCCTGGCCGCAGGAGTCAACGGCAGAAGTCGTGGCGGAAGTTATGGCGTTAACCGGCTGTGACGACCTGAGCGGCAGAGATTTTTGTCGCCTGTCCGGCGGCGAACAGCAGCGGGTGCAGCTTGCCCGGGCGCTGGCGCAGCTTTGGTGCGACGGGCAGCCTCACGGCTGGCTGTTTCTGGACGAGCCAACGTCCGCGCTGGATCTCTACCACCAGCAGCACGTGCTGCGCCTGCTGCGTCGTCTCGCCAGAACGGGCACGCTGTCGGTCTGCGTAGTGCTGCATGATTTAAATCTGGCAGCGCTGTGGGCCGACCGCATTGTTCTGTTGCATAAAGGCAGAATGGTGGCGGACGGCACTCCAGACGAGGTGCTGGACGAGCAAATTTTACAGCGCTGGTATCAGGCGGATTTGCGGGTATTCCGGCATCCGGAACACCCGGTTCCTCAGGTAGGGCTGCGCCAGTAATCAGCTTGAGCAGCTGACTTCCAGCCGTTTTCCCCAGTCAGGCGGACGCTGCGTCAGGTCGTCCTGGCGGTCGATAAACGGCTGGAGCAGCGCCTGGTGCAGCTTAGCCAGTTCGCGAGTATCGCCCTGCTCTGCCGCCTCAATCGCACGCTGTGCCAGCCAGTTTCGCAAGACCAGCGCCGGGTTGACCGCCTGCATTTTCTGCTGCCGTTCCGCGTCACTCACCTGCTCGGCCTGAAGCCTCTCACGATAACGCCCAAACCACGCGTCAAAACTTGCCCGGTCGATAAACTCATCGCGCAGCGGCGATGCGGCACTGAGCTGCTCCGTCACGCTAAGCATGCGGAAGGTACGGGTATAATCGCTCCCCTCTTTGCTCATCAGAGCCAACAGCTCGCTGAGGATTTGATTGTCGTCCTGCTGCTCGGTAAAGAGACCAAGCTTTGCCCGCATCCGCTGGCCAAAGGCGCGCATAATGGCTGGCTGATAGCCATCCAGAATAGCGTTGAGCTTATCGGCTGAGATAAACGGAGACAGCGTCTGCGCCAGCCGCTGCAGGTTCCATAGCCCAACCGCTGGTTGGTTGTCGAAAGCATAGCGCCCCTGATAATCCGAATGGTTACAGATAAACTCAGGCTGGTAGTCATCAAGGAAACCATACGGGCCGTAGTCCATAGTCAGCCCCAGAATCGACATGTTATCCGTGTTCATCACGCCGTGCGCGAACCCCACCGTTTGCCAGAGGGCAATCAGCTTAGCGGTACGCTCCACCACATCGCGGAACCAGAGCGCATACCTTTCGTCCAGCCCCTGAAGATGCGGCCAGTGGTGGCGAATAGCGTAATCTGCAAGCTGCTGAACTTTCTCGGGCTCACGGCGATAGTAGAAATGCTCAAAATGACCGAAACGCAGGTGGCTCTCAGACACCCGCAGCAGCATGGCCCCCTGCTCAACCGTTTCACGCTGAACGGGCGTGTCGCTGGTGACAATCGTTAATGCCCTGGTCGTCGGGATCCCAAGCGCATGCATGGCTTCGCTGGCAAGAAACTCTCGTAAGGTGGAGCGCAACACGGCTCTCCCGTCACCCATACGCGAGTAGGGCGTTAAGCCCGCGCCTTTCAGGTGCCAGTCAACTTTGCGCCCGTCGGCCAGCTGCTGCTCACCCAGCAGAATACCGCGCCCGTCTCCCAGTTGCCCGGCCCAGACGCCGAACTGATGGCCACTGTAAACCTGAGCCAGCGGCTGCATCCCGGGCAGCAGCGTTTCGCCACTCCACACGCCCTGGTGCTGAGCATCAAAAAGGGAGCCATCAAGACCCAGTTCATCGGCCAGCGGCTGGCTGTGATAAAGCAGCCGTGCATTTTTTAGCGGCGTTGGATTTAATGCGCTGTAGAAACCCGGCAGCTCATCGTGCCAGGTATTCACAAAAGCTAAAGTATTGGTCATGGTTCCTCCACCCCACAGTGTAGCCCCACTCCGGCAAGATAAACACGGTGGCGCAGCAGGGACTTTAGTGAACGAGGCCTTCATGCGGCGGGAGAAGTGAGGCCAAATCCTGCGGCTGAACGAGCGGCCATTGCTTGCCCTGCATCGCGGCAAAGCCCAGCAGCTGCACTTTGCTCTGCGCGCTGGCGGTATCGATGCCGGCAATCAGTAAAGCCTCACAAAACGGAGAAACCTGCCCAAGAATGGCAAGCATAAACGGCGAGAAGGTGCGCCCCGAAAGCTGTTTCTGAATAAAAAAACGGTCCATGATCACGTGCCGGAACAGGCCATCAAAAATAGACTTTGTAGTGGCATGTCCGGCACCAAAGTCCGCCAGCCCCAGCGAAAAACGTTCCACCATCCAGGCCAGCCTTAAATTCATTTTGCCGCTATTTAAATCAGGAAAATTCTCGCTAATCGTTAATTCAATAAACGGCAGGGCTTTTAATCGGATATATAGAGCCTGGTTGTTAATTATCTCATCAATAATAATTTCATTAATTTGAACCCAAACAATAAGCTGGCGGGTGATAAAGAAATTCTGCTGTTCTTCAATTAAGGTTAATTTTTCTCTGAACAGCTCCAGGTGCTGTTCCGCGACAAGGTGAGGAACTAACAATTCAGTGGGAATACGCACTGGCGCACTGGCCCCCACGAAGTTTGCAACGATTTCGACACCCATGATGCTATCGTCCGGCCTGACGGCGGGACGATAATAAAGATGAGAACAATAAACACTATCAAGTGAAACAATCATTTTGCCAGCCCTGTGGATTTCTGGTTGGACGGCAGAGAGATACAGCGCCAATCCGAAAATAGTCGGATAGCTGCTATCGCTGTGAATTTCACACTCATCCCTGAAACGGTTAGACTTAATCTTTTAATTACTTTCAGCTTATCCTGGATATCCGTACATAGCCAGTTTTTAACGCAAATTGCGCACGGAATCGCGGGAAATTACGCAAGGTAAAAAAGATTCATTCTCACAATGTTCATTAAGTAATTTGCGCGTGGCGTACCGGGCCATATCGGCTATCGGGAAATAAACGCTGGTCAACGCGGGGCGGACAAACGCCGCACGGTCGCCACTGTCATAACAAATAAGGGATATATCCAGCGGAATGCGCAGACCTCGCTCCGTAATGGCCAGCATCGCGCCGACGGCCATCTCTTCATTACAGCAGTAAAGCGCGGTGATGTTATGCTGGTCGAGCAGCGCAGAAGTTTGCCGGTAGCCGCTTGGCATATCGTACTCCCCTTCTACCACCGCGGTCGGCGTAATTCCCCACGCAGCCATGGCCTCAAGAAACCCCTGCCGCCGCAGAAGGCTGGAGGAACGCTGGGTTGGACCGTGGATGCAGGCGATAGCGGTATGGCCCGCCTCGAGCAGATAACAGGTTGCCATATGGCTGGCGAGGCGGTGATCGAAGACCACGCAGCGCGAGCTTAATGCCGGCACCTCTCTGTCGAGAACGATAAATTGGTTACCCCGGTCTGCCAGCTGGATTAGCGCCTCATCGGCTATCGCGCGAACATGCAGGATCAGCCCATCGCAGCGCAAATTATAGAGCCGCTGGATGGCATTGCGCTCATTTTCTTCTGTGCCGCGCCCCTGCGTCACCAGCAGCTGCTTTCCGTTAGACTCGGCTTCAGTTTGCACGGTATCCATCAGCGCCCCGAAGAACCCGCCGGTATAGGAGGTGGTGACCAGACCTATCGAGTGGCTCTGGCTGGACGCCAGCGCTCTGGCAGCAGGATTGGGGGAATAACCCAGCTCGGCAATCGCGGCTTCAACCTTAATACGGGTTTGCGATTTAACCTTAGTGTCGCCGTTGACCACGCGCGAAACGGTGGCGCGGGAGACGCCCGCGTGAGCAGCAACATCTTCGAGGGTGACCATGAAACAATCCTTAACGGGAAAACCAAATCGCCCCCCGATATTACCTGATATTCAAAACCGCGTTGACGCCGCCCGTAGTTTTGCGGGAACGGTCACGATTTTCAGCTAAGAAAAGATAAAAGGGGTTATATACGGCGGGCCTGCCAGAATTTTTTACGCCAGTAAACGTTATCCAGAGAGGAACGCATTACGCCGCGGCTGGTGGAAGCGTGAATAAAGGTATTGTCGGTATCATAAATGCCGACGTGCAGGCCGCTTTCGCCCGAGCCGGTTTTAAAGAATACCAGGTCACCGGGCAGCAGGTCGTCTTTATCGATTTTGGTGCCGATTTCTGCCTGCTCGCTGGTCATGCGCGGCAGCATGAGGTCAAATTTATCGCGGAAGGTCATCAGCACAAAACCAGAGCAGTCAACGCCGCGTCGGCTCATGCCGCCATAAGTGTACGGCGTACCGTGCCAGCTGCGCAGCTGATCGTTTAACTGGGCGATAACGGTAATGGAATCGGAAAGTCGGGCGTTCGGATGAGGAGCATTATGGCTACACCCCACCAACACTATGCATGCCACTGCAATAAGCCACAAACGCATTTTCAGACAACTCCCGGTCTTGCTGTTTCCAGTAATTTAGCCTGTCGCGCCGAATTATTGCAAGCTTTCCGCGACGTTATAGCGGGCTTATCAGCATACTGTGCCCTTCGATACGCAATAATCGAAACGGCATCTGGTAAGCGGCGGTTAAATTCTCTGGCGTTAGCACCTCATCTCTATTCCCCTGAGCCACCATTTTCCCCTCTCGCAACAGCCATACTTTATGCGCATGACGCAGGCTATGGTTTAAATCATGGCTGCTCATCACCACCGCGATACCGGCTTCACAAAAGGCGTACAGTAGGCGATCCAGCGCGACCTGCTGGGCAACGTCAAGGCTGTTCATAGGCTCATCCAGCAGCAGCAACTGCCCTTCGGGGTTGCTCGAAGGATCAATCTGCAGCAGTACCGCCGCCAGGCGTATCCGCTGCCATTCGCCGCCGGAAAGCTGGTTAACCGGCCGCGTCAGTTTGTCGGTAAGCCACAGCGCCTCAGCCAGGCGCAGCATGGCGGCGTCGGCCTCAGGCGAAGGCTGATGCAGCTGCAGATAGTGCCAGACAGGCATGGCAAAAGGAGGAAGCTGCTGCTGGCCAAGCCAGGCGCGGCACCGGGAAAGCTTAGCGGGAGGGCATTCGTCAAGCGGCCGCTGGTTAAGCAGAAGACGGCCAGACCCTGAACTTAACCCCGCCATCCGCGTTAGCAGCGTGCTTTTCCCTGCCCCGTTAGGTCCGACAAGGTGGATCAGCTCGCCAGGCTCCACCGACGCGGTAACCGGCCCAAGCCGGCCCGCGACGGTGATGCCTGTCATTTGCAAAACAGACAAGTTACTTAGCCAGCGCCTGTTTAATCGCATCCAGCACGAGGGGATCTTCCGGCGTCATATCCGGAGAGAAGCGCTGGATGACCTTGCCGTCACGGCCGATGAGGAACTTCTCAAAGTTCCACAGGATATCGTCAGGGTAAAGTGGACCACGCCCTTTGCTGTTCATGCGCTCTAAAAAACCGCTGCCTTCTGGCGCTACGGCAGTTGGGCGGGCATCAATCAGCTTCTGATAAAACGGGTGACGATGTTCGCCGTTGACGTCGATTTTGCTGAACAGCGGGAAAGTGACGCCATAGGTGGTGCTGCAGAAGGTTTTTATCTCCTCGCTGCTGCCCGGCTCTTGCCCCAGGAACTGATTACACGGGAAGCCCAGCACGCTAAAGCCCTGGTCCTCAAAGTCCTTCTGCAGGTTTTCCAGCTGCTCGTACTGCGGCGTCAGCCCGCATTTGGAGGCGACGTTCACCACCAGCAGCACTTTACCCTGCCAGTTCTCCAGCGTGGTGCTATCACCGTCAATCGTGGTGACTTCGGTATTCAGAACATTGCTTTGCATATCATCCCCTTCCTCTGTGAGCCGAATTAACGTCCGGCTTTCAATAATAGCCAGATAAACACCGGCGCGCCGAGCGTAGCGGTCACTACGCCTACAGGCAGCTCTGCAGAGCTTAAAGCAAGCCGCGCTACCACGTCCGCTCCGGTCAACACTGTCGCCCCGGCCAGCGCACTGGCAGGCAGCAATACGCGATGGTCGGTTAGCCCCTTGAGCCGCAGCATATGCGGGATCACCAGGCCAACGAACCCGATAGTTCCGGCAAGCGCAACGCTGACGCCGACCAGCCAGCCGGTGGCGACAACCAAAATATTGCGCCACAGCCAGACGGGCAGTCCAAGCTGGCGGGCTGAGTTTTCGCCCAGCGCCATCAGGTTAAGCGGCGCATGCTGACGACACAGCCAAACCACAACCGGCAGCAGCGCCACCATCAGCCAGCCTTGCCGCCAGTCCACGCCGCCAAATCCGCCCATCAGCCAGTACATAAGCTGGCGCAGATCGAGGCTGGAGCTAAAGTAGACGGCCCAGGTCATCAGCGCGCTACAAATAATTCCGAGCGCGACACCTGCAAGTAATAGACGACCGGTGGAGAGATGACGACGGGAAAAACGTAACAGAATAAGTGTGATTGCTAAGGCCCCGAGGATAGCGCACAGCCCGAGTGCCCAGCCGGGCAGCATCCCCTGCCCGAGCAGCAGGGCGATAACCAGCGCAACGCCAGCGCCGCTGGAGACGCCGAGCAAACCGGGTTCCGCAAGGGGGTTTTCAAACAAGGCCTGCATAATGGCGCCGGTCAGCGCCAGGGCAGCACCGACCAGCAGGACGGCCAGCGTGCGGGGTAATCGGATTTGCCAGATAAATAGCTGCGCCTCATCGCTCCACCACGAGAGCGGCGAAAACCAGACATCTCCCGCACACAGGCTGAGCGTCAGCATAGCCACTGCCGCCAGGGTCAGGGCGACCAGCCAGCGGCGCTCAACCCGGCGGTGTCTGGTTACAAAACTCAGCATTCCGTAAAGGCTCCCCTGACATATTTATGCGCATGATTTTACGGGGAGTTGTTAATAGTGCAAAGCAAAACATGAATTCCAGCGTTATTCGTGCCTGGGCTAATAAGGCCCTTTATAGCCATTTTTTGAGCGGCATCCACAAATCGCAGTATTCATATTGACTCTTTTTTCACTCTTACTGTACGGTCTGGCATCAGGAATGTGTGCCATTCCTGATTGATTGCCAGAGCCCAGAGAACAGCAATCTTCGATAATTATCTGATTATCGAATTGCTGTGATTTGGGCTTTTTTCATGATGTAAAACGAAAACGTATAGATTGTATTCATACACCAGGAGTTGAATTTAAAATAACAACTTAAGCTACAAGGATAATATGAAATGATAAAGGGAATAGTCATTGTCTGTCTCAGCGGGCTTATCAGTCTGCAAGCCAGCGCTAAAATTAAACATGATACTCAACCCGCGGATTATATTCTGGAGCAGGCCTTTGTTGTCAGCCGCCATAATCTTCGCACGCCGTTCACATCAACCAGTAAAACCCTGAGTCAGGCTACATCAAAACCATGGCCTCAGTGGGACAACAAGGGCAATGAGTTAACGACCAGGGGCGGAGCGCTAGAAGTCTATATGGGCCACTACTTTAGCCTATGGCTAAAAAGTCATCGACTCCTTAAGGAGGCTGCCTGCCCGGATCGGGAAGAGGTCTACCTCTATGCTAACCGGCGTCAACGTACCGTCGCCACAGCACAGTTCTTCGCCGCCGGCGCATTTCCCGGCTGCGACATCCAGGTTCAGCATCTTCCCTTACCGGAAAAAGATACCTGGGAATCAATGGATCCGATATTCAACTATGTCATAACGGATACCAGCGACGCTTTCAAAACGATGGCGCTAACGGCGATGAATGACAAAATCCACTCCCTGGCGCTCGCCGACTCCTATCATCTGCTTGAAGAGATACTTGATTTTAAAAACTCTAAATTCTGCAAAGAAGATAAGCTGTGTCATTTTGCACAAATGAAAAATACTTTTACAGCCGCGCCAGGAAGCGATCCCCATATAGTCGGCGCCCTTAAAGCAGGCTATTCCATTACCGAAGCACTTATGATGGAATATTATGAAGGCTTCCCGCTCCACCAGATAACCTGGGGTAAAACGCTTAGCGCTCAACAATGGAAGCAACTTTTAAAATTAAGAAACGGCTATCTTGATACACAGTTTTCCTCTCCCGCCGTTGCGCAGAATTTAGCAAAACCGCTGCTGGTAACGATGCATGACTTTTTTATTAAAATACCCGCTAAGCCACGGCCAAAAATGACGTTGCTCATCGGGCACGACACCAATATTGCCACCCTGCTCTCAGCGCTTCGCGTCAATCCCTATCAACTGCCTCGGCAGTTCGAAACGACGCCCATCGGGGGAAAAGTCGTGTTCCAGCGCTGGAGAAGACAGGCTGACGGTATGCCGTTCCTAAAGGTTGACTATATTTATCAGAGCAGCGATCAGCTGCGCAATCTGGAAAAATTAACTCTCAATCACCCACCGCAGCACTTCACGCTATCCTTCCAGGGATGTTCGACCGATCCCCAGGGTTTCTGCCGATGGGATGACTTCGAGGAAGTCATGAACGCCGCCCTGGCTAACTGAAAACCAAAGAAAAAGGCCGCGTTAGCGGCCTTTTGTTAACTCAGGTTACTCGTCTTTTGGCGACGCGTTTTCAACCCGACTTTTTAGCTTCTGACCAGGTCGGAAGGTCACCACACGGCGCGCCGTAATGGGAATATCTTCGCCGGTCTTCGGGTTGCGCCCGGGACGTTGGTTTTTATCGCGTAAGTCAAAATTACCAAAGCCCGAGAGTTTCACCTGCTCACCGTTTTCCAGAGCGCGACGGATCTCTTCGAAAAACAGCTCTACGAGCTCTTTGGCATCTCGTTTGCTAAGCCCGAGCTTATCAAACAGATATTCTGACATTTCAGCTTTTGTAAGCGCCATACGTTCAATCCCTCAATGATGCCTGGAATCGCTCTTTTAATGCCTCTACACATTTTGCAACGGTAGCGGCCATCTCCTCTTCTTCGAGTGTACGGCCCGTATCCTGAAGGATAAGGCTTATGGCCAGGCTCTTGTAGCCATCGGCTACGCCCTTGCCACGGTACACGTCAAATAAGTTTACGCCAACTACCTGATTTGCGCCAACTTTCTTACACTCGGCCAAAATATCTGCTGCGGGAACGTTTTCAGCCACCACAACGGCGATATCTCGACGGTTCGCCGGGAAGCGTGAAACTTCCTGAGCCTCAGGCACCACGCGGTCTGCAAGCTTGTTCCACAGGACTTCGAACACCAGCGTGCGGCCATTAAGATCCAGTTTACGCTCCAGCTCCGGGTGAACAACACCAATGAAACCAATGCATTCACCTGCTAAATAAATGGCAGCACTTTGCCCTGGATGCAAGGCCGGATTTGCCTGTGCTCTGAATTCGATGTCCGAAAGTTTGCCGGTCAGGGCTAAAACGGACTCCAGATCGCCTTTCAGATCATAGAAGTCAACGGTGTTACGCGCCAGATCCCAGTGCTCTTCGTAGCGGTTGCCGCAGATAGCGCCCGCCAGCATAAGATCCTGGCGAATGCCAAGGTCTGCGTGAGTATCAGGCACAAAGCGCAGGCCCGACTCAAAAATACGCACGCGGCTTTGCTGGCGATTCTGGTTATAAACCACGGTCGTCAGCAGGCCGCTCCACAGCGACAGACGCATAGCGGACATGTCGGCAGAGATCGGATTAGGAAGAATCAGATTTTCTTCGCCCGGGTGCAGAAGCTGCTGAATTTTCGGGTCGACAAAGCTGTAGGTGATCACTTCCTGATAGCCTTTGTCCACCAGCATGGTTTTCACACGCTTCAGGGAAAGGTCAGCTTCGCGATGGGTTCCCATCACCAGACCGGCCTGTACCGGGCTGTCTGGAATGTTGTTATAGCCGTAGACGCGCGCGACTTCTTCCACCAGGTCTTCTTCAATCTCCATGTCGAAACGCCAGCCTGGCGCCACGGCAGTCCACTGGTCCTGACCTTCGGTCACTTCACAGCCCAGACGACGCAGGATATCGCTTACCTGAGCATCATCAATGTGGTGGCCAATCAGGCGATCCAGCTTGCTGCGACGAAGGGTGATGGTGGCACGCTTCGGCAGGTGCGCTTCGCTTGTCACATCGATAACCGGGCCAGCTTCGCCGCCGCAGATATCCACCAGCAGGCGGGTAGCGCGTTCCATCGCTTTATACTGCAGCGTAGGATCTACGCCGCGCTCGTAGCGGTGGGATGCGTCTGTATGCAGACCGTGACGACGGGCGCGACCGGTGATGGACAGCGGGCTGAAGAAAGCACACTCCAGCAGCACGTTCTGAGTTTCGTCGTTAACGCCTGAATGTTCGCCGCCGAAGATGCCGCCCATTGCCAGGGCTTTGCCGTGGTCGGCAATCACCAGGGTGTCGGCATTCAGCTTAGCTTCGCTGCCGTCCAGCAGAACCAGGGTTTCGCCCTCTTCTGCCATACGTACCACGATGCCACCGTCGATGCGGTTCAGGTCGAAGGCGTGCATCGGCTGCCCCAGCTCCAGCAGCACGTAGTTGGTGACATCAACGACTGCATCGATAGAGCGGATACCGCAGCGACGCAGCTTCTCTTTCATCCACAGCGGCGTTGGCGCCTTAACGTTGATGCCTTTAACAACGCGGCCCAGGTAGCGCGGGCAGGCCTCTGCGGCGTCTACGCGAATGGGCAGCGTGTCATTGATAGTCGCAGCTACGGCCATAATCTCTGGCTCAACCAGCGGCAGCTTGTTCACAACGGCAACGTCACGAGCCACGCCGATAATGCCGAGGCAGTCGGCACGGTTTGGCGTTACGCTGATTTCGATGGTGTTGTCGTCAAGCTTCAGGTATTCACGAATGTCGGTGCCAACTGGCGCGTCCGCTGGAAGCTCGATGATGCCGTTATGGTCATCGGATATACCCAGCTCGGAGAAGGAGCACAGCATCCCTTCAGACGGCTCGCCACGAAGCTTAGCGGCCTTAATTTTGAAATCGCCCGGCAGAACGGCACCGACGGTAGCCACGGCCACTTTCAGGCCCTGACGGCAGTTTGGCGCGCCGCACACGATGTCCAGCAGACGATCGCCGCCGACGTTAACTTTTGTCACGCGCAGTTTGTCGGCGTTCGGGTGCTGACCGCAATCGACCACTTCACCGACCACAACGCCGTGGAAAGCACCGGCAACGGCATCAACGCCGTCAACTTCAAGACCTGCCATGGTGATCTGGCCGGAAAGTTCTTCACTGCTGTTGGCTGGGTTTACCCATTCGCGTAACCAGAGTTCACTGAATTTCATTGGATATCCCGCCTTTATTTGAACTGTTTGAGGAAACGTAAATCATTTTCGAAGAATGCACGCAGATCGGTCACGCCGTAACGCAGCATGGTCAGACGCTCCATGCCCATACCGAAGGCGAAGCCGGAATAGACTTCCGGATCAATGCCGACGTTGCGCAATACGTTCGGGTGCACCATGCCGCAGCCCAGCACTTCCAGCCACTTGCCGTTTTTGCCCATCACGTCGACTTCCGCAGAGGGCTCGGTGAACGGGAAGTAGGACGGACGGAAGCGAATCTGCAGGTCTTCTTCAAAGAAGTTATTCAGGAAGTCATGCAGCGTCCCCTTCAGGTTGGTGAAGTTGATATTGGTATCAACGATCAGGCCTTCCATCTGGTGGAACATCGGGGTGTGGGTCTGATCGTAATCGTTACGATAGACGCGGCCCGGCGCGATAATGCGAATCGGCGGCTGCTTGTCTTTCATGGTGCGGATCTGCACGCCGGAAGTCTGGGTGCGCAGCAGGCGGGTTGCGTCGAACCAGAAGGTATCGTGGTCAGCACGCGCCGGATGGTGTCCGGGAATATTCAACGCATCGAAGTTATGGTAGTCATCTTCGATTTCAGGCCCGGTCGCCACGGTAAAGCCCAGCTCGCCGAAGAAGCTTTCGATGCGGTCAATGGTACGAGTAACCGGATGCAGGCCACCGTTTTCAATACGACGGCCAGGCAGAGAAACATCGATAGTCTCCGCGGCCAGACGCTCGTTCAGCGCAGCGCTTTCCAGGTCAGCTTTACGGGCGTTCAGGGCTTCCTGAACCTGCTCCTTGGCTTCGTTAATCACCGCGCCCGCAGCCGGACGCTCTTCCGGAGGCAGTTCACGCAGGGTGGTCATCTGGAGGGTCAGGTGCCCCTTCTTCCCTAAATATTCGACGCGTACGTTATCTAACGCGGCAACATCCTGGGCATCGTTTATGGCTGCTTTGGCACTGGCAACCAGCTCTGCGAGATGTGGCATGGTATTCCTCTTATGCCGGCATAACTGCCGGGGTGGTTGGTCTGATTCGAAAACATAACGCAAAAAAAAAAGCCTCCGGACAGGAGGCTTTCGGCGCTGTTTTTCGTTTCTTTTCTTACGCGCAAAGCCCCCTGAGTCAGGCGCTAAAGTAAAAAAAGAAGCGGAAAATAGCAGCATTCATGCTTGCAGTTACCTTATTTTGACGAGTTTCGCTTTGGCTATTGAACGAGCTACGGCGTTGAAAGTCAATAATTTGATTGTGTTAGGAATTAAAAGAGGGAGCAAGCTCCCTCTTATAACTGGCTTATGCCAGAGCTGCTTTCGCTTTTTCAACCAGGGCAGTGAATGCCACTTTGTCGAATACGGCGATGTCAGCCAGGATCTTACGGTCGATTTCAACAGAGGCTTTTTTCAGGCCGTTGATGAATTTGCTGTAAGAGATACCGTTCTGACGAGCTGCAGCGTTGATACGTGCAATCCACAGCTGGCGGAACTGACGTTTACGTTGACGACGGTCGCGGTAAGCGTACTGACCAGCTTTGATAACAGCCTGGAAGGCAACGCGGTATACGCGAGAACGCGCACCATAGTAGCCTTTAGCTTGTTTGAGGATTTTTTTGTGACGAGCACGTGCGATTACACCACGTTTTACGCGAGCCATTTAGCTCTCCTGTTTCTATATTCTGAATTAATTAAAAAAAGTTTACTTATGCGTACGGCAGGCACGCGACTACCAGGCCCAGATCCCCTTTGGAGACCATGCCTTTCGGACGCAGATGACGTTTACGTTTGGTAGACTTTTTAGTCAGAATGTGACGCAGGTTAGCGTGCTTGCGCTTAAAACCGCCAGAAGCAGTCTTTTTGAAGCGCTTAGCGGCGCCGCGTACTGTTTTGATCTTTGGCATTTCAATTTCCACTTCGCATTGTTAATAAAACGAACCAGTAGGCGAACAAAATCCGCGAAGCCGAAGCCCCGCGGCATGTTACTTGATGGCCTTACTGTTTCTTCTTCGGAGCAAGCACCATGATCATCTGGCGGCCTTCGATCTTCGTAGGGAAGGATTCGACCACTGCCAGTTCACTCAGATCGTCACGGACGCGGTTAAGCACTTCCATACCAATCTGTTGGTGAGCCATCTCACGACCGCGGAAACGCAGCGTGATCTTAGCTTTATCTCCTTCTTCCAGAAAGCGAACCAGGCTGCGGAGTTTTACCTGATAGTCGCCATCATCGGTACCAGGTCGGAATTTAATTTCCTTAACCTGAATAACTTTTTGCTTCTTCTTCTGTTCCTTAGAAGATTTGCTTTTTTCGTAGAGGAACTTGCCGTAGTCCATGATGCGGCAAACAGGCGGTTCGGCGTTAGGACTGATTTCAACTAAATCAACCCCGGCCTCTTCGGCTTTTTCCAAAGCTTCATTCAGACTGACAATACCAATCTGCTCGCCATCAATACCGGTCAGACGAACCTCAGTGGCACGAATCTCTCTGTTAATGCGATTAGGACGCGCCGGTTGAACTCTTTTTCCGCCTTTAATACTTTATTCCTCCAGTTGATGAAGATTGCGGCTGCGAATCTCTTGCTGCAGCTTTTCAATCAATTCGTTGACGTCCATGCTCCCCAGGTCTTTGCCGCGGCGGGTACGAACGGCAACTTTGCCTGCTTCGACCTCTTTATCGCCACAAACCAGCATATAAGGGACACGACGTAACGTGTGTTCACGGATTTTAAAGCCTATCTTCTCATTTCTCAAGTCTGCTTTTACGCGAATGCCCGCATTTTGGAGTTTACGAGTCAATTCGTTAACGTATTCTGCCTGGCCATCGGTGATATTCATCACCACAGCCTGTACCGGAGCGAGCCATGTTGGGAAGAACCCGGCAAACTCCTCAGTCAGAATCCCGATAAAGCGTTCCATTGAGCCTAAAATGGCGCGGTGAATCATTACCGGCACCAAACGCTCGTTATTTTCGCCAATATAGGAGGCGTTTAAACGGCTCGGCAGTGAGAAGTCAAGCTGAACGGTACCGCACTGCCATGCACGATCGAGGCAGTCATACAGCGTGAACTCAATTTTAGGGCCGTAGAATGCACCCTCACCCGGCTGATAGTCAAACGGGATATTATTTTCCTGCAGCGCAACGGCCAGATCCGCTTCCGCGCGATCCCACATTTCGTCGCTACCAATGCGCTTTTCAGGACGAGTAGACAGTTTCACCACGATTTTTTCAAAACCGAAGGTGCTGTACATGTCGTACACCATCCGAATACAGCTGTTTACTTCATCGCGAACCTGGTCTTCAGTACAGAAGACGTGGGCATCGTCCTGAGTAAAACCGCGTACGCGCATCAGGCCATGCAGCGCGCCTGACGGCTCGTTACGGTGGCAGCTACCGAACTCGGCCATACGCAGCGGCAGGTCGCGGTAGGATTTCAGACCCTGGTTGAAGATCTGCACGTGGCCCGGGCAGTTCATCGGCTTGATGCAGTATTCACGGTTCTCGGAAGAGGTGGTGAACATCGCATCCTTGTAGTTGTCCCAGTGGCCGGTTTTTTCCCACAGCACGCGGTCCATCATGAATGGACCTTTTACTTCCTGGTACTGGTACTCTTTCAGCTTGGAGCGCACAAACACTTCCAGCTCGCGGAAGATAGTCCAGCCATCGTTGTGCCAGAACACCATACCCGGCGCCTCTTCCTGCATATGGTACAGGTCGAGCTGTTTGCCGATTTTACGGTGGTCACGCTTGGAGGCCTCTTCCAGGCGCTGCAGATAAGCATTCAGCTGCTTTTTGTCTGCCCAGGCGGTGCCGTAGATACGCTGCAGCATCTTATTGTTGCTGTCGCCGCGCCAGTAGGCGCCGGAGGTTTTCTGCAGCTTAAAGTGGTGGCAGAAGCGCATGTTTGGCACGTGCGGTCCGCGGCACATATCCACGTACTCTTCATGATGATACAAACCTGGTTTGTCATCATGGCTGATGTTTTCATCAAGAATTGCGACTTTATAGCTCTCACCGCGGTTGACGAAAGTCTCACGCGCTTCCTGCCAGCTCACCTTCTTCTTGATAACGTCGTAATCTTTCTCGGCCAGCTCGTGCATACGCTTTTCGAGCAGCTCAAGATCTTCCTGCGTCAGGGTGTGGTCCAGATCGACGTCGTAGTAGAACCCGTTGTCGATAACCGGGCCAATCGCCATTTTGGTGTGCGGCCACAGCTGCTTGATGGCATGGCCGAGCAGGTGAGCACAGGAGTGGCGGAGGATCTCCAGGCCAGCTTCGTCTTTAGCGGTGATGATGGCGAGCTTCGCATCGTTTTCGATAATATCGGAAGCATCAACCAGTTCACCGTCTACGCGACCGGCGATACACGCTTTAGCGAGACCTGGACCGATATCCAGCGCAACATCCATTGGGCTGACGGGTTTGTCGTAATGGCGTTGGCTGCCATCAGGAAGAGTAATAACAGGCATGTTAAGTCCTTATCTGCAGTGGTGACCCACACGAAAGATCACATACAGTAGAGAAATTGAATTTAGAACAGTTAGTTGCGTAACCATTTGACCAACAATCGCCGAATTGGTACGCAGTCTGGTACACAAATGAAAAATGGCATTGCTGCCATTTCATCTGATGTGACGATGGTAACACTAACGAAAAGGGGAATACATCCCCGCGGCGAGGATCTGGCTTGATAAATAAGGCCATGATCCGCATTTTTCAACCCCTGCTATGCGGCTTTGCCCTTCTCCTCCACCAGCACCAGCGGACATTTCTTTACCCTGCATGCCTGCGAATATGCCAGCTCGCATACCGCACACAGGTCTCTTAATTCCGACTCATATTCGTATTCCATGAAATAGCGAAAGGTTCCGCCGCCTGATTCGGTACGCCAGAATCGCTGCGGCTCCAGAATTTCATCAAGCTGCCTGAAGGTCAGGGCTGAAGGGTTATGAAACCCCACTCGTACACGATAGATAGTCATGCCTGATTATTCTCGGGGCAGACGGCGTTTTGCCAGGCGGTTTTGCTTCTCAAAAAGATAGGAAAAAACGAAGAGAGGTGATGCGGAAAAAAATAAAGCCGGAGATTATCCGGCTTCTTAGTCTTACATCTTATACCCGAGCGTAATTTGCGTACGTCTGTCGGTATGGTTGGGTGCAGAAGATGGCGGATCGGAGTTCCAGGTCACGTTGTAGCCGACTTTCAGGCCAAAGTGCTCGCTGATAGCCACGTCCAGTGCGGTTTCGGAGTTAACCGTAGTGTCATCGCTACCCAGCACGGATACGCCCTGGATAAACTTCGCATTATCGGTCAACTGCCAGTTATAAGTCGCAGACGCATAGCCCAGCGCCTGAGTCTCATTACCGCCGTCGACAAATTCGTCATAACGCACGCCAGGACCGAATTCCACACGCAGGCTGTGCACCGGACCGTTCAGCAGCTGGCGACCATAACCCGCGGTGAAAACATCACGCGCATGGTAGCCATTGTACCTGTCAGTTAACCAGCTTGCCTGACCAAAAACGTAGTCATAATCTGTCATATTATAACGACCACGCCCGCCCGCTGAGTATTTCTCAGAAGAGCGCACGTCGTTGGAGGAGGTATTACTGGCGTTGCCCCAAATTGACCAGGCGGTAGCCGTATTGTACCAGGTCATATTGGTGTTAGCCGTCAGGTTGGAACTTTTGGTATTGCCTGCCTGCGCAAGATAGCCTGCATTCAGATTACCTTCGAAGGGTTTCTTCGCGGTAGTCGGGTCATCCATGACAGTAAATACTGAGTCATCTGCCACTGCAAAGTGGCTAAAGAACGCTCCACCGGTGAGTAAAACCGCGACCGGTACTGTCTTTAAAAGCTTCATTTATTAATCCGCACAACACAAAAAAGAAACCATCAAGGTTCCGGAATCTTTCCTCGGGATCAAATCTTAAGCGCCCCGGAAAGGTTACAAATTATAAAAACTCCGCAATAACATAGCAATGGATTCTTGTTTCATTTTTTGTATAAGAAGGCTCTTAAAACATCTTTATTTTCATAAGGATACGAAGATTGTGGTTTTAAGATAATCATTTGATAAATCATGATTTTAATTAACTTTCAAGCCGCCGCTTCGGTGCTACGCTTTAGGACAATAGCCAAAAAGGAGGAGACATGACCGCTATCTATACACTCACCCTCGCCCCTTCCCTCGACAGCGCCACCGTCACGGAGCAGATTTATCCCGAAGGGAAACTACGCTGCAGTTCTCCCGTATTTGAACCCGGCGGCGGCGGCATCAACGTAGCCCGCGCCATCGCCCATTTAGGCGGCCACGCCACGGCAATATTCCCTGTCGGCGGTGCCACAGGCCATCATTTGCGGGAGCTGCTGATTGAAGAGCGGGTCACCGCCGATACCGTGGAGACAAAAGACTGGACCCGTCAAAACCTGCACGTCCACACCGAATCCACCGGCGAGCAATACCGGTTTGTTATGCCCGGCGCGGCGCTGTCTGATGAAGAATTCCATCAGCTCGCACAAAAAGTCCTCGCCATCCCTCCCGGCGATATTCTGGTCATCAGCGGAAGTTTGCCGCCGGGCGTTGCCGTGGCAAAGCTTTGCCAGCTGATCAACGCCGCGCAGGAAAAGGGGATTCGCTGCATTATTGACAGCTCCGGCGAGGCGCTGGCCGCCGCGCTGAAGTCAGGCAATCTTGAGCTGGTGAAGCCGAATCAAAAAGAGCTCAGCGCTCTGATGCAGCGGGAACTTACCCAGCCGGACGATGTGCGCGCCGCCGCTCAGCAGCTTGTGGACAGCGGTCAGGCAAAACGTGTTGTCGTTTCCCTCGGGCCACAGGGCGCGCTGGCGGTGGATGCCCATGATTGCGTACACGTCGTGCCGCCGCCGGTTAAAAGCCAAAGTACCGTGGGTGCGGGGGACAGTATGGTCGGCGCCATGACGCTGAAACTTGCTGAAAACGCACCGCTGCTGGATATCGTCCGCTATGGCGTAGCCGCCGGCAGCGCCGCTACCCTGAACAAAGGCACACGCCTCTGCTCGCTTGAAAATACGCAGAAGATCTACGCCTGGCTGCGAGGCTAACTTTTCGTTTCACCATTAACGGGCTGTCGCAGATCGCAAACATCGCCATCACGACAGCATGAACTATGCTAAAACTTTCAGCATAACAAAGGGGTGACTATGAGTGATATTGAACGCTATGTGATAACGGTGCACTTTGAGGAGCGCAGCCTTGCCGATATCAACGAGCTTAACAACCAGCTCACCCGGGGCGGTTTCTCGCTGACCCTTACCGATGAAGAGGGAAAGATCCACGAACTGGGCCCTGGCAGCTTCGGGCTCGTCAGCACGCTGGATGAGCATGAAGTGGAAGCGCTGGCCAGGGGACTGGGCAACGTGGCGCTGGGAAAAGAACCTGACGTGGACGTCACCCGCTGGGAAATCTGGCAGCAACAAAAGCCATAAGGTCTGATGCAGAGGCCGGGGTTGTGCGTCAGCGCGTGTTTTTGACCGGCAAACGGCGATAAGCTATTGATTGCAGTGTCTACCAGCAAACCTGGGGAGAAAAGTCATGTGGCAAGCCATCCGTCATTTATTAAGCGAGCAGCTGGGCGAAGCAGATATCGAGCAACGCAGGGAGCTGCCTGGAGGGGAAATTCACGCGGCCTGGCATATCCGTTATGCGGGCCACGAGATCTTCGTCAAATGCGATCAGCGGGAGATGCTGCCCATCTTCACCGCCGAGGCGGACCAGCTGGAGCTGCTGTCGCGCAGTAAAACCGTCAGGGTGCCCAAGGTCTGGGCGTTAGGCGGCGACAGGGATTACAGTTTTTTGCTGCTGGAATACCTGCCAGCCCGGCCACTTGACGCCCATAACGCCTTTCTTCTCGGCCAGCAGCTGGCACGGCTTCACCAGTGGAGCGACCAGCCACAGTTCGGCCTCGATTTTGACAACGACCTCTCCACTACCCCCCAGCCCAATGCCTGGCAGCGTCGCTGGTCAACCTTCTTCGCCGAGCAGCGTATTGGCTGGCAGCTGGAAATGGCGGCGGAAAAAGGCATCGACTACGGCGATATCGATCTGATTGTTGATTTTGTTCAGCAGGCACTGGCTTCCCACCAGCCGCAGCCCTCGCTGCTGCACGGAGACCTGTGGTCGGGCAACTGTGCGCTGGGGCCAGACGGGCCATTTATTTACGACCCGGCCTGCTACTGGGGCGACCGTGAATGTGACCTGGCGATGCTGCCGCTGCACGGCGATCAGCCCCCGCAAATCTACGACGGCTATCAGTCCGTTTCACCGCTGCCTTCGGGCTTCCTCGAACGTCAACCTATCTACCAGCTTTATACCCTGCTTAACCGGGCCATTCTGTTTGGCGGGCAGCATCTGGTCACCGCGCAAAAAGCGCTGGAGCGGGTGTTAGCGGCATGAACGTGAGCCACTCCGGCTGGAGTGGCCCGTTATCTTATAAAAAACCGAGCAGCTTAAAGAAGAAATAGCCCACTACGATGATAATCACCGGCAGGATATAGAGGGGGAAAATCTGCAGCAAAATAGTGTGGTGAGGCACAACCACTTTGGCGTCTAGCTGTGCCTTGCTGAGTCCTTCAGGCCCTTTTGCCTGCTCAAGGATCAGCTGATCCTGCACGCCCTCACGCAGGAATTTGGCCTGACGGCTCATGCGGGCCCCGGAGTCCTGCAGCGCCAGTCCGATGAAGATTAAGGCGTAGACAACCCAGAAAAAGAGATTTACCTGGCCGTGAAAGTCCGGCTGGGGCGAGTTGTACCAGAAAAAATTCAGAAACGGCGTGTTAAACCGCATCATCTCGATCATCACGTGAGCAAAATCCATCATCACGGCGTCAATGCCCGGCTGTTTTTCACTGTGCTGATACATAAACTTCAGAACCGAAATCACCGTCGACAGCAGCGCCGGGATAAAAAGCACCCAGCCTGCCACGCGCTTTAAAATCGCAATGCGTCCAGCTTGTTGATACGTCATGCACTCCCCTTAATTAGGACGTAACGGTATACGCTCAAAGTCTACCCTGTATGGCGCTATTTCGCCTGAGCTTTGCGGGCTAATTTCGCAAAAGCGGTAGCTTCGGGCTGAGTTTCCGGCTAAAGATACACAAACATTTCTTTTAGACGAACAGGAAGGAGTCATTTTATGGCCGAAACGCGCCAGATCCTCGCGGCAATTTTTGATATGGATGGGCTACTTATTGATTCCGAGCCGCTTTGGGATCGTGCGGAGCTGGGCGTGCTGGAAAGCATCGGCGTCGATATTACTCGTCGCAACGAACTGCCCGATACCCTGGGCCTGCGTATCGACCTGGTGGTCGAACTTTGGTATTCGCGCCAGCCCTGGACGGGGCCGTCACGCGATGAGGTGACCGCGCGTGTGATTGAGCGTGCCATTACCCTGGTTGCAGAAGAGCGCCCCCTGTTGCCGGGCGTTGTCGAAGCGGTAAAACTTTGCAAGGAGCTGGGCCTGAAGGTTGGCCTTGCCTCAGCGTCCCCGCTGCACATGCTGGAAAAAGTCCTTGAGATGTTCGACCTGCGCCAGTACTTCGACGCCATCGCCTCTGCCGAGCACCTGCCTTACAGCAAACCACATCCTCAGGTTTACCTGGATGCGGCGGCAAAGCTGGGGGTCGATCCGCTTTGCTGCGTGACGCTGGAAGACTCGGTCAACGGCATGATTGCAACCAAAGCCGCGCGTATGCGCTCCATCGTCGTGCCGGCTGCTGAGAACTTTGCGGACCCGCGCTGGTGTCTCGCAGACATAAAACTCCCTTCTTTGGTTGAGCTCACAGAGGCAAGCCTGAAAGGCTAAGCCTGGCGGGCGGCCCGGGTCGCCCACTCTCCTGACAAAATGTTACACCGTCACCACTTCCGAACACTGTACAAAAACCCTATACTGGATGAATCGACAGTTTCTTTATTTGGGTTGTATCATGACGGCGGAAGGCCACCTGCTCTTTTCTATTGCCTGCGCAGTTTTTGCCAAAAACGCCGAACTGACGCCCGTCCTTGCCCAGGGCGACTGGTGGCACATTGTGCCGTCCGCCATTCTGACCTGCCTGCTGCCGGATATTGATCATCCCAAATCTTTCCTGGGTCAGCGGCTAAGCTGGATCTCAAAACCCGTGGCGAGGATGTGCGGCCACCGGGGCTTCACCCATAGCCTGTTTGCGGTGTTTGCCGGACTGGCGCTGTTTTACCTCAAGGTGCCGGAAAGCTGGGTGATCCCGGCAGATGCGCTGCAGGGCCTGGTGCTGGGCTACCTGAGCCACATTCTCGCCGACATGCTGACGCCCGCCGGGGTTCCTTTGCTGTGGCCGTGCCGCTGGCGCTTCCGCTTTCCCGTTGTCCGGCCACAAAAAGGCAATCAACTTGAGCGAGCGTTGTGCATGGCGCTGTTCGGCCTGGCGGTGTGGATGCCCCAAAGCCTGCCCGAAAACGGTGCAGTGCGCTGGTCTTCGCAGATGATAAATTCGCTGCAAACCACCTTTAATAGCTTTATAACTCACCAGTCTGGGCATTAATTCGCCCAAAATATCCATTTAGTAATAATCAATTCCTTTTGAATATAAGGCAACGCTCCGCCATCTGTTACGCTTTGCAACATAACGGCAGCCCATGCGCTGCCGCGTGACAATAAATCAGGAGATATGGGGATGAATTTTCCACTGGTAGCGAACATCCTGGTGTTCGTCGTATTGCTATTGCTGCTGGCGCAAACTCGCCACAAACAATGGAGCCTCGCCAAAAAAGTGCTGGCGGGTCTTGTGCTGGGCGTCATCTTTGGCCTCGCGCTGCACACGATTTATGGTTCCGACAGTGCGGTGCTGAAAGATTCCATTCAGTGGTTTAATGTGGTCGGAAACGGCTATGTGCAGCTTCTGCAGATGATTGTTATGCCGCTGGTCTTCGCCTCAATTCTGAGCGCCGTGGCTAAACTGCATAACGCCTCATCGCTGGGGAAAATCAGCGTCCTTTCCATCGGAACGCTGCTGTTTACCACGCTGATTGCCGCGCTGGTCGGGGTACTGGTCACCAACCTGTTCGGCCTGACCGCAGAGGGTCTGGTTCAGGGCAACGCCGAGAACGCGCGTCTGGCGGCGATTCAATCCAGCTATATTGGTAAAGTCGCGGACCTGACCGTACCGCAGCTGATCCTCTCCTTCGTGCCGAAGAACCCGTTTGCCGATCTGACCGGCGCCAACCCAACGTCTATCATTAGCGTGGTGATTTTCGCCGCTTTCCTGGGCGTTGCCGCGCTGAAGCTGCTGAAAGACGACGCGCCGAAAGGCGAGCGCGTCCTTGTAGCCATCGACACCCTGCAAAGCTGGGTGATGAAGCTGGTGCGCCTGGTTATGCAGCTGACGCCGTACGGCGTGCTGGCCCTGATGACCAAAGTGGTTGCCGGCTCAAACCTGCAGGACATCATCAAGCTGGGCAGCTTCGTCGTAGCGTCCTACCTGGGTCTGGCGATTATGTTTGGCGTCCACGCTGTTCTGCTGGCGTTCAACGGCGTTAGCCCGGTGAAATACTTCCGTAAAGTCTGGCCGGTGCTGACCTTCGCCTTTACCAGCCGCTCCAGCGCAGCAAGCATTCCGCTGAACGTTGAAGCGCAAACCCGCCGTCTGGGCGTGCCTGAATCGATTGCCAGCTTCTCCGCTTCCTTCGGCGCAACCATCGGCCAGAACGGCTGTGCAGGCCTCTACCCGGCCATGCTGGCGGTGATGGTGGCTCCGACCGTGGGAATCAACCCGCTCGATCCGGTCTGGATTGCGACGCTGGTGGGTATTGTTACCGTTAGCTCTGCGGGTGTTGCGGGCGTGGGCGGTGGCGCAACCTTCGCCGCGCTTATCGTGCTGCCGGCCATGGGGCTGCCGGTGACGCTGGTCGCGCTGCTGATCTCCGTTGAGCCGCTGATTGATATGGGCCGTACTGCACTGAACGTCAGCGGGTCGATGACCGCCGGGACCATTACCAGCCAGCTGATGAAGCAGACCGACAAAGAGATTCTGAACAGCGACGATGAAGTGGAATTAGCCCACCGTTAATCTGAACTGAAAAACAAAAAGGCCGCTTTCATTAGCGGCCTTTTTTTATACTTCGTTTTCCTGACGTACCTGTTTTGCCCAACGCTGCGCCGACTCCGGTAGGGTAAACGGCGGGGACTGGCGGAAGGCATCACCCAACAAGACAAAAGCTACATACTGCCCGCGCAGCAGGTAGACATCTTTAAACCCGTCCACACGCCAGGCATGCGCGGGCGGCGCGGGCTCAACGCGAGGCTTGTAAGTAATGATCGGGCGGGTATTCGGTTGACGTAGTGGTTTCATAGGCAACGGGATTTAAACTGGATTAGTGAACAACGTCACTATGATAGCGGATTTGCCCCGTATTCGTCGCCCTTCTTCTCGGCCTGCGCCGAAGGCAAATAAACCCGGCGGCAGAAACTGCAGCCGGGCTCTACCGTGCGTGAGGATTAGGCTTTAGGAGCCTGCGGGTCGGTGTCGTATTCGGCACAGGTCTGGTAGCCGGAGTTCATTACGCGCCCTGCGTCATCCAGCGCCACAAAATAGGTTTCTGCTTTGCCGTTACGCTGGCCCAGAATATAGGTCTGGCAGGTGCCCTTGGCGTGGATCATCGTCACTTCTGAAGAAGGTTTACCGGCAATCTGCTGAACCTGGGCGCGGGTCATGCCTTTTTTCACATCTTTCACTACCGGCTCGGTGACCAGATCTTTAGTACGATCGTAAGCCGTACACCCTGCCAGCATTGTCATCACGGCCGCCGCGCCTAAAAAACCTGCAAATTTAGTATTCATATTCTTCCTCATTAATGAATGTGTTGTCCTGCGTGTTAGATAAGCCTGGAATATAAAAGAACATTTTTCAACTTGTTACCCCAAATGCGTTGAAATTCGGACAAAGAGAGTATCCATAAGATAACCCACTGGTTTGCCGGAAAAGTCACCGCCCGTCGGCCCGGTAAGCCTTTGAGCCTTGTCGTTTTAACCACAACAGGGTAAGTTTTAAGGCAATGACATTTTGCCGCCTGCGCGCTGCAGGCTGATGGTTACCGGAGGAGTTAAATGGCTCTGCAACAAGAGATTATTCAGGCACTGGGCGTTAAGCCGCAGGTAGACGCCGCCGGAGAAATCCGCGTTAGCGTCGATTTCCTCAAAGCGTATCTTAAAACATACCCGTTTATTAAATCTCTGGTTCTGGGCATCAGCGGTGGCCAGGACTCCACCCTGACGGGCAAACTGTGCCAGCTGGCCATCAGCGAGCTGCGTGAAGAAAGCGGCGATGAAGGCTATCAGTTTATCGCCGTGCGCCTGCCGTTTGGCGTGCAGGCCGATGAGCAGGACTGCCAGGACGCCATCGAGTTTATCCGGCCAGACCGCGTTTTAACGGTGAATATTAAAGGTGCCGTACTCGCCAGCGAGCAGGCTCTGCGTGAAACGGGTATCGAACTGAGCGATTTTGTTCGCGGCAATGAAAAAGCCCGCGAGCGTATGAAAGCGCAGTACAGCATCGCCGGAATGACCAAAGGCGTCGTTGTTGGCACCGACCATGCGGCTGAAGCCGTTACCGGCTTCTTCACCAAATACGGGGACGGCGGCACCGACATTAACCCAATCTTCCGTCTTAATAAGCGTCAGGGAAAACAGCTGCTGAAAACCTTGGGCTGCCCGGAACATCTTTACCTGAAGGCACCGACCGCCGACCTCGAGGACGATCGCCCTTCTCTGCCAGATGAAGCGGCGCTGGGCGTGACCTACGAGCAAATCGACGATTACCTGGAGGGCAAAACCGTCCCGGCAGAAACCGCGAAGATTATCGAAGGCTGGTATCTGAAGACGGAGCACAAGCGCCGTCCGCCGATTACCGTATTTGACGATTTCTGGAAAAAATAGTCTTAAACCGCTTCGCTGAAGCGAACGATCCGGGCGGCACATTGCCGCCTTTTTTACAGGATAGACATGGACACCACTTCGCAACGCGCCACGCTTATCGGCCTTATCGCAATCCTGCTCTGGAGCACCTCCGTCGGCCTGCTGCGCAGCATCAGCGAGCATTTTGGCGCGGTTGGCGGAGCCGCATTGCTCTACACCGTCAGCGCGTTGTCCCTTTGCATCGCCCGCGGCCTGCCTAAAATACGTGAACTTCCTCCCCGCTATCTGTGGGTGGGTGGCCTGCTTTTTGTGGGCTACGAGATAAGCCTGGCGCTTTCAATCGGGCTCGCGCACAGCCGTGCCCAGTCGCTTGAGCTGGGGATGATCAACTATCTCTGGCCCTGCCTGACCGTATTTTTTGCTTTATTTATCAACGGCCAGCGCAGCAGCCTATGGCTGTGGCCGGGGCTGGCGCTTTCACTTGCGGGCATTGTTCAAGTGATGAAAGGCAACGGCGACTGGTCACCGCTCGCCATGGGGCAAAACATTCTCGACAACCCGCTGGCCTATGGCCTGGCTTTCACCGCCGCAATAGTCTGGGCGCTTTACTGCAACCTGACCCGACGCTGGAGCGAAGGTAAAAGCGGCGTCAGCCTCTTCTTCTGCGCCACTGCGCTGGCGCTGTGGATTAAGTTCGCCTTTGTCGAGCCGCAGACGCTGCACTTCACCCTTTCGGGCACCGCGCAGCTGCTGTTTATGGGGATCTCAACCGCCGTGGCCTATTCCGCCTGGAACTTTGGTATTCAGCGGGGAAATATGACGCTGCTCGCCACGGCCTCCTACTTCACGCCGGTCTTATCGGCTCTGCTCGCCACGCTGTGGCTGGGCCTGCATCCGGGCTTTGCCTTCTGGCAGGGCGTGCTGATGGTGGTGGGCGGCTCCCTGCTCTGCTGGCTGGCCACGCGACGCTACGGTTAACGGTGGTTTCCTCTCTGCTTTGCCAGCTGCTATACTGTGCAAATAAACAGTACAGGAGTCAGATGTGGTAAGGCGAGCAAGCGCGTCGCGGCTGGAGTTTGAAGCCTCGGCGGTCTATGAATATCCCGAACATCTCAGGCAGTGGCTTGAAGGGTTACCCAAAGGGCCTGGGGTTTACGTTTTTCACGGTGAAGGCGACGTCATGCCGCTGTATATCGGCAAAAGCGTCAATATTCGCACCCGCGTCATGTCCCATTTCCGTACGCCCGACGAGGCAGCGCTTTTAAGACAGTCCCGCCGCATTACGTTTATTCGCACCGCCGGAGAGCTAGGCGCGCTGCTGCTTGAAGCGCAAATGATCAAAGAGCAGCAGCCGCTGTTCAACAAGCGCCTTCGCCGCAATCGCCAGCTCTGCTCCCTGCATCTGCAGGGAGAAACGCCAAGAGTGGTGTACGCCAAAGAGGTCGATTTCTCAAGCCAGCCAGGCCTGTATGGCCTGTATGCCAACCGTCGCGCCGCGCTGCAAACGCTGCAGGGGCTGGCGGATGAACATCGGCTCTGCTACGGCCTGCTCGGCCTGGAGCCGTTGAGCAAAGGCAGGGCCTGCTTCCGCTCGGCGCTTAATCGCTGCGCCGGGGCCTGCTGCGGCAAAGAGACGCACGCTGAACATCACGCTCGCCTGGTCACCGCGCTCGAACAGGTTCGCCTGATTTGCTGGCCGTGGAAAAATGCGGTTGCCATCGTTGAACGCAGCCCGGAGATAACTCAGTACCACCTTATCGATCACTGGTTTTATCTTGGATCCGTGCAGCGGCTTGAGGAGGCAAAAGAGCGCCGCCGGCCGCCGGACGGCTTTGATAACGATGGCTACAAAATTCTCTGTAAGCTGATGCTGAGCGGGGAATATGAGCTGATTGAGCTGGAGTAGACTCCCCTCGAAGAGAGGAGTCAGCAAGGCTCAAGCCGCCGAAGATGGCAGAAGCTTTAAAATAACCTCCGGCCAGCCGTTGCTGCAGCCCCAAAGGCGCATTTGCTCAATATCCGGCGCCAGCAGGCGATCCTTTTCCAAAAACGCCACGCGCTCGCGAATATCCGCGAAAACTTTTTCAAGCAGCGGAGAACTTTCCAGCGGCCTGTGGAACTCAATGCCCTGAGCCGCCGCCATCGCCTCAATGCCAACAACCGCAGCGGTGTTAAAGCACATCGAACCCAGACGGCGCGCCGCATAGGTTGCCATGGAAACATGGTCTTCCTGATTAGCGGACGTTGGCAGGCTGTCGACGCTGCCCGGATGGGCCAAAGATTTGTTCTCGGAGGCCAGCGCCGCCGCCGTTACCTGCGCAATCATAAAACCGGAGTTAATCCCGCCCTCTTTCACCAGGAACGGCGGCAGACCAGAAAGCCCTGTGTCCAGCAGCAGCGCCAGACGACGCTCTGAAATAGCCCCGATTTCCGCCACCGCCAGCGCGATAATATCGGCCGCAAAGGCCACCGGCTCGGCGTGGAAGTTGCCGCCGGAAATCACCTCTCCGGTATCGCTGAACACCAGCGGGTTGTCCGAGGCCGCGTTGGCTTCAATCTGCAGTACGCGAGCGGCGTGGCGCAGGTTATCGAGGCAGGCGCCCATCACCTGGGGTACGCAGCGGATAGAATACGGGTCCTGGACTCGGCCGCAATGCGCATGGGAATCCACAATGTTGCTTCCGTTAAGGAGCTCAGTCACCGCCGCCGCCACATCAATCTGGCCAGCCTGACCGCGAGCCTGATGGATTCGGGCGTCAAATGGCTTCACGGAGCCTTTGATGGCCTCAAGCGACAGCGCGCCTGCCACCAGTCCGGCCGCAAACACTTTCTCACCCTCAAACAGCCCTCGCAGCGCAAGTGCCGTAGAAACCTGAGTTCCGTTCAGCAGCGCCAGACCCTCTTTTGGCCCCAGCACCAGCGGCTCAACGCCCGCCAGCTTCAGTCCTTCGACGGCGGGAATCAGCTCGCCGTTAACCCTTACGTTACCCTCGCCCAGCAGCATCAGCGACAAATGCGCCAGCGGAGCCAGATCGCCGGAGGCGCCCACGGAACCTTTCTCAGGAATAACCGGCATCACGCCCGCGTTAAACAGCGCAATAAGGCTGTCGATCACCAGCAGCCGAACGCCAGAATGCCCGCGCGACAGGCTGATAATTTTGCTGGCCATCACCAGCCGGACGACGTCATCAGGCAGCGCTTCTCCAAGCCCGACGCTGTGGGAGAGCACCAGATTACGCTGGAGCTCGGCGAGGTGATGGGTTGCGATGGTGGTCTGCGCCAGCTTGCCAAAGCCGGTGTTAATGCCATACACAACATCCCCGTGGGCAACGATGGCCTCTACGGTACCCAACGCGCGCTCAACGGCGGCGACCGCGCCGGGGTCAAGCCTTAGCAGCACGTTGCCGTGATAGATTTCGCGCAGAGTAGCCAGTGAAACGGCACCTGGAGTAAGACTGCATAGCTTCTTTTGCGTTGACATGTCAGCATCCTGTTTGCATCGTGGTTTTGTCTATATTTGTATATACAACTTAACTAATAAACCAAATATTCCGCCAGCGGGTCATAGGACTTTTTTATCGAACGGTGAGCAGGATCGCGCTTGTGAAATTTATCCAGCACGGGATGCTGGAAAACATTTTCTGGAAAGGGAGGTGAAGAGCGAAACAGCGCCTGAGCAGCACGTTCTGATGGAAATCAGCAGCAATAAAAATTATCGCCCGGTGCGAACGCCGGGCGTCCGATTACAAATAGGTGATTTCGCTGAACAGCAGCTGCCCCTGATTTTTTAACAGCCGCAGCGTATGGCTGCCCTCTTGCCACCAGGCGCCCTGGTCAGCTGACAGCAGCTTATCTTCCAGCTGCCACTCGCCGCTCAGGACATACACCACCCCGCCTCGGGTGCCAAAGGTGGTAAAAGTTCTGTCCGCCACGCGCACCAGCGCCCGGCAGCGGTCACGATGCGTCATCACGTTAAAATCCATCGACATCCCGCGGGTCAGCTCCGCTTTAACCGGCTGCTCGCCGGCAAAGGCAAAGGGCTGATAGCGCTTAAGCGTGTGCCGAAATGCCTCTCCGGCATCAAGCACCACTTCACTTCCCTCCAGCAGCGTCATTACCCGATCAACCTGTGGGAAGACGGGAAACTCGCCGTTGTGGGCTAAAGAGGCGATGCTGGCACGCCAGTTAAAATCTCTGGTGGCTGGCGGGAAGCAGCATATTTCACGCGTTTCGCCGGCGCCGTTGCGCCAGAGGTTGACCGGCACCTTTCTTATGTCAAAGAATTCCATCCCCGCTCCTGTGGACGTGCGGCACCCGCACGATCTTGCCATTGCTCTATAAATTGAGTGGCACGCAGGACGGGGTTTCCGTTCTCAGCAGCCCGCTCGTCGACTCGCTATTTTGTGCACCGGATCTTCGCCCGGCGCCAAAGTTATCGGCAGGCTCTGGCGGTTGCTGTAGTCCTGGTTCGATTTTTGTGACGATGAGTTAGCGAGTGTTTCTCTGGAAGCAGAGTCAATCTCTGGCCCTCAAAACCGGGCGACAGCCTGCGTGAGCTGGGAGCGGAAGGTGATAAAACGAGAAAACCGCCGATCCTGTTCACAGCGTACGTCGCTATTGTGAACAAGACCGGCGGTCTTAATTGAGTCGCTCAGGCTTACTGAGCTGCTGGCATTTTACCTTCATGCGCTGGACGTTCTGTCAGACGCTTCTCAAAATTCGCATTAAACTGTTTTTTCTGATCCGGCGTCAGGATGTTGTAGATCTTGTTCTGGGTTTGCAGGTGCGCCAGCATGCGCGCTTTGCCCTGCTCCGCCATTTTATCTACCTGCGCCTGAGCTTTAGCCTGGTCGAAGCTGTCGCTGGCGATCAGATCGTGCATCGCGCGGCGTTCGTCAACGGACGGACGCTCCATCTTGCCGCGCTGTTCTTTCATGATCTCTTTGATTTGCTGTTTCTGCGCATCGGTCAGGTTCAGGTCTTTAAACATCATCTCATGCATCGGGCCGCGCATCATTTTATGGTGCATCATCGGCGCATCGGTTTTTGCATCAGCAGCCGGGGCAGCATCTGCTGCGTGAGCCAGGTTAGCGGCGCCCAGAGCCAGAGTGGAAGCGACGAACAGTGCAGTTAATTTACGCATAATTTTAACCTTCTCTTTTCATTACATTGACGACTCGCTTAACCGGCGATGTCGTGTTGACGAGAATAAGTTTACGAGCCTTATCGTCAAGGTGACCGTGGCATTGGTAAAGCATTGAAAGGGTATAAAACAAGAATGCATCAATTATGAAGAAAATAAGGATTAAGGCAGGAAAGAGTGCAAGTAAATATAACAACACGATGATTATAAAGGCAATATGGAGAGTGTACAGCAATCAAATCGCCGAATAAACCCTGCCTCCAGGAATTATCTGTAAATAAATTCACGTGACGAAATGATTAAGCAGCTCAATTATTATGAGCTGCTCACCATTTAAATTTCCTCCAGCATCAGGCCCGCCCGTAGCCCCAGCGCAACATCCGGATTAGGGAATAAGACGTACTCTTTATCCCCGGCAACGACATAGCGCCTGTCACCATCCTCAGCCAGCAGGGTCCCACGAGGAAAGGCGGTAAAATTCTGTGTCTGCCGGGACATATGCAGCACAAAGTTTTCTGACTGCCGGGTGATTTGCTGTGCCACACGATAACGTAGCGGCTCGGCTTCTGTTGCAGGCGCTTCTGAGCCGCTTAACAAGGCCGATATCGCCTCCTGGGTTATCGCAAACTGGCTTAGATCGTTCTGGCCAAACGGCTGCGCCTTCCCCAGCTCCAGCGTGCAGCTCAGCGCGCCGAAATGCTCGCTGCTGAAGTGGCTAAAGGTTCCGCCTGGTTTTTGATGGAACACCAGCGCCTGCAGCCCGGCGCAGCCCAACCACGTTAAAAACGCCTCGCTATAAGGCAGCGGCCTGGACGGCAGTACGCCAAACCTCGGATGGTAAGAGCTGCGGATAGCCGTGTGCATGTCGAGGTGCCAGCGGGTTTGCTCTTCACTTCGCGACCAGAACTGCTCCAGCGCGTGTTCAAGCCTTGCCGCCCGCTGGGTCTCCACGCTTTCAGGGAACTGCTGCCAGCGCCCGCCAAACATGCGGTTCATGTCACTGTGGGTATATCGTTTATCTACCCGCAGAGCCGCCGGGTTGCCGAAAATAATCATCGTACGCCACTGCAGCGGCAGTTGCCCCGCGATCAGCCGATTGGTCAACTGGCTAAGGATCTCCACCGGGGCCGTTTCGTTGCCGTGGATCCCGGCCGAGATCACCAGCGCCTTCCCCGTCACCTCGTGCGGCGTCAGGGTCAGAATACCTTCATCCCACCAGCGCCAGCTCAGGCGTTCATTCTTTCCGGAAATTTGTTCAGGCGCCTTGCCGGCCAGCGTCTGCGCCAGAAAATCCATCATGCTTTCTCCTCTATTGCTGGAAGGGGTATACCGAACCTAAATCGAGAATACTCGTCAGTTCATCGAGCGCTTCGCGTCCCTCCCGCAGCAGCTGCGGGTCGGCTAAATCAGCCTGAGTTAAGCGGTCGCGGTACCAGCGATCGACCCAGCCATTAAGGGTCATAAACAGCGTGTCGTTCATCATCACCGCCGGGTTTACCGCTTTTAACTCTTCATCCGTCAGCACAACCCTCAGGCGCAGACAGGCCGGGCCGCCGCCGTTAGCCATGCTTTCACGCAGATCAAAGACCTGGAGATCTCTGACAGGGTTATCCGCCTCAAGCAGCTGATTAAGGTAACGCCAGACGCCAGGATGCTGGCGGGACTCTTCCGGCAGCACCAGCGTCATGCCGCCGTCGGCGCGGCTCAGCAGCTGGCTGTTAAACAGATAGGTTGAAACCGCATCGGCAACCGAAACAAGGTCGTCCGGCACTTCAATCACCTTAAAACCAGAAACTTGTTCACCCAGCCGCTGATAAAGCCCCTGCTGGTCAACAAACGCATGCTGATGGCAAAACAGCACTTCGCGGTTGGACACCGCAATAACATCGTTGTGGAATACACCCTGGTCGATAACCGCCGGGTTCTGCTGGGCATAAATAACCTGCTCAGGCCGCACCTGGTTTAAACGCGCCACCGCCTGGCTGGCCTCCAGCGTCTGACGAGCGGGGTAGCGTGCGGGCGCCTGCCCGCTTTTTGCATCCTCACGCCCGTACACAAACAGCTGCACGCCGGGATCGCCGTACTCGCCGCCCAAACGATTGTGGTTTGCCGCGCCTTCATCACCAAATAGCGCCACCTGCGGTAGCGCCCCGTGTACGGCAAAACGCCCGGTATCGCGGAACATCGCGCGGAGTACGTTTTCCGTCGTCGGCGCTTCGCTGGCCCGGTGGAATTTATTGTTCAGGTTGGCGACGGTGAGATGGACTTTTCCATCCAGCGTATCGGCAGAAGGCGCAACCGTTGCTGCGTTAGCCACCCACATAGAAGACGCCGAGCTGGCGGCAGAGAGCAGCTGCGGTGCCTGCCGAGCCGCACGTTCAACAACCTGCTCATCGCTGCCGCTAAAGCCAATCTGCCGCAGCACGCCGATATTAGGACGCTCCTGCGGAGCTATAACGCCCTGCGGATAGCCGGCATCCGCCAGCGCTTTCATTTTCAGCAGCCCCTGCTTCGCCGCCAGCTTCGGGTTAGAGACGCGAAACTGGTGCTTCGTTGAAGCTTCATTACCAAACGACAGCCCGGCGTAATGATGGGTCAGCCCCACCAGTCCGTCAAAGTTGGCTTCACGCGCTCTCTTCATGGCTGCTCCTTGCGGCTAAAATCCAGTCCAGGGCTCAGCGTTTGCGGTAGCGAAAAACCAGTGCTTTCCAGCGAGGCCATCGGCCAGGCGCAATAATCTGCTGCATACCAAGCGCTGGCGCGATGGTTGCCTGAAGCGCCCACACCGCCAAACGGCGCGGTACTCGCCGCACCGGTCAGCGGCTTATTCCAGTTCACAATCCCGGCTCGAGCTTCCAGCAGCAATTGGTCAAACTGCTCGCGCGAAGGTGAGATCAGGCCGCTCGCCAGACCATAACGCGTGTCGTTGGCCATGCGGATAGCCTCGTCAAAGCTGTTGTAGCGGTAGATAGCCAGCAGCGGGCCAAACACCTCTTCATCCGGCACGTCGGCCACGCCGCTAAGCTCGACGATACCCGGCGTCAGCAGAGAGGTACCAGGGCGGATCATTTTCGGCTCCAGCAGCGGCTTACCGCCGCGGGCAACGTGTTCCTGAAACGCCGTCAGCACCCGCTCGGCGGCCTGCACCGAAATCAGCCCACCGATAAATGGCTGCGGAATGGCGTCCCATTCCCCCGGCTGCAGGCGGGAAGAGACCTCGACCAGACGACGAATAAACTCATCGCCCTGCTCGCCCTGTTTTACCAGCAGGCGGCGAGCGCAGGTGCAGCGCTGCCCGGCGGTGATAAAGGCCGACTGGATTGCAACGTGAACGGCACCGTCAATATCCTGCGGATCTTCGACGATCAGCGGGTTATTGCCGCCCATTTCGAGGGCCAGGATCTTCTCCGGCTGCCCGGCAAACTGGCGATGAAGGTGGTAACCGGTGCCTGCGCTGCCGGTAAACAGCAGGCCATCGAGATCCGACTGCTGCGACAGCGCCTGGCCAGTTTCACGCCCGCCCTGCACCAGATTCAGCACGCCTGCAGGGATACCGGCCTCTTCCCATAGCTTCATTACCTGCTCACCGATGCGCGGCGTGAGCTCACTTGGCTTAAAGACGAGGGTATTTCCGGCCAGCAGCCCCGGCACGATATGGCCGTTAGGCAAATGGCCCGGCAGATTATACGGACCAAAAACTGCCAGCACGCCATGTGGACGATGGCGTAACGTTGCCGCGCCGTCCGGCATAGCAGCTTGCGTTTCGCCGGTTCTGGTGTGATAAGACTTAATAGAAATGGCAATCTTATTGACCATTGCGGCCGCTTCGGTCGCCGCCTCCCAGCGTGGCTTTCCGGTCTCCTGAGCAATCGTCTCGGTGAGCGCGGCTTTATTCGCTTCGAGCAGTCCGGCAAAGCGCTCCACAATCTCCTGGCGCTCGGCAAACGGGCGCTTCGCCCAGCCGGGAAACGCCGCGCGGGCGGCGCGGCAGGCCTCTTCTACCTGATCCTTATCCGCAACCAGCCCTTCCCACAGCAGCGAGCCGTTCACCGGGTTATGTTTTAACAGCGCTTCACCGCGTCCCGGAACCCATTGTCCGTTAATCCAGTTAGTCATACTTTTTTCTCCTCGGGGCACAGGCGCACCACGCGTACAGTGTCGCCGCTGGCGCACTTCAGCGCGTCGGCGGTTGCGGCATCAAGAACCAGTTTCTCGCCTTTCGGGTCAGCGTTAATCAGCATGACGCGGAACTGATGGTAATTTTCATTGGCGACCAGGCAGACCGGCAGCTCGTCGGTTGCGGGCTGACCGATGGCCACGGTTTGCAGGCGGCTTTTGCGGATAGCCCGCACGCGGTCAATATCACATTCAAGCGTCGGGCCGCCGTCAAAAATATCGACATAGTTACGATAACGGAACCCCTCTGCTTCAAGCACGGTGCGCGCTGGCGCCGTTTGCGGATGTACCTGGCCGATGACCTCCTGAGCCTCTCTGGAGAGGAAGTCGGTATAAATCGGGTGCTTTGGCATCAGCTCGGCAATAAAAGCTTTCTGTCCGGTGCCGCACAAATAGTCGGCGCGAGCGAACTCCATTGAGAAGAAACGATTGCCGAGGCTTTCCCAGAACGGCGAATGCCCGTGCTCGTCGATCACGCCGCGCATCTCGGCGACCACTTTTTCGTTAAAACGCTCGCGGAAGGCCGCCATAAAGAGAAAACGGGATTTCGACAGCAGGTAACCGTTCCCCTCCTTACGCCAGGCCGGATCGAGGAACAGCGTGCAAAGCTCGCTGCTCCCGGTATGGTCGTGGCTTAAAAACAGCGTCGGCAGCGCATTGTAGATATTTAGCTCTTTGGAGGCGTGAACCAGCGTGCCAACACGGTAGTTGTACCAGGGATCGTTAAGCCCTACTGCCACCTCAATGGCACAAATCCCCACCACCTGGCCGCTACTGGAATCCTCAAGCACAAACACATAGCCCTGGTCGCCCTTCGGCAGCCCGCCCTGCCAGGTTTGCAGCGAGCGTTCGATGCGGTCGGCCAGCGTTTTTTCATCGGCGGGCAGCGAGGTCAGCCCGCCGCCGGTTTTCCCGGCAAGGGCAAGCAGCCCCGACAGATCGCCTCGTTCAACCGGGCGGATAACCATCATGATGAGACTCCCGCGAGGAAGCGTTCGCAGGCACGCTCAAAGCGATCCAGGCCGAGCTGAACTTCCGCCTCACTGACGATAAGCGCCGGGGCAAAACGCAGCACGCTGGCTCCGGCAATCAGCATCATCAGGCCCTCCTGCGCGGCGGCCTGCAGAATAAGTTTAGCTTTGCCCGCATGCTCCGGACGCAGCGCACAGCCGATAAGCAGACCTAACCCACGCACCTCGCTGAACAGCTGATGCTTTTGATTGATGTGGTTCAGGCGCTCAACGAACCATTCATGGCGCTGCTTCACGCCGTTCAGCACTTCCGGGGTATTGATAATTTCAAGCACGCGTCCGGCAACCGCAGAGGCCAATGGGTTACCGCCATAGGTCGTACCGTGGGTACCGACAACCATCACTTTGGCAAAACGATCGGTGGTCAGCAGCGCGCCGATAGGGAAACCGCCGCCCAGCGCTTTTGCCGTCGAAAGCACGTCCGGCGTCACGCCATAGTGCATATAGGCATACAGCGAGCCGGTGCGGCCAACGCCGGTTTGTACCTCGTCAAAAATCAGCACCGCGTTATGTTTGTCGCACAGTTCGCGCAGCCCCTGAAGGAACTCAGGCGTCGCCGGAACTACGCCGCCTTCCCCCTGTATCGGCTCGACGATCACCGCACAGGTTTCGTCGTTGATCAGGTCGCGGGCAGACTGCAGATCGTTAAACACCGCGTGGTTAATTTGCGGAGGCAGAGGCGCAAAATCCTGAGAATAGGCAGGCTGCCCACCGGCGGTGACGGTAAACAGCGTGCGGCCATGAAACGCATTCTTAAATGCCACGATCCCGCTTTTTTGCACGCCAAAATTGTCATGGGCGTATTTACGCGCCAGCTTCAGCGCAGCTTCGTTGGCCTCTGCGCCTGAGTTACAGAAGAATACTTTCTCGGCAAAGGTAGCGTCGATAAGCTGTTTAGCCAGCTTCAGCACCGGCTCGTTGGTGTAGCCGTTGCCGGTATGCCAGAATTTTCCGGCCTGCTCTTCCAGCGCCTTGCGCATTTCAGGATGGGCATGCCCCAGAGCGTTAACCGCGATGCCGCCCGCAAAGTCGATGTAGTCTTTTCCCTGCTGGTCCCACAGGGTGGAACCCTCGCCGCGAACCGGAATAAAAGGCGCAGGGGCATAAACCGGCATCATCCATTCGTCGAAATGTTGGCGTGTAATTGACTGCGACATAGTGACCCCTCACGGTAAACGAAAAGTTTATTAAATGTTAAATATTTGAGTGTTTGCGCTGTAAATGTAGATTGCAGGCATCGTGCCAGCCAGCGATAAAAATGCATAAACCGGGGAGGGAAACGGAAAATCAACCACTTAAAAACTATCACTATTCACTTAAAGTGAATAATAAGTGCATAGTTTTAACGTACCGCCTGATTCGCGACACGAAAACAAGAAATATTATGCAGTGGTAAAATATAATGCTGAAATTGTGATCGCCTTCGGGATTTGCCTGCCGTTTTTGCCCCGTTTTTGCGCAACGCGATCGCTTTTGGTGCAGATGTTGCTTTATTTCTGCCCTCCGGGCTTGCCTATGGCAGCGATTAGCTTCAGCGCAGCAACGTGCGCCGTTTTCTGCTACCATCCTGCAACAATTAACCTGACAACCTGGCAGCGACTATGAAATTTGTCTCTTTTAATATCAACGGCCTGCGCGCCCGTCCTCATCAGCTGGAAGCCATCGTAGAACAGCATCAGCCGGACGTTATCGGTCTGCAGGAAACCAAAGTCCATGACGATATGTTCCCGCTGGAAGAGGTGGCCAAACTCGGCTATCACGTGTTCTATCACGGTCAGAAAGGCCACTACGGCGTAGCGCTGCTGACCAAAGAGAAGCCAATTGCGGTGCGTAAAGGCTTCCCGGGCGACGGCGAAGATGCCCAGCGCCGCATCATCATGGCGGAAATCCCTTCTGAGTTTGGCAACCTTACGGTGATCAACGGCTACTTCCCGCAGGGTGAAAGCCGCGATCATGAAACCAAGTTCCCGGCTAAAACCAAGTTTTACCAGGATCTGCAGGACTTCCTGCAGGGCGAGCTGCGCCCGGAAAATCCGGTGCTGATCATGGGGGATATGAACATCAGCCCGACCGATCTGGACATCGGCATCGGGGAAGAGAACCGCAAGCGCTGGCTGCGCACCGGGAAGTGCTCGTTCCTGCCTGAAGAGCGTGAATGGATGGCCCGCCTGCTCGGCTGGGGCCTGGTGGATACCTGGCGCCATGCCAACCCGGAAGCGCAGGACAAATTCTCCTGGTTTGACTACCGTTCGAAAGGCTTCGACGACAACCGTGGTCTGCGAATCGACCTGCTGCTGGCAAGCCAGGGGCTGGCGCCGCACTGTGTAGCGACCGGGATCGACTACGGAATCCGTGGAATGGAAAAACCGTCCGACCACGCACCTGTTTGGGCGCAGTTTAAGCTGTAAGAGAAATACTGCAGGTCGACACATCTTCAGAAAAGGACGGCGAGATGCGGTTTTCCCCCCTGATGAGGAGCAGACAGAATGCGTAAAATCCTCTTTTTGCTGCTGGCTACCCTGGTCATCTCGCTGTTAATCCTGCTGCCGCCGGGCACCCTTAGCCTGGCGACGCTGCAGAAATACCATGCCCGGCTCACGCTCTGGCACGCCGAGCGCCCGATGCTGGTCATGGGCGCTTTCTTCCTGGGCTACTTCCTGATTTCAGCCCTTTCGATTCCCGGCACGCGCATCATGACGCTGATGGGCGGCGCGCTGTTTGGGCTGATTGAAGGAACTGTGCTGGTCGCCACTGCGGCAGCAAGCGGCGCAACCGTCGCCATGCTGCTGAGCCGCTACCTCCTGCACGACTGGGTGCAGCAGCGCTTCTCGGCGCGAATGGCGAAAATTAACGAAGGTATCAGAAACAATATTACGCAGTGCCTGTTTGCTCTGCGTCTGGTGCCCGTATTGCCCTTCTCCATCATCAACCTGCTGATGGGGCTGACGCCCATTTCCGCCGTCCGCTTTGCGGTGGTGACGCTCCTCGGCCTGCTGCCGTCCATCGTGCTCTATATCAGTACCGGCCGTCAGCTTAGCCAGATAGAAAGCCTGAGAGATATTATTTCTCCCGGCATGCTGCTGCTGTTTGCACTTATAGGCCTGCTGCCGCTGGTTTCCCACTGGCTGATAAAAAGAGCCCGTCTCAAAAATTAAGCGCCTCCGCCAGGCGAAGGCGTTTTATTATTACCCTTGTGAAAGCAACGTCACCTCGATATTGCCGGTAATTGCCCGCGAATAGGGGCAGGTTGCATGGGCGGCCGCCAGTAGGGTTTCGCGCTGCTCCTCGCTGAGCCCCGGTAGCCTCACGTTGAGGGTAACAGCCAGCGCAAAGTGGCTGTCATTATCCACTTTTCCCAGCGAAACGCTGGCATCAACCGCCGTATCCTCCGGGATCCGAAGAGCGAGTTTTTTCCCCGCAAGACCAATAGCGCCCATAAAACAGGCTGAATAGCCGACGGCAAAAAGCTGCTCCGGATTGGTGCCCGGTTTACCGGATCCCGGCGTGCTGAGCTGCACGTCCAGGCTGCCGTCGTCCGAGCGCCCGTGGCCGCTGCGGGCGCCAACGGTGGTGGTATGGGCGGTATACAACACTTTTTCGAGTTTGGCAGACATGGTGATTCCTCAATCGTGGGTGACAAGAGGCGCCATTTAACCGCCGTGGTGTATCTGCAATATGTTCTGTAGCGGGTCGAAATGTATAAGTCTGTATCCGCCTCATGACCTGGCTCAAGAAGTGGCAGGGTTCAGGGGCTGCCGAATCAACACTTCTCTATACTCAAGGCCTTTACAGGGATGGATTCAACATAACGATGGACAAGCAAAAAACAGGATCCGGCGTGCGTAAGGTCATCTTCGCCCTGCTGCTCGCCGGGTATCTCCCATGCCACCTTTGCCGCTGCGATGCCTGCTGAAATGAACCTTTCAAGCGTGAAAGCCAAAAATGGCGTGGTGATAGACACCCGCCCGAGCGCGTTTTATAACGGCTGGCCACAAACCTTAAACGCTGCTGGCGGCCATGAACCTGCCGCGCTGAACCTTTCTGCTTCGTGGCTGACGCTGATGGACGATGAGCAGCTGGCAGAGTGGACGAAACAGCATCAATTAAACCCAGCCGGGCTGATTGCACTCTACGGCGACAGCGCTCAGTCCGTTAAATCTCGTTTAGAAAAGCTGGGGTTTACCCAGATTTCAATGCTGACGGACGGGCTGCAGGATCCCGCCCGGCTGCAGAAACTGGCCCATTTTGAGCAACTGGTTTACCCGCAGTGGATCCACGACTTACAGAATAAAAAACCGGTCATGGCCGCCCCCGCAGGAGACTGGAGGGTGATTGAGGCTGGCTGCGGAGCACCAAAAAAGTATCTTCTTAGCCATATTCCCGGCGCGGGCTACATCAACACCGAAGAAGTGGAAAACGAACCGCTGTGGAATAAAGTGTCGGACGACAAACTAAAAGCCAAGCTGGCGAAGCACGGCATCCGGCACGATACCACGGTGATTTTATATGGTCGTGACGTCTATGCTGCGGCACGCGTGGCGGCGATTATGCTCTATGCCGGCGTGAAGGATGTTCGCCTGCTGGACGGTGGCTGGGCAACGTGGAGCGCGGCGGATCTTCCGGTGGAGCATAGCCTGCCGCCACAGCCCGCTACGGCTGACGATTTTGGCGCGCCAATCCCCGGTCAGCCGCAGCTGATGCTGAACATGGAGCAGGCTCGCGCGCTGCTGCACCGCAAAGATGCCTCGCTGGTCAGCATTCGCTCCTGGCCAGAATTTATCGGCACCACCAGCGGCTACGGCTACATTAAGCCAAAAGGCGAGATTGCGGGCGCCCGCTGGGGCCACGCCGGGTCTGACGCCAGGCATATGGAAAACTTCCACAACCCGGACGGCACTATGCTCAGCGGGGACGATATCACCGCGATGTGGAAAGCCTGGAATATCACCCCCGACCAGCACGTTGCTTTCTACTGCGGCACGGGCTGGCGAGCTTCCGAAGCGCTGATGTATGCCCGGGCGATGGGCTGGAAGCGCGTGGGCCTGTATGACGGCGGCTGGTATGAATGGAGCGCGGATCCGAAGAACCCTGTGGTTAGCGGCGAACGCAGGCCAAACTGATTCTGACTTGAGGGCCACGCCAGTGGCAGCGCTTTGAGGGGAGCAATCCAGGATCGCGTTTCATTTCCATTGTTCAATGACTCTTCTGATCGCCCATGATGGCGGGTATGATGCCACGCCTGCCCCACGGAGAATGGACACCGATGCGAAAAAACCTTGATGTTGTCGCGGCTATTATTGAGCGTGAAGGAAAAATTTTGCTGGCCTGCCGCCCGGAAGAGGGCGATCAGCCCGGCCTGTGGGAGTTCCCCGGTGGGAAAGTGGAAGCGGGAGAAACCCAGCCGGAGGCGCTGGCGCGAGAATTACGGGAAGAGCTGGGAATTGCTGCGCAGATCGGCAGCTATGTTGCCAGCCATCAGCGCGAGGTCTCCGGCAGAGTGATCCACCTCCACGCCTGGCACGTCGCAACATTTAGCGGCGAACTGACGGCACATTGCCACAGCGAGCTGGTATGGTGCGAGCCGCCGGAAGCGTTTGGCTATGCCCTCGCCCCGGCGGATGTCCCGCTGCTGGAAGCCTTTATGGCTTCACACGGCGCCAGACCAGCGGATTAGTCCCTAAGACTTTGTCATCGCGCTGGCACTGCAGCAGGATCCCTTCGCTTTTTACCACTGCCCCTTCGGAGTAGTTTTTGTTTTCATAAATACAGCACTGGTTGCAGGGCGGCGTCTGCTGCTGGTTGCCGCTGGTAAACACTTCCGGCGGCACCACCACGTCAACGTCAGGCTGACGGTGCTGCACCGCCATCGCTGGCAGACTCATCATTAGTACCGCGGCGGCGGCGAGCAGGCTTTTTACTGGCATCATCACTTCCCTCTTTTTTGGCCCAACGTTTCGCTTTTTTTCCGTCATCCTGGGCTTTGATGCCCTTAAATACGTGGCGCACCGGCGTGGTTCGCGCCTGATGAATCAGATCATAAAGCGTTTGCACCAGCGGCTGCATAAAGTCCTGATAGCGGCACTGCTTTTCGCTGATTTGCGTCAGCGTCGACTCCCAGTGCGCGGTCATATCCGGCCTCGCGGCCAGCTCCGGCAGCGAATGGATCAGCGCCCGCCCGGCGTCCGTCGAATGAATATAGCGCCCTTTCTTGACCAGGAAGGCGCGTTTGAATAAGAGTTCAATGATCCCGGCACGCGTCGCTTCGGTGCCTAACCCGTCCGTAGCGCGCAGGATCTTTTTCAGATCTTTATCCTGCACAAAGCGCGCAATCCCGGTCATCGCCGACAGCAGCGTCGCATCCGTAAAATGGCGCGGCGGCTGCGTTTGCCGCTCTACCACTTCACCATGTTCACAAAGCAGTTCGTCACCCTTCGCCACCACCGGCAGCGGCGTGCCGTCGTTTTCTTCATCGCGCTCTTTGCTGCCAAGCAGCGTCCGCCAGCCCGCTTCCGCAAGGAAACGCGCTTTGGCGATAAACTTGCCGCCGGCGATATCAAGATCGATAGTGCATTTGCGGAATACCGCATCGGCGCAGAACTGCATTAAGTATTGACGGGCGATCAGGCCATAAACTTTAGCCTCATTTTCACTTAATGAGATTGAAGCGCTGCGCGCGGTAGGAATAATGGCGTGGTGAGCGTCGACTTTTTTATCATCCCAGCAGCGATTACGCAGGTCGGCATCCACCGCGGGCTGCGGCAGTAAATCTGGCTGATGTACGGCAATGGCGTTCATCACCGCGTGGCGGCCGGCAAAATGCTCTTCAGGCAAATAGCGGCAGTCGGAGCGCGGATAGGTGATCAGCTTGTGGGTCTCGTAAAGCTTCTGGCAGATATCCAGCACGTTCTGGGCGCTCAGCCCAAAGCGTTTTGCCGCTTCAATTTGCAGGCTCGACAGCGAAAACGGCAGCGGTGCGATTTCCGATTCCCGTTTATCGTTATAGGCGGTCACCAGCGCAGGATGGCCGTTGATACGGGCAACCACGTGCTCCGCCAGCTTGCGGTTCAGCAGACGGCCCTCTTCATCCTGATGTGGCTCGCAGGATTCGCTCGGCTGCCATACCGCCACAAAGCGCTCGTCGGCAGGCGTCACGATATGGGCTTTTACTTCGAAATAGTCTTTGGCGACGAAGTTTTCGATCTCTTCATCACGGCGCACCACCAGCCCGAGCACCGGCGTTTGCACCCGACCAACGGAGAGCACGCCCTGGTAGCCCGCATTGCGCCCGAGAATGGTATAGGCTCGGGTCATATTAATCCCGTACAGCCAGTCGGCGCGGGCGCGGGCCAAGGCTGAAACACAAAGCGGAATAAATTCGCTGTTAGCACGGAGGCGGGAAATCGCCCGCTCTACCGCCTGTGGATTAAGGTCGTTTATCAGACAGCGCTGCACCTGCTGGCGCTTTTCCGGTGCCAGCTGGAGGTAGTCCAGCACCTCGTCCACCAGCAGCTGCCCCTCGCGATCCGGGTCACCGGCGTGAACCACTTCAGTGGCCTGAGCGAGCAGTTTTTTAATCGCATTTAGCTGTTTGGTCACCGATGGGCGCGGCTGTAGCTGCCATTTTTCCGGCACGATAGGCAAATCCGCCAGGTTCCAGCGAGCATAGCGCCCGTCGTAGGCGTCCGGCTGCGCCTGCTCCAGCAGGTGGCCGATGCACCAGGTGACCACCTGGCCGTTGCCGCATTCGATGAACCCGTCGCCGCGGCGATGGGGTTTAGGCAGCACGTCGGCTATCGCTCGTGCAAGGCTAGGTTTTTCCGCAATAAACAGCCGCATCGAATTAACGGATCTCAATCATCGGGCGACCAGCACGGGCGTCTCTGAGCGCCCCGATCGGGCTGAGAGAGATACCGTTACGCTTTGCGGCGGCAAAAACGTCGGCTTCAGCATCGGCACGTACCGCCAGCAGCAGGCCGCCGGAGGTTTGCGGATCGCACAGCAGGTTACGCCACGCCTCAGGCATCTCGCCGATTAGCTGGCCGTAGCTTGCAAAGTTGCGGGAAGTGCCGCCCGGCACGCAGCCCTGCTCGATGTAGCTTTCCACGCCGGGCAGTTTTGGCACACATTCGTACCACACCTCCGCCTGAACGCCTGCGCCTTCACACATCTCGCTCAGGTGGCCAAGCAGGCCAAAGCCCGTGACATCGGTCATGGCCGTAACGCCGGCAATATCAGCAAACTCAGCGCCGACCTTATTCAGCTGGCACATGATTTCTGCCGCCAGACCTTCGTGCTCCGGCTTCAACAGGGATTTTTTCTCGGCGGTGGTCAGCACGCCAATGCCCAGCGGTTTGGTGAGGAATAGCTTACAGCCGGCTTCGGCAGAGCTGTTTTTCTTCACGCGTTCGGTAGGCACAACGCCGGTCACGGCAAGGCCAAAAATAGGTTCAGGGGCATCAATGGAGTGGCCACCGGCCAGGGAAATCCCGGCTTGCTGGCAGACAAAACGCCCCCCTTCGATCACTTCACGGGCGATTTCCGGCGCCAGGGTGTTGATTGGCCAGCCCAGGATGGCGATGGCCATGATCGGCTTACCGCCCATAGCATAAATATCGCTGATGGCGTTGGTTGCCGCGATGCGGCCAAAGTCGAAAGGATCGTCAACAATCGGCATAAAGAAGTCGGTGGTGCTGATAATACCGGTGCCGTTGCCCAGGTCATAAACCGCCGCATCATCGCGGGTTTCGTTCCCCACCAGTAGATTTGGATCGACAAACTTCGCCTGCTCGCTGTGCAAGATGGTTTCTAAAACCTTCGGGGAAATTTTGCAGCCGCATCCTGCTCCGTGGCTGTACTGGGTCAAACGAACGGTTTGCTTCATGGACATCTCCTTTCTTTGCCAAATTCTGTACCCAATATGGTAGCGCTCAAACGCCTCCGTAGTAAGTCTGACTGTCTTAAATCGCGTGTCGTTGCTCACTATGCAGGCAAAGCGGCAGTTTTGTGGAGCCAGGCCGCATTTTGCCCATCCGCTCTTTTACTCAAATATGACGGAAATGTTACAAAGAACAGGCAACTAACTGGATCCCTCCACGCAAGTAAGGAATAACAATGAAAAAACGCGTAATTGCCCTCTGCATCGCCGGCCTGTTCTCCTCCGCAGCCTTTGCCCTTGCCCCGCCTGGAAATGATGCCACGACCAAACCTGACCTCTATTATCTGACCAACGCTCAGGCCATTGACAGTCTGGCGCTGCTGCCGCCGCCGCCGGAAATCGGCAGCATTGCATTTTTGAACGATCAGGCGATGTATGAGAAAGGCCGCCTGCTGCGTTCGACCGAGCGCGGCAAGCTGGCGGAAGAGGATGCCAACCTCAGCGGCGGCGGCGTGGCTAACGCCTTCTCCGGCGCGTTTGGGTCGCCGATCACCGAAAAAGATTCGCCTGAGCTGCATAAGCTGCTGACCAACATGATTGAGGATGCAGGTGACCTTGCTACCCGCGGCGCGAAAGAGAAGTACATGCGCATTCGCCCGTTTGCCTTCTACGGCGTGCCGACCTGCAACACCAAAGAACAGGACAAGCTGTCGAAAAATGGCTCTTATCCATCGGGGCATACCTCTATTGGCTGGGCCACCGCGCTGGTGCTGGCTGAAATCAATCCGCAGCGCCAGAACGAAATACTCAAGCGTGGGTTCGAGCTTGGCCAAAGCCGGGTGATTTGCGGCTACCACTGGCAAAGTGACATTGATGCCGCGCGCGTTGTAGGCTCAGCCGTCGTCGCAACGCTGCATACCAACGCCGCCTTCCAGCAGCAGCTGCAGAAAGCCAAAGAAGAATTTGCGAAACAGCAGAAGAAGTAGGGAATGAAGTCCCTGCCGGCAAACGCTCCGGCAGGGCAAATGCGCTATCAGAAGTGAGAAACGAACGCAGACGTATCCGGCGGGAGGATGGTGGTGGAAGCCTTAAGCTGCGGCGTCCCGAGGTAAAGGAAACCCACCACTTTATCCTGCTCACGGCCGCCCAGCCCTTCACGCACCATCTCATTTTCGGTCCACGCGCCGCTGCGCCAGATACCGTTAAAGCCCTGAGCCACCGCCGCCATCTGCATCGCCATCACCGCACAGCCCGCAGAGACAACCTGCTCCCACACCGGCACTTTATGGTTAGCATCGCAATGCGCGACCACGGCAATGATCTGCGGCGCGCGGAACGGTGAGGTGCGCGCTTTTTCTACGCTCTTTTCATCCATACCGGCGGCAATTGCCGCTTTTTCCAGCAGCTGAGCAAAGCGCTCGCGACCTTCCCCTTCGATAATAATAAAGCGCCAAGGCTGGAGCGTACCGTGATCCGGGGCGCGCATACCGGCGCGCAGGATATTCTCCAGCACTTCCCCTGCCGGAGCTGGCTCGGCCAGGCGGGACGCGCTACGGCGGTTGATCAGGAGTTCAAGTGCATCCATTTAAAAGCCTCTTACTGACAGAAAAGAACTGGCAAAGCGCGAAGCGGGTCGCCAGTCTGTTAAATGATATTCATTCACAAAATTAACACAGCCGTAGTTTTTGTTACAGCCTCGCCCCGATTTCCTGCTGACATTTCCTCGCCCTCTCTTTAGGATAGCCCTTACTTTCGCCGCTTTAGCCAGCTTCATTGCGGCGTGCGGGTAATACCCCTTTTGAAGGTTATGGAGAAAACATGCGCACCATTGGGCGATTTATTAGCGGCTTTTTTAAGTGGACCTGGCGTCTGCTTAACTTTATTCGGGAGTTTATTCTCAACCTGTTCCTGATTCTGCTGATCCTGGTCGGGGTCGGTATCTGGATGCAGGTGAAAAGTACGCCAGCGGAGCCTGCGCGCGGTGCGCTGCTGTTGGACATCACCGGCGTGGTGGTCGACAAGCCGTCGGTCAGCAATAAGCTGGGGGTGATTGGTCGTCAGCTGGTTGGCGCCAGCTCTGACCGCCTGCAGGAAAACTCGCTGTTTGATATCGTCGACGCAATTCGTCAGGCGAAAGAGGACCGCAACATCACCGGCATCGTGCTGGATCTGAAAGATTTCGCTGGCGGCGATCAGCCTTCCATGCAGTACATCGGTAAGGCGCTGCGCGAGTTCCGCGACGGCGGCAAGCCGGTTTATGCGATAGGCGACAGCTACAACCAGAGCCAGTACTACCTGGCAAGCTTTGCCAATAAGATCTGGCTCTCACCGCAGGGAATGGTCGACCTGCACGGTTTCGCGACCAACGCGCTGTATTACAAGACCCTGCTCGATAAGCTGAAAGTGTCTACCCACGTTTTCCGCGTCGGCACCTACAAGTCGGCGGTTGAGCCCTATATCCGCGACGATATGTCCCCAGCCGCGCGCGATGCGGACAGCCGCTGGATTGGCGAGCTGTGGCAGAACTACCTGAATACCATCGCGGCAAACCGCCAGATCACCGCTCAGCAGGCGTTCCCGGGCGCTCAGACGCTGCTGGACAACCTGCAAAAACTGGGTGGCGACACCGCGAAATACGCCCTCGACAACAAGCTGGTTGACGAGCTGGCGAGCAGCGCGGCCGTGGATAAGGCGCTGGTGAAACAGTTCGGCTGGAGCAAGGCGAACAAAGATTTCAGCTACACCAGCATCTACGACTACAACGTGAAAAAACCGTCTGAACAAGGCGATGCGATTGCGGTTATCTTCGCCAACGGCGCCATTATGGACGGCGAAGAAACCCCAGGACAGGTTGGCGGCGATACTACGGCCATGCAGATCCGCGAAGCGCGTCTGGATCCGAAAGTGAAAGCCATCGTCTTCCGCGTCAACAGCCCTGGCGGCAGCGTAACGGCTTCCGAAACGATCCGCGAAGAGCTGGTCGCGGCGCGTGATGCCGGTAAACCGGTCGTAGTGTCGATGGGCGGCATGGCGGCCTCTGGCGGCTACTGGATCTCCACGCCGGCTAACTACATCATCGCCAACCCAAGCACCCTGACCGGCTCGATTGGTATTTTCGGCGTCATTAACACCGTAGAAAACACCCTCGATGCGATTGGCGTTCACACCGATGGCGTTTCAACTTCACCGCTGGCTGACGTCGCCGTGACCAAGAAGCTGCCGCCGGAAGTGCAGCAGATGATGCAGCTCAGCATCGATAACGGCTACAAGCGCTTTATCGGCCTGGTGGCGGCTTCCCGTAAGAAAACGCCGGAGCAAATCGACCAGATTGCCCAGGGCCACGTCTGGACCGGGGAAGATGCTAAGGCCAACGGCCTGGTGGACAGCCTGGGCGACTTTGACGATGCCGTGGCAAAAGCCGCCGAGCTGGCGAAGCTGAAGAGCTGGCACCTCGCGTTCTGGCAGGATGACGCCTCCTTCACCGACATGGTGTTTAATGCCATGACCGGCTCGGTGCGTGCCGCGCTGCCGCAGGCTATTCAGGCTTATCTGCCAGCCCCGCTGGCCGATGCCGCGCTGGCGGTTAAAGCCCAGAACGATAAGTTCGGCACGATGAACGATCCGCAGAACCGTTACGCCTTCTGCCTCACCTGCGGCGACGTGCGTTAATTTACTCTGATGAAGCAAAGCCCGGTTAAACCGGGCTGAGGCTGCTGACAAAGTTCATTGACCTTAAAAGGCCCGAACTTCGGTCTAATAAAAACAATGAATTGTGTTCTCTGGTTTACCCCAAACACCCGAAAACCACGCTTTTCGGGTGTTTGTCATCAATCTGAGCCCGGTTAAACCGGGCTTTTTTTTTCCGCCATCCTCTCTATACTCTGCCGCAAATACAGCAAGCGTGAGCAAACCCATGCAAAAGAAATCCATCTACGTTGCCTATACCGGCGGTACCATCGGTATGCAGCGTTCCGAGCACGGCTATATTCCTGTTTCCGGACACCTGCAGCGCCAGCTGGCGATGATGCCCGAGTTCCATCGCCCGGAAATGCCGGACTTCACCATTCACGAATACGCCCCGCTGATGGACTCTTCGGACATGACTCCCGAAGACTGGCAGCACATCGCCGACGACATTAAAGCCCACTACGACGACTACGATGGCTTTGTGATCCTCCACGGCACGGACACCATGGCGTTTACCGCCTCGGCGCTCTCTTTCATGCTGGAGAACCTCAGCAAACCGGTTATCGTCACCGGCTCGCAGATCCCGCTGGCTGAGCTACGCTCTGACGGGCAAATTAACCTGCTGAACTCGCTGTACGTGGCGGCCAACTACCCCATCAACGAAGTGACGCTGTTCTTTAACAATCGTTTGTACCGTGGGAACCGCACCACCAAAGCACACGCCGACGGCTTTGATGCCTTCGCGTCCCCTAACCTTGCGCCGCTGCTGGAGGCCGGGATCCATATTCGCAAGCTGAATACGCCTCCCGCCCCGCACGGGGACGGCGAGCTGATTGTTCACCCGATCACGCCGCAGCCGATCGGCGTGGTGACGATCTATCCCGGGATTTCTGCCGACGTGGTAGGTAACTTCCTGCGCCAGCCGGTTAAAGCGCTGATCCTCCGCTCATACGGCGTAGGCAACGCCCCGCAGCACGGCGCTTTCATTAAAGAGTTGCAGGAAGCGAGCGCACGCGGCATCGTGGTGGTTAACCTCACGCAGTGTATGTCCGGCAAAGTAAACATGGGTGGCTATGCCACCGGCAACGCGCTGGCCCAGGCTGGCGTGATCGGCGGGTTCGATATGACGGTGGAAGCAACGCTCACCAAGCTCCACTACCTGCTGAGTCAGGGCCTGGACGCACGGGCTATCCGTGATGCGATGTCGCAAAACCTGCGTGGTGAACTCACTCCCGACGACTAAGGAACGACCCTAATGCAGCGTGCTTTACTGCTTATTGATTTGCAGAACGATTTTTGTGCCGGCGGCGCGCTTGCCGTCCCGGAAGGTGACAGCACGGTTGAGGTGGCCAATCCTCTGATCGCGCTATTTAAAGCACGCGGGGATAGCGTTGTGGCAGCCCAGGACTGGCACCCTGTCGGGCATGGAAGTTTCGCCAGCACCCAGGGTACGGAACCCTTCACCGAGGGAACGCTCGATGGCCTGCCGCAGACCTGGTGGCCCGAGCACTGCGTGCAGGGCAGCGAAGGGGCTAAGCTTCACCCGCTGCTGAACGCTGCCGGCATCGATAAGATCGTCCATAAAGGCCAGAAGCCGACCATTGACAGCTACAGCGCATTTTTTGATAACGGCCAACGGCAACAAACCGAGCTTGATGACTGGCTGCGCGAGCGGGGAATTAGCAGCCTGACGGTGCTTGGGCTGGCAACGGACTACTGCGTGAAATTTAGCGTGCTGGATGCCCTGCAGCTTGGCTATGACGTGACCGTTATCACCGACGGCTGTCGCGGGGTCAATCTGCAGCCTCAGGATAGCCTGGCGGCATTCCAGGAGATGGCCGCTGCCGGCGCAACGTTAATGACCCTTGCCGATTTCACCTGCCAATAATCGTAGGGGCGGCTCCCCGCCCCGCATTTTTGTTTCGATTCCGCTCACACTCTACGCTTTTTTTGCTCGCCCTTGCCTGGGAGCGCTCTCATAATAATATTCAATGAATTTATTCAGCACGTTAGCTGATTTCGCTTTCCGCCGTTTTGTCTCAATGCGCGGCCGGGAAGCTTTTATGTTGTGCCCGTCAAAGAGGAATCATTATGTCATTCACACGTAAAATGTTACCGCTGGTGGCAGCGGTCACGCTCGCCTGCAGCGGCATTGCGCAGGCTGAATCTTTGCTTTCCGTGGGTTACTTCAACGGCGGCGGCGACGTCACTGCCGGGCCCGGCGGGGATATCAATAAACTTGATGTTCGCCAGATTACCCACCTCAACTACTCCTTTGGCCTGATTTATAACGATGAGAAAGGCGAAACCAACGAAGCGCTGAAAGACTCATCAAAACTGCATCAGATCTATCTCTCCCCAAAAGTTATCTCCGACCTGAAAACCCTTCCGACGCTGCGTAAGCAGAACCCACAGCTGAAAATCCTGCTGTCCGTGGGCGGCTGGGGCGCTCGTGGCTTCTCTGGTGCAGCGGCTACGCCTGAAAACCGGGCAGTGTTTATCCGCTCGGTGCAGGAGGTGATGGACAAATATGGCCTGGACGGTATCGATCTCGACTGGGAGTTTCCGGTCAACGGCGCATGGGGGCTGGTGGACAAGCTGGACGCCGACCGGGACAACTTCACCGCCCTGCTGAAAGAGCTGCGTGAAGCCGTAGGCGATAAAAAGCTGGTCACCATCGCCGTCGGGGCCAATGCTGAAAGCCCGAAAAGCTGGGTTGATGTGAAAGCGATCGCGCCGGTGCTGGACTACATCAACCTGATGACCTATGACATGGCTTACGGCACGCAATACTTCAACTCGAATCTCTACGATTCGAAAAAGTGGCCGACCGTGGCCGAAGCCGACAAGTACAGCGCTGATTTCGTGGTGAATAACTATCTCGCCGCCGGGCTGAAGCCTCAGCAGATGAACCTCGGCATCGGCTTCTATGGCCGCGTACCTAAGCGCGCCGTCGAGCCGGGCATCGACTGGTCAAAACCTGACGCACAGAAAAATCCGGTGACGCAGCCGTACTTCGGCGAGCGCGAGCTGGAGTTATTTAAAACCGCGCTGGGCGTGGATCTGACTAAAGACACCTACGTCAAATATAACGACCTGGTGAAGAAAATGCTGAACGATCCGCAGAAGCGCTTCACCGAAGAGTGGGATGAAGACGCCAAGGTGCCGTACCTGACGCTGAAGTCTGCTGAAGGTAAACCGCTGTTCGCCATTTCTTACGAAAATCCGCGTTCGGTGAAGATCAAAGCCGAGTACATCAAGGAGAAAGGTCTGGGCGGCGCGATGTTCTGGGAGTACGGCGCGGATGATAACAACCAGCTGGCGAAGCAGCTCGCCGAGTCGCTGGGCATTGAGCATGCAAAATAGCGCTTAAGGCGTCAGGAACAAGGGAGACCGGCGAGTCTCCCTTTTTTTTATTGCAGCTTCATGGTCACAAACGGCGCGGGCTCGATGCCAAACTCCGCTTTCAGCTGCTGCTTGCTCTTCATCACCATCTGGCCACTGGTGTCGATGGTCATGTGCTGCGCATCGGTGTTGTGACGCGCCTGCCACAGCATCACCAGCTGCAGGCTGTTATCCTTCTGTTCCTGGGTCAGCGCAACGCCGTCGGGCCATTTACCCAGCTCAACGGCCGTCGCCAGACGCTGATAAATTTCAGGCGTCATCACGCTTAACATATCATCCAGATTGCTCATTTTATACTCCAGCGAGGAATAATTAGCTGAATCGATTCTTCAACCATCAACCTGCTCACCGTTTTGCCCGTCGGTGAAGCTCAAAGAAGCTGAGTTAACGCAATAACGTTCACCGGTAGGCTGAGGGCCGTCCGGGAAAACGTGTCCCAGGTGCGCATCGCAGCTGCCGCAGCGGATTTCGATACGCTCCATTCCGTGGGAGTTGTCGGTCAAATAGCGGATAGCGTCGGGCCCTACAGGCTCGTAGAAGCTTGGCCAGCCGCAGCCCGAATCATATTTGCTTTCCGAAAGAAACAGCGGCGCATCGCACACGAGGCAGTGATAAATCCCGTCGCGCTTGTTATGCAGCAGACGCCCGGAATACGGCGGTTCGGTGCCGTGCTTCTGGGTCACATAATATTGCATCTCACTGAGGTTTTTCTTATTTGAATCAGGGGGTAATTGATTAGACATAGGCGTACATCTCGGTCAGTTCAATTGGGACAGCTCACCGTGCTATTCTAACAAAAAATTAACAACGCCGTGCTGGTTTTTGTTCTAAACTTAGCCCTGAAATTCTGGCACGGCACAAAGCGTGACGTGAATCACATTATTGTTGGGACTGCTGTTTAAAATCCCCCGCATCGTCCCCATTTGGAGTAGAGCCCAAAAGGAAGCGTGAGGCGTTCAGTCGTACAAACCCTGTTCACAGGATTGATTTGTCGCAATGATTGACACGATTCCGCTTGACGCTGCGTAAGGTTTTTGTAATTTTACAGCCAACCTTTTATTCACTAAAAAATAGCTGGTGGAATACTATGACTATCAAAGTAGGTATCAACGGTTTTGGTCGTATCGGCCGTATCGTTTTCCGTGCTGCTCAGGAACGTTCTGACATCGAAATCGTTGCAATCAACGACCTGTTAGACGCTGACTATATGGCTTACATGCTGAAGTACGACTCAACTCACGGTCGTTTCAACGGTACTGTAGAAGTTAAAGACGGTCACCTGGTTGTTAACGGTAAAACTATCCGTGTTACCGCAGAACGTGACCCGGCTAACCTGAAGTGGAACGAAGTGAACGTTGACGTTGTTGCTGAAGCAACCGGCCTGTTCCTGACTGACGAAACCGCTCGTAAGCACATCACTGCTGGCGCGAAAAAAGTGGTTCTGACTGGTCCTTCCAAAGACAACACCCCAATGTTCGTTCGCGGTGCTAACTTTGAAAAATATGCTGGCCAGGACATCGTTTCCAACGCTTCCTGCACCACCAACTGCCTGGCACCACTGGCTAAAGTGATCAACGACAACTTCGGTATCGTTGAAGGTCTGATGACCACCGTTCACGCAACCACCGCAACTCAGAAAACCGTTGATGGCCCGTCTCACAAAGACTGGCGCGGCGGCCGCGGCGCAGCTCAGAACATCATCCCTTCTTCTACCGGCGCAGCTAAAGCTGTAGGCGTTGTACTGCCAGAGCTGAAAGGCAAACTGACCGGTATGGCGTTCCGCGTTCCTACCCCTAACGTGTCCGTTGTTGACCTGACCGTTCGTCTGGAAAAAGCGGCTTCTTATGAAGAAATTAAGAAAGCCATCAAAGCTGCTTCCGAAGGCGCAATGAAAGGCGTTCTGGGTTACACCGAAGATGACGTTGTGTCTACCGACTTCAACGGCGAAGTGCTGACTTCCGTGTTCGATGCTAAAGCTGGTATCGCACTGAACGACAACTTTGTGAAACTGGTTTCCTGGTACGACAACGAAACTGGCTACTCAAACAAAGTACTGGATCTGATCGCTCACATCTCCAAATAAGTTGAGATGAGTTTCTGATCCTAAAGAGCGACTTCGGTCGCTCTTTTTTTTGCCTGACAGACCCAGGACTGAGGAAATAAGAGATGATTAATAAAATTTTTGCACTTCCGGTCGTCGAACAAATTACCCCTTCCCTCTCCCGCCGCGTGAACGATGAGCTGGACGTCATCGTGGTGGATCATCCGCAGGTGCGGGCCTCTTTCGCGCTGCAGGGTGCTCACCTGCTCTCCTGGCAACCCGCCGGTGAAGATGAAGTGCTGTGGCTGAGCGCCATCACGCCTTTCCACAAAGGGAAAGCGCTGCGTGGCGGCGTGCCCATTTGCTGGCCGTGGTTTGGCCCTGCTGAGCAGGCAGGCCTTCCGGCGCACGGCTTTGCCCGTAACCAGCCGTGGAAGCTGAGCGCACATAACGAAGATGCCAACGGCGTGGTGCTGACCTTTGAGCTGCATAACAACGAAGAGACGTTAAAGCTGTGGCCGCATGAGTTCACGCTGTACGCCCGCTTCAAGCTGGGAAAAACCTGCGAAATTGAGCTGGAAGCTCACGGCGAATTTGAAACCACCTCTGCGCTGCACACCTACTTCAACGTCGGCGATATCGCGGAAGTGAAAGTCAGCGGCCTGGGCAATCCATATATTGATAAGGTGCTGAACGAAACAGCCGGTCAGCTAACCGACGGCGTGCAGACTTTCCCGGATCGTACCGATCGCCTTTACCTGGAGCCGGAAGAGTGCAGCGTCATCCACGACGCAAGCAGCCTGAAACGTAAGCTGAACGTGGTTCATCACCACCATTTCAACGTGGTAGGCTGGAACCCGGGCCCTGCCCTGTCCGTCTCGATGGGCGATATGCCGGACGACGGATACAAAACCTTCGTTTGCGTGGAAACCGCCTGCGCGTCTAAAAAGCAGAAAGCCAGCGCGGAGAAACCCACCCGCCTGAGCCAGACCATCACCGTGGCGAAGAAAGGATAAGCAGGTTTCACCGGCTTAGGGCAAAGGTCATGAACCTCTGCCCCACGAAAAGGCAAAAGGGGCGCATGCGCCCCTTTTTAGTGCGTGCGTTGCACCAATCAGAAGCTGTAGTTCACGCCCGTCAGCAGCACACCGGTCCAGTTGCTGTCGACCATCGGGCTGTCGGTCACTTCTTTTGACAGACGCATGTAGCGGCCCATTCCGAACACGTTCCAGTCTGCGTTTAACTTGTAGTTAACGGACAGCTCAACGTATGGCGACCAGCTGTTGCCCGCGTCGTATTCGTTCAGGCCGCTGCGGTTCGCTTCCTTGCCGCTCACGCCGTAGTAGTAGTCGTTCTGCTTCTTGCTGTCCCATACAACCCCTACACCCGGCGTCAGCGTCAGGCTATCGACATTGTAACGATAGAGCCACGCGGTATCCCAGGTGATGCCGTTGCTGTTGTCGAGGATATCCCCGGCAAGCACGGTACGCAGGAAACCATAATCCGTGTTATGCACCCATGAGAGGCCCGCCATCACGGTAGAATGGCGGTAATCCAGCGCGCGCATACTGTCGTAGTTGCTGTCTTTCGGCCTGAAATGCAGCGGTGAATAGTAGGCAGTTACGGAGAACTTGTCGGCTTCGTCATTCCAGAGATAGTACCCGGCGTTAAAGCCACGGAAATAGAAATTGTCACCTTCATAGCCAAGCAGAGGAGCCGGATAAACGCGGTTCTGGTCGCCTTTATAAGGGTTTGGCGAGACCAGCGCACCTGCCCCAACGGACCAGGGGCCTTCAGCGTGTACAGCGGTAACGGAGGAGGCAAGCAGTACGCCTAATGCGAGAAGTTTGAATTTGGTCACAATCCTTTCAGTCCTTTAATCAAATAATCAGCGCTGGAAGTGTAACCGCCCTTGGCGTCCAGCCCAAGTAATTTACTCAATCACAACCTTCAGCCAACACATTAGCCTGCCGCAGCCGGATGACGATGGTTTTTCATCTTTATGTCAGCACGGTGAAAGCGGACTCTGCCGCTTATCTCAAAAGCGGATTTTTTAGGATGAGTTATTGATATGTCATTGAAATTGAGCCTGGCCCGTATGCAAGTTTTGCAAATGCCATCTACGCTTTATTTTAGGAAGGTGAACCGCTGTGCGGCAACAGTGGCGCCGGGTGTCAACCTGGCACAAGGGTTGCTGTTTCTTTAGCAGACGTCTTCCGGGGAGCCTCTATTACACATACCAACGGCTCTTTAACCTGTGCTAAAAAACGAAAGGACGGCATGCCATGAATATATTCGATCACTATCGCCAGCGCTATGAAGCTGCCAAGGACGAAGAGTTCACACTGCAGGAATTTCTTGCTATCTGTAAACAAGATCGCAGTGCCTATGCGAATGCGGCAGAACGTCTGTTAACCGCCATTGGTGAGCCCGTGATGGTGGACACTGCCACAGAGCCACGGCTGTCCCGTCTCTTTTCAAACCGCGTGGTCGCACGCTACCCGGCGTTTGAAGAGTTTTATGGCATGGAAGAGGCTATCGAGCAGATCGTCGCTTACCTCAAGCACGCTGCTCAGGGGCTGGAAGAGAAGAAACAAATCCTTTATCTGCTGGGCCCGGTAGGGGGCGGTAAATCGTCGCTGGCCGAGCGCCTGAAAGCGTTAATGCAGCGCGTGCCTATTTATGTCCTGAGCGCCAATGGCGAACGCAGCCCGGTTAACGATCACCCGCTGTGCCTGTTTAACCCCCAGGAAGACGCCAATATTCTGGAAAAAGAGTATGGCATCCCAAACCGCTACCTCGGCACCATCATGTCGCCGTGGGTGGCAAAACGGCTGAACGAGTTTGGCGGCGACATCACGAAATTCCGCGTGGTGAAAGTCTGGCCGTCCATTCTGGCGCAAATCGCCATCGCGAAGACTGAGCCGGGCGATGAAAACAACCAGGATATCTCTGCGCTGGTGGGTAAAGTGGACATCCGCAAACTGGAACATCACGCGCAAAACGACCCGGATGCTTACGGCTACTCCGGTGCGCTATGCCGCGCGAACCAGGGCATCATGGAATTCGTCGAGATGTTTAAAGCGCCCATTAAGGTGCTGCATCCGCTGCTGACCGCCACTCAGGAAGGAAACTACAACGGCACAGAGGGTATCTCTGCCCTGCCGTTTAACGGCATTATCCTTGCGCACTCGAACGAATCCGAGTGGGTCACCTTCCGCAATAACAAAAACAACGAGGCCTTCCTTGACCGCGTGTACATCGTCAAGGTGCCCTACTGCCTTCGCATCTCCGAAGAGATCAAAATCTACGAGAAGCTGCTCAACCACAGCGAGCTGTCCCATGCGCCCTGCGCCCCGGGCACCCTCGAAACGCTTTCTCGCTTCTCTATCCTGTCGCGCCTGAAAGAGCCGGAAAACTCCAGCATCTACTCTAAAATGCGCGTCTATGACGGCGAGAGCCTGAAAGACACCGACCCGAAAGCCAAGTCTTACCAGGAGTACCGGGACTATGCGGGGGTGGATGAAGGCATGAACGGCCTTTCCACGCGCTTCGCCTTTAAAATCCTCTCCCGCGTGTTCAACTTTGACCACGTAGAAGTGGCGGCGAACCCGGTGCATCTGTTCTACGTTCTGGAGCAGCAAATTGAGCGTGAGCAGTTCCCACAGGACCAGGCAGAGAAATATCTCGAGTACCTGAAAGGCTACCTGATTCCAAAATACGCGGAGTTTATCGGCAAAGAGATCCAGACGGCCTACCTCGAATCTTATTCAGAGTACGGGCAGAACATCTTTGACCGCTATGTCACCTACGCTGACTTCTGGATTCAGGATCAGGAGTACCGCGACCCGGATACCGGCCAGCTGTTTGACCGTGAATCCCTGAACGCAGAGCTGGAGAAAATTGAAAAACCGGCCGGCATCAGCAACCCGAAAGATTTCCGCAATGAAATCGTCAACTTCGTGCTGCGCGCCCGCGCCAATAATAACGGTCGTAACCCAAACTGGACCAGCTACGAGAAGCTGCGCACGGTTATCGAGAAGAAAATGTTCTCGAACACCGAAGAGCTGCTGCCCGTTATCTCGTTCAACGCCAAAACCTCCACCGACGAGCAGAAGAAACACGATGATTTTGTCGATCGGATGATGGAGAAAGGCTACACCCGCAAGCAGGTGCGCCTGCTTTGTGAATGGTATCTGCGGGTACGTAAGTCTTCTTAAGGGAGTTTCCTGCGGGTCATGCCGGGTGGCGTGACCCGTTTGCGCACCTGGCATAAGCAGTTGGGGGAACTATGGCCTACTTCATAGACAGGCGGCTTAACGGCAAAAACAAGAGCGCGGTGAACCGTCAGCGCTTCTTGCGTCGTTATAAGGCGCAGATTAAACAGTCGATTTCCGGGGCCATTAATAAGCGTTCGGTCACCGACGTGGACAGCGGCGAATCCGTCTCCATCCCAAATGAGGATATCAACGAACCGATGTTTCATCAGGGTCGCGGTGGCCTGCGCCACCGTGTACACCCGGGCAATGACCACTTCGTGCAAAACGACCGCATCGAACGCCCTCAGGGCGGCGGCGGCGGTGGAAGCGGCCAGGGGCAGGCAAGCCAGGACGGCGAAGGCCAGGATGAGTTCGTGTTCCAGATCTCCAAAGATGAATACCTCGATTTACTGTTCGAGGATCTGGCGCTGCCGAACCTGAAGCGCAACCAGCACCGGCAGATCACCGAGTTTAAATCCCATCGCGCCGGTTTCACCTCAAACGGCGTGCCGGCCAATATCAGCGTTGTGCGCTCGCTGCAAAACTCACTGGCGCGCAGAACGGCAATGAGCGCCGGTAAACGACGCCTGCTGCACGAGCTTGAAGAGAACCTTGAGGCCGTGAGCCACAGCGAACCTGCCCAGCTGCTGGAAGAGGAGCGTCTGCGTAAGGAGATCGCCGAGCTGCGGGAAAAAATCGCCCGCGTGCCGTTTATCGACACCTTCGATCTCCGCTACAAGAACTACGAAAAACGCCCGGAACCCTCCAGCCAGGCGGTGATGTTCTGCCTGATGGACGTCTCCGGCTCAATGGACCAGGCCACCAAAGATATGGCGAAACGCTTTTATATCCTGCTCTATCTGTTCCTGAGCCGGACCTATAAAAACGTCGAGGTGGTCTATATCCGCCATCACACGCAGGCCAAAGAGGTGGACGAACATGAGTTCTTCTATTCTCAGGAAACGGGCGGCACCATTGTGTCGAGCGCCCTGAAATTAATGGATGAGGTGGTGCAGGAGCGCTATGACCCGGCGCAGTGGAATATTTACGCCGCGCAGGCTTCGGACGGCGACAACTGGGCAGACGACTCGCCGCTCTGTCATGACATTCTGGCGAAAAAACTGCTGCCGGTGGTGCGCTACTACAGCTACATCGAAATCACCCGCCGGGCGCATCAAACCCTGTGGCGTGAATATGAGAATTTGCAGGCCACCTTCGATAATTTCGCGATACAGCATATCCGGGATCAGGATGATATCTATCCGGTATTCCGGGAACTGTTTCAAAAGCAGACCAGCGACGCGCATTAATCGCTGAAAACGAAAAAGCCGGTGATTTTTACCGGCTTTTTAATTTGTGCTTAAGGGTGGAGCTCAACGTCGTATCCCCACTGTTTCCAGTGGTCAAACTGCTGCTGCTGTTCAGCGGTCAGCGCTTTTCCCGTCCACAAAAAAATGTGCTGACCCGGAAAGAGCTCCGGGCGGAAAGTCTGAACCGGATCGGCAAGCACGTTAACCTGCATGCCCCGGCGTGATAAGCGCCAGGCTTCCAGCCACAGCGGCGTTCGGTCGTCAGTTTGCCAGCCAACCAGCAGCACTTCTTGCCCGCTTTGGCTCTGCCCATCCGTCAGGCACAGTGCGCAGTGGCGAATCAGCACGCCATCCAGCAGGCTACACATCAAAGAGGCCGTCGCTTCATCCTGCCGAAGCTTGTTTCTCACGGGCAACAACAGGTTATCGATCAGCAGGTCAACGCTATGCTCCCGGCTGAGGGCAACAATTTTGTCCCGCAGTTTTGACGGGGTCACTCTTCTGAGCAGCAGCATCATTTCATCCTGCAGCGTCAGCCAGAGCTGCTCTTCCGGCACGTGGCTCCGCTCCAGCAGGGCTTTCACTTTCCCTACGGAAACGCCCTTGCCCATCCAGTACTTTATCTCTTCAATCCGCTGAATATCCGTATCATCAAACTGCCGGTGGCCCCCTTCGCTACGCTGGGGCTTTAACAAACCGTATCGGCGCTGCCATGCGCGCAGAGTGACCGGGTTGATGCCGCATCGCTCTGCAACATCGCCGATAGTGTAATAGGCCATAGTGTCCCTCCCGTACACAGTTCTCACTCTTCCATTACAACACTAGCCAATCTGTTCAATGTGTACAATTTTTTCCCATGTTGTACAAGTAAAACTTTGCTCCCAGCCTCACAACTCTGTTCTACGCTCCGGCCAGGCAATGGTAAATCTCCCATCGGGGCTGGGCGCGGCGAACAGCGGGCCCTGGAAGTATGGGATCCCCGCCGCTTCCAGCCACATCCACTCTTCGGGCTGCTCAATGCCGGTCGCAGAGACGGCAATTTCGAGCGAGGCACAGCACTTGATGATCGCGAGGATAATGGCCTGCCGTGGCCCGCTTTTATGAATGTCCCGGATGAGTTCCCGGTTAATCTTGATCCGCTCAGGCTGAAACTGTGCAAGCAGCTGCAGCCCGGCAAAACCGGCACCAAAGTTATCTATCGCAAGCTTAATACCGGCCGCTTTAAGGTGCTTTAGCGCCGCGGTGAAGGCTTCCATTTTCGGAATGATTTCGCTTTCGCTAAATTCAATCACCACCTGCTCAGGAACGAGCTTGTGTGATTCGATATCCGTCAGCAACTGCTCTACCGCGCCGGGTCTCATGACCAGCGTCATTGGCAGGAGGTTGACACAGAGTGTTTGCCGACCAATGCTGGCAGCCTGCGCAGCGGCAAAAGCCGCTCTGGCGTTAAGCAGATCGAGCTGGTAAAGATCGCCCTCCAGCCCGTTGGCTGGCGGCGTCGGTAAAAGAGCATCCGTTGTTACCGCCTCAATCGCTACGACAGAGCGCGCCATTGGATCAACCGCGGGCAAAAAGGCAATCTTCTCCCGACAAGCAGGTTCGTCGGATGCCTGGTGCGCTGGCACATCGACGATAAATTCCCATGAACCCCGCGGGGGGATCTCGAAATAGTTCTCTTTTTCCGTCGACTCAATGAAGGTGCGAAAAAAACTCAAGGCGCGGTCATCATAAGCCAGCTGGTAGCGGCTGGTCCCTTTCTCCAGCACCACCTGCAGGACATCGTTTTTATCGTGCTCTCTTAAATCAAAAAGCTCCATTCCTACACGCCCGAAGCGGCGAGCTGGGGCGTAATCACACAGCAGCTCGACGAGATTGTAATGGCGTTCATCTTCACAGATAGCGCGATAAATCTTCTGCACGCTCTGTTCCGGACCTTCCAGCAGCTGAAAGAAATGCGTGCCGTTGAAAAGCAGTATTCCGGTCACATCCGCGTCAATATTTTTAGCGTTAGCTGCAGAAACCATCCCCTGCAAAACCTCAAAGGGAGTGCGGGTATGAATATGGCTGCGATAGATGACAGTCGTGAGCATGGTCGTTCCCTGCAGAAGATTAAGGCCACAATTTAACAGATCCTCGCCCTGGCGTCGCCACAAACTCAACAAAACCTAAACAACTGAACAACATGCGGCATCTTCTTATTCGCGGCAGCCCGATCTGGATGTACAACTTAATGCATCAATAAGTTAAAAACTTAACATTGTATCTTATTGATAATAAAAGATTAGCATTTTTAGTCAAAAAATAGCAAGCGAAGTAATACACCTTTATGTACAGTTTTATAGCAACTGCATAACTTAGTTAACATCTTGCAAAGTGTGAACTTATGGGAGCGACTTATGCGACAGAACACTTTAACGTCCGGCCAGAACACCGCAGCACATGATATCGCACGTTATTTCAGTAGCTCGACGCCGCCCTCTCAGCAGGAAACCATGGGGCAGATCGTGCTGGAGATCCTAAGCGATGGCCGCAATCTGAACAGGAAAGCAATTTGTACAAAGCTGTTGTCACGGCTGGATAAGGTTTCCGAGCCTGAGGAAGAAAAGCATTATCACGCGCTGCTCGGCATGCTTTTCGCTCGTTAACTTTATAACCAAACCGGAGTTAAATCCTGGTAACGACCGGCTCCCGGTCAGGACAGGTCGTTACGGCACTGCAAGTACTGAATCATTCTTCATTCTCAGGCTCCGGGTAATGACTTCATGCCAGCGCTTCAAATTACGCTGGCGAGGCAATCAGGGGTAAAGACATGAAGAGAAGCGATGATGAACAACTGACGGATGAGCTTATAGGTGAGGCTGCGCTATCGCTGCTTAAGAGCCATAGCGCCATTAATACACGAGCCTTGCTGGCTAAATTAGAGACGATGTACCTGGCCGAGCAGAACTCGCAGCGGCGAAATTGCTGGAAAGGATCATCGGTGAAATCGAGGGCAATATTGCTTTGTCCACGACGGAAAAGACAGAAAAACAGATGCGTTCAAAAGCGGTAGAGACAAACCAGCGTAACGCCAAGAACGTCCACTAGCGGCCCATGGCCAACAACTGATAAACGGTGAGTGACTATGACACAGCTAATTTCAACGCCTTCTGAAGTGCATACTGGTCTTGCGAATAAAGCATTATCAGACTACATCAGAAGCGCGGGAGACCGCCATGCAGAAGAGAATGCCGCCATTTCTCAGGCGATAACCAGCATTCTGTCCGCCAATAAGTCTGTTTCGAATAAAGCCATCATCATCTGGCTGGTCGAAGCGCTGGAAACGACTGACGATGTTGTGATGTGCGACGTCTACCGCAATGCGCTGGAAATTGTTGTCGGTCACACGGTGGACGACATCTGAGTCACGCTTTGCGACGCCGGTGCTCACCGCCGGCGGTCCACATGATAACCTGAACACCTGACATAAGGCCGGCAAAACCGGCCTTTTGTCCTCTTTGCTTAAAGCGATTTTTTCACAAAGGAACGGCTTACAATCGCTCAGCCCCTGATCTCAGTTCAGGCGGCAGATAGAACGGCTCCACAAACGGCACTCCCGGTGAGATGCGTCCAGATATCCCTCCCAATACTTTTCCTCTTAGAGGATCTTCCGCGATCGCTAAGCCGCGTGACGTCCCCTACTAATTTCTGAGTTGAGATCGGAAAGTATCACTGTATATATTTACAGATAATGAAAACAAGGATCCCGAATGATGAAAAGAGAACGCCACCAGCTTTCCGTTGCCGTATTTGTTGTGCTGCGCCGCGCAGACGACATTTGTCTTATTCGCCGGGCGCATACCGGTTGGATGGACGGTTTTTATAGCCTGCCCGCAGGCGGTCTTGAACACGGCGAAACGTTGCTTCAGGCCGCGGCCAGAGAGGCAGGTGAAGAAACGGGTGTGGCAATAAGTCCAGCGCAGCTCAGGTCCGCCCACTCAATGCACGTTAAAACCGAGGATCGCTCCTGGCTAGGCCACTTTTTTCTCTGCTCCGACTGGCAAGGAGAGCCCTATGTCGCCGAACCGGACAAGCATTCTGAGCTACGTTGGGTGAATATCAGGCAGCTACCGGAAAACACCGTCCCCTATGTTAAGCAAGCCATAGAGGCTATCATCGCCGGTGAGATTTATTCCGAGTATGGCTGGTGAGCCTATCCCTGTGAATGCTGCCATAAACTCTGCGCTACAGGCAGCCAGTCAGGCAACGTTGCCCTATACCAGCTGAGGTATTTGGGTAATATTTGCGGGTGGCGGCGGTGCAAGATGCTGAGGACTTCCGTAATCAGCCAGGTTTTAGCCAGAACAACGTGACGTATAAGAGCGGATACCGACCACTGAGGCGCGGCCAGGCGATAGCACTCCACCCAATGGTGGATGCTGGCGGGGTCGCCCATTCCTTTAATCAAAGGAGCCAGGTCTATCGCCGGGCTGCCGTAGCCAAAACGCTCCCAGTCAAACAAGACAAGCTGCCCTTCCTTACGTCTTCCCCAGTTTCCCGCATTTGTATCACCCGACACACATTGCTGCGGCTCAAACAGTTCATCGCTGTGCGCCTGCAAGTTCAGTAATACTGCCTCATGATTTGCGGGCAACTGAAGCAGGCTAAGTGCAAGGTCGGTTTGCTCTTCACCCCACGAATGTTGCCTCAATGCGCCTGATAGTGCCGGAGGGCTGTGATGAATTATCGCCAGCTTTTCACATAGCTCGGGCATTGCATGCAGTGCCTCCAGCGTTAACTGCTGAGGAATGAACTCAATGACAAGCCGTCTTTCCTTTCGATTAAGGGAATAAACGTCTGGGATACCCAAACCTCTTGCCCTCAATGCCGGGGCATGATGCTGATAAAAATCTAGCTCAACCTCACAGGCATTTTGCTTTTCAATGGCGGGGTTCCCCTGAAAGCAACATTTACGCACGGTAGCGCTTCCCATTTGCGTCAGTACGTTATTCGTCATCTTCACCCCTAAATTTTGCATGTCAGATAACTATTATCGCGTTACGATAAAAATTCAAAACAGGCCCTTAAAAAGGCAATAAGAGGCAGCGAAATGGCAACACGGGTAAAAGGTGAAGACGTTCATCAGCAGCTGATCGATCTGCTGGAGCAGCAGCAGGCTCGCTATCGCGTGGTAAGCCACGTGGCGGCGGGGAAATGTGAAGAGGTCTCTGCAATTCGCGGCACCGAACTTGGCCAGGGGGCAAAGGCGCTGGTCTGCAAGGTCAAAGGCAATGGCGTAAAGCTTCACGTACTGGCGATTCTGGCGGCGGATAAACAGGCCGATCTGAGCCTGCTGGCACAGCACCTGGGCGGCCTGAAAGCCTCTCTGGCAAGCCCGGCCGAAGTCGATGCGTTAACGCGATGCGTGTTCGGCGCTATACCGCCGTTCAGTTTTCATCACGAACTGAGGCTGGTGGCCGACCCGTGTCTGTTTGAACGTTTCCCGGAGATCGCGTTCAACGCGGGATTGCTGGAAAAGTCGGTGGTGATGGATACGCAGGATTATTTACGCATTGCGCGCCCGGCGCTGATTAATTTCCACCGCCAGGCATAGCTGGCTGCAGCGCCCAGGATAAAGGATGAGCAACGCCAGCACCGAAGCTATTGCAAGGAATTATCATGATTTTTGACCCTACGCTATTGATCCTTCTGGCCCTCGCTGGATTAGGTTTTGTCAGTCACAATACCACCGTCGCCGTTTCAATCCTGGTGCTGATTATTGTGCGCGTCACCCCACTGAATACCTTCTTTCCGTGGATTGAAAAACAGGGGCTAACGGTCGGGATCATTATTCTGACCATCGGCGTCATGGCTCCGATAGCCAGCGGCACTCTGCCCGCCAGCAGCCTTATCCATTCGTTCACCCACTGGAAATCGCTGGTGGCAATCGTGGTTGGGATCGCCGTCTCCTGGCTGGGCGGGCGCGGCGTTACGCTAATGGGAAGCCAGCCGGGCCTGGTCGGCGGCCTGCTTGTCGGCACGGTCATTGGCGTCGCGCTGTTCCGTGGCGTGCCCGTTGGGCCGCTGATCGCGGCCGGTCTGGTTTCCCTTATTGTGGGTAAGCAGTAGAGCCCTGCCGCTGCCAGCGGTGAATACGCCAGGCCAGCGCGCTGCAAAGCAGGTAATACACAAGGCCGGTAAAGATAAAAATGGCCGCTGGGTAAATTTGTACCCGGCTGTTGACCTGCCCGGCAACGGTCGTCAGCTCCGGCACGTTGACGATAAACGCCAGCGAAGTGTCTTTGATAAGCGCAATAAACAGCCCGGCAAACGACGGTAAAGCATTCCGCAATGCCTGAGGCAGCAGCACGAATCTGAGCGTTTGCCAGGGCGAAAAGCCGCCGGCAACCGCGGCCTCGGTTTGGCCCTTTGCCAGCGAATGAAGTGCCGCAAGCGTGGTGTACATCACCGCCGCAGAGGTAAACCAGGCCAGCGCCAGCGTCACGGTTAACGGCCCAGGCAGGTCACGTCCGGTAATGGCAGGCAGCAGGAAATAGAGCCAGAAGATAACAAAAATCAGCGGGATGCCGCGTATCAGGTCGGCCCAGATAAAAAGCACCCGGCGCACAATGCCGCCGTAGCGCCAGGCCACGCACGCAAGGCCTAACCCAAGTAGAAGCGCCAGGACACCGGCGCCAACGGCCATCATCAGGGTTAACAGCACGCCTCCCGGCTCCCCCTGGGCCATTCTCCCCCACAGCAAATAATCCAGGTTGTCGGTAATCACCGAAATGTTAGCTATCATGCTGCGCCTCCGGCCTTATCGCCGCAGATTTTCGCTGCCCACGTCGCCCCGGCGCGAAGAGGGTAAATAGCCCGCTCATCGCCAGGCCAAACAGCAGGTAAAGCACCGTCCCTGCGGCGAAGGCTGCCAGCGCATGGGCGTTATAACTTTCAATGCGGCGAACCTGGCTGGTGAGTTCGGCGAAGCCAATCCCGGTTGCCAGCGAGGAAAGCTTCATCAGATTGAGGTATTGCCCGACCACCGGTTGCCACGCGTTAACCAGCCCCTGCGGCAGCAGCACGGTACGGAAAAGCTGCCAGTTCGAGAACCCCTGAGACAGCGCGGCCTCGGTTTGCCCCTTCGGCACCGCCTGCAGCCCGCTGCGGATCTCTTCCACCAGAAAAGCAGAAGTGAACAGACCAAGCCCCCAGGCCGCACAAATAAACTCCGGCGTAAGCCACCAGACGCCGCCCGGCAGTTGGGACCAGACGTGGTCGTCGTTAATAAACCCGCGCCAGCTTTGCGGCAGCGCGTTCCATGCCGCAAAATACCAGAACAGCAGCTGTACCAGCAGAGGCGTATTGCGGAAAACCGAAACCCAGCTTGCCGTGATATAACGCCCCGTACGGCCACCAGCAAGCCTTAACCCCAGCAGCAAAACGGCAAATAACGTAGCAATAATAATTCCGGCAAGCGTCACCCACGCGGTAGTTAGCAAACCGGAGATAAGCCACTCGCGCGGCGCACCGGTCAGCACGCCCGCCCAGTCAAAGTAGCTGTTCATGGCTCATCCCTGGCGTCGGCATGCAGCGGGTCGAGCACCTTTTGCAGAAATCGACGGGCGCGTGGATGATTCGGTGCGCGGAAAAACTGCTCCGGCGCAGCCTGCTCGAGAATGGTACCGCCGTCGATAAACACCACCCGGTCGGCAATCTCGCGCGCAAACTGCATCTCATGCGTCACCACAATCATGGTAATCCCGCTGTGCGCGAGATCTTTCATGACCTGCAGAACTTCACCGATCATTTCCGGATCGAGCGCCGAGGTCGGTTCGTCGAACAGGATAATTTGCGGCGACGATGCCAGCGCTCTGGCGATCGCGACGCGCTGCTGCTGCCCGCCGGAGAGCTGCGCCGGATAATGCCGAGCTTTTTCCGTCAGACCAACCCGGGCCAGAAGCGCGAGAGCCTGCTCGCTGGCATCCTGATGCTTCCAGCCATGAACGTGGGTCAGCGACAGAGTAATGTTTTGCTCGGCCGTCAGGTGGGCGTAAAGGTTGAACTGCTGAAAAACAAAGCCGATCCGGCTTCGCAGGCGGCGAAGCGCGCTGCCGCTCAGGCGTCGGGTTGGTTTACCGTCGATATAAATGTCGCCGTCGCTAAGGGTTTCGAGCTGGTTAATTAGCCGTATCAGGGTCGATTTTCCCGAACCTGACGGGCCGCAAATTGCCACCACTTCCCCAGGCGTAATCGTCAGGTCGATGTCGCGCAGAACGGGCGTGTCGCCATAGCTTTTGCTGGCTTTGCGGAACTCTACGCTGGCAGACTGCAGATGTAAAAAATCCGCAGCCGAAGCTGCGGACAAATGAGGCGGTCTTTTAAACATATTATTTGGCTACAATTTTAAAGCTGCGCGGCTGCGGGGTTTTGCTTTCCGGGCCAAACCAGGCGTTGTAGATTTGCTCTGCCTGGCCGTTTTGTTCAAGCTTCACCAGCTCGTCGTTAACCGCTTTCAAAAGGGAAGTCTCCCCTTTCTTCACGCCAACGCCAATCTCTTCCTTGCTCAGCAGATCCGGCAGGATTTTAAACTTCGCCTTATCCGGCGCTTCGGCCAGTAACCCGGCAAGAATAGTGCTGTCCTGGGTGATAGCCTGGACATTACCGTTGCGCAGCGCGGTAAAGGCCAGCGGGATATCATCATAAGAAAGCACTCGAATTGACGGGTAACGCTGCACAAGCGCCTGTTCTCCGGTAGTTCCCTTTACCGCTCCCACGCGTCCTTTCGCATAGTCGTCAAGCTTATCCGGCCCGGATACCGGGACCAGGAACTGCTGCCCGGTCACAAAATAGGGGGTAGAAAAATCCACCACCTGGGCACGCTCCGGCGTGATGGTGATATCCGCGACGATAAGATCGACCTTACCGGACTGCAGCAGTGGGATGCGGTTCGCGGGGTTGGTGGCCACCAGCTCAAGTTTAACGCCTAAGGATTTTGCCAACGCTTTCGCGAAATCAACGTCATAGCCCACGATATCGTGCGTTTTAGCATCTATGGAGCCAAAAGGTGGATTAGCGTCAAAAGTGGCAACTTTAACGACCCCTGCTTTTTGGATATCCGCCAGCTGGTCTGCGTGAACCACGGCGGAGGTGAGGCCGGACAGGGCCAGGACCAGAGCAGAGAGCGTTAATTTTTGGTACGTTGTGCTGTGTGAAATTGTTTGCGTGAAAGCTTTTACCTTTGCCATTGATTTTCCTTGTTATCCCGTCTGTGAGCGAGCTATGGCTTTACGCTCGCATATGCGCTCCTCCCTCGCCAATGCTTAATCCTGCATTGGATATACAAAAAATATATTAGTTAATTACAAAGCAGTGCTTTTTCACATGCACTTAACAAAAAATCAAAATAAAGAGTAATTATTCAATAACAAACGCCGCGATTAAATAAAGTAAACTGTGATTAACCAGGTGATTTTAGTATTTAGTGGAAAAGTTTATCTTCTTCCCTGCCGATGAGTCTCTCAAATAACAGGAGAGGTAAAATGAAATCACTGGCTCATAATTTATTGTTATTAATTTGCAGCTCGGTTTTGATGTTCGCTCTGGTGGTGGCTATTTCGCTGTACGGCAACCACCAAAGCGCATTAAGTACCGAAAGCGGCCTGCTGGCCAAGGATTTAACATCAGACATCAAGCCCCCACCGATGTTCCTGATAGAGCTCCGCCTGGTGATGTCGCGCGTGGTGGAAGGCACGATGAATGTCGATCAGGCCGACGAAGAAATTAAACGCCTAAGCGCCCAATGGCACCAGCGCGTTGATAACTGGAGAGGTATATTGCCTCCTGAACTGGAGGATAATTTACTCGGAGAGCAATACCATGCCGGCCTGGCGATGATGAAAGACGCCAGCGAGCTGGTGGCACTTATTCGTTCAGGGACTGAGACGTCTTTATTTAAAAAACTAGAAGCGGTTGATAAAGATTTTTTCACTCACCAAAAAGGCATTGAGTCATTTGTCACAGAGTCAGACAAATATGCCGAAAGCGCGGTGGAGAATGCCCAAAAAAAGCAGTGCAAGCGCCAATAAATTACAGCTTATTGGCTCCTTAATAGCGGTAATAATGTTAACGGGGATTGGCTGGTGGGTACACCGCACTATATTTCGCTCGCTTGGTGGAGAGCCGAGTGAAGTAGCCGAAATCGCCAACGCCGTCGCCTGCGGGGATTTGACCTGTGAAGTAAAAGTTCGTGAAGGCGATACAACCAGCGTCATGGCCGCCATGGACACCATGTGTCAGCAGCTTACCAGCGTCATTCAGCAGGTGCACGAGAGCAGCGAGCAAATTTCCACCCGCTCCAGCAAAATCTCCAGAGACAATATTGACCTGGCCTCGCGCACTGAAGAACAGGCCAGCGCGCTTGAGGAAACAGCGGCGTCAATGGAAGAGATGACCGCGACGGTAAAACAGAATGCGGAAAATGCGCAAAGCGCCAGCCAGATAGCGAATATTGCCTCAAAAAGCGCGGAGCAAGGTGGTGAGGTAGTCACGCAAGTAGTAACAACCATGGACGATATCTCCAGCTCCGCCAACAAGATTACCGACATCATCGGCGTCATCGACAGCATTGCCTTCCAGACCAATATTCTGGCGCTGAATGCGGCGGTGGAAGCCGCCAGGGCGGGCGACCAGGGGCGCGGTTTTGCCGTCGTCGCCGGCGAAGTTCGCAGCCTGGCGCAGCGCAGCGCCAGCGCGGCCAAAGAGATTAAGGAGCTGATTGAAGATTCGGTAAATCAAGTGGCCAGCGGCAGCAGGCTGGTTAACGAAGCAGGAACAACGATTAACACCGTCGTGCAGGACGTTAAGCGTGTCGCAATGCTGATGGTGGAAATTACCCACGCCAGCGATGAGCAAAGCAGCGGCATTCAGCAGGTAAGCACCGCCATTACCCAGATGGACGCTACCACCCAGCAAAACGCGGCGATGGTGAGCCAGGCTGCAGAAGCAGCCGAGTCACTGCTTGTCCAGACCCGCCAGCTGAACAGTGCCGTCTCCCGGTTTAAGCTGGCCGATCGGTAAAATCGTCACCGCTGAGGGTGCTGAGATAGCGCCCGGGCGTGGTGCCCAGCGCCTTTTTAAACATGGTAATGAACGCCGTGGTGGAGTCGTAGCCGAGCGACTCCGCCACATTTTGTACCGCCATTCCGCTTATTAGCAGGCGCAGGGCAACGATCAGCTGCATCTGCTGCCGCCAGCGTAAAAAACTCAATCCTGTCTCTTTCACCACCAGCCGGGCAAGGTTACGCTCGCTCATCGCCATCTCCCCGGCCCACTGCGCAAGCGTCTTTTTCTCCCGCAGATCCTTCGCCATGCTGTTCGCCATCGCGCGGATTTTCGGGTGCGAAGAAATCGGCAGCTGCAGCTGCTCGACAGGCTGATGCGGAAGTTCATCGAACAGCACCCGCACCAGACGCTGGGTCGCCGCGCAGTCGAGCCTTTCGTGAGGTACGGTAGACAGGCGCAGAATCAGCTCCCGCACCAGCGGCGAGATTTTTAGCGCGCAGCACTCTTCCGGCATCGCTACCGCATCAGGCTCAATAAATAAAAAGCAGAGCCGCGCATCCGCCGTGACGCGATTGCTGTGTGGCATTTGCCCCCGGCACCCAGACCGCATACTGCGGCGGCACCATCCACATCGAGTTCGTGACTTCGCTGGTAATGCCGCCATGCAGCGCCAGAATCAGCTGCCCTTTACGGTGAGTATGGATGGGCTTTTCGTTATAGGTCTGCGCGGCGCGAATGCGAAAGGCCAGCGCGGGCGTTACGATGCTGTCCGGGTCAAACCCCTCCAGATCCAGGTCGCGTTCCATAGCATGTCCGAATTTAGCGATAATCTGTCATTTTAGCTTGATTCGTAAAAAGGGAGAAGCGTGTATCTTTGCCTTACCGTTTTTCAGGACACAGACAGATGACTTCCACAACTTCAGCGAGCAGGAATAGCCGCGCTCTGCTTCTGCTCGGCATACTGATGATTGCCACCACCCTGCGCGTCACCTTTACCGGCGCGGCACCGCTGCTGGATATGGTGCGAGACGCGCTTGCGCTGTCCACTGCGCAAATTGGTATTCTCACCACGCTGCCCCTGCTGGCCTTTGCGGTTGTCTCCCCGCTTGCCGCAGGTATCGCCCGCCGTTTTGGTACCGAACGCAGCCTGTTTGGCGCGTTACTGATCATCTGCGCCGGTATCGCCTTGCGTTCCCTCGGTCACGCCGCGTTTCTGTATATCGGCACGGCCATTATCGGCTGCGGGATCGCCATGGGCAACGTGCTGCTGCCCAGCCTGCTTAAACGTGACTTCCCCGGCCAGGTCGCCAAACTTACCGGCGCCTATTCGCTGACGATGGGCATTGCCGCCGCGCTGGGCTCCGTGATGGTGGTGCCGATTGCCCTGCACGGCTTTGGCTGGTCCGGCGCGATGCTGTCGCTGATGATCTTCCCGCTGCTGGCGCTGATTGTCTGGCTGCCGCAGCTTGGCAGCAGCACGGTGATAAACCTTTCCGGCAACCCGGCCCTGCACAGCAGGGGCATCTGGTCCTCGCCGCTGGCCTGGCAGGTGACGCTTTACCTCGGCATTAACTCCCTGATTTATTATGTGATTATCGGCTGGCTACCTTCTATCCTGATCAGCCACGGCTACAACGAAGCCGAAGCAGGTTCGATACACGGCATACTGCAGCTCGCCACCGCTATTCCGGGGCTATTTGTTGGGCTGATCCTCAGCCGCCTTAAGGACCAGCGAGGAATTGCCGCCCTGATGGCACTGCTGTGGTGCCTGGCAACGCTTGGTCTGTGGCTGATACCTGCCTTCTCCATTTTCTGGGTCGCGCTCGGCGGCTTTGGCTCCGGGGCGGCAATGATCCTTGGTCTCTCCTTCATTGGGATGCGCACCAGTTCTGCGCATCAGGCCGCGGCGCTGTCGGGCATGGCGCAGTGCGTTGGTTATCTGCTTGCTGCTTTTGGCCCGCCGGTGATGGGTAAAATTCATGATGTCACGGGCAACTGGGCTATCCCGCTGGTGGGTTGCGCGCTACTTTCAGTCGTCATGGGCGTCTTTGGGGCTTATGCTGGACGCCAGAAAGAGATTGGCGCGGCGGAGAAAACTCACGCCTGAAACGATAAACGAGGGAGAATCGAATGAAGCCATCGGCACCGCAGAACATTTTTGACGACCCGGTATTTTTTGAAAATTACCGCCGCTTACGCGAGGAGGACTCCGGCCTTAACGGACTGCTGGAAATCCCTGAGCTTTACTCGCTGCTGCCCGAGCTGCCTGGCCTGAAGATCCTCGACCTTGGCTGCGGCTTTGGCGACTTTGCCCGCTTCGCTCGCGCTCACGGCGCGGCAAGCGTTACCGGCTTCGACATTTCGGAAAAGATGCTGACCCAGGCACGCGCAGCAACCCAGGATGAAAAGATTAGCTACCACAACTTGCCACTGGAGCAGTTTACGCCGGAGGGTGAAACCTGGGATCTGGCTATTTCGTCGCTGGCGCTGCACTACATCGAAGATTTTGCCCGTCTGAGCAACACGCTCTTTGCCGCTCTTAACCCCGGCGGGCAGTTTATCTTCTCCGTTGAGCATCCGATGTGTACCGCCTTCCCGGTAGGCTGGCAGCCCTATAAAGAAGAGGTTATCTGGCCGGTCAATCACTACCATCAGCAAGGCTTGCGCCATACCAGCTGGTTCGTGGAGGACGTACAGAAATATCACCGCACCACGGAAAATTACGTCAATACCCTGCTGGACAGCGGCTTTGCCCTCACCCGAATGCTGGAAACAAAACCGACAGAAGAAACGCTTGCGCAGCATCCACGGCTGGCAAAAGAGATGCGCCGCCCGGCCTTTTTGATACTCAGGGCGACAAAGCCTCGTTAAAGGTAAAGCCCGCATTGCGGGCTTTACTGTTTTATCTCTCCGCTGCGGCCAGGAACGCTTCAACCAGGGGAGAAGGTTTGCCTTTTAGGGCATTCCGTTCATGCTGGAACAGCGTCGCCACAAAGAACGGATGTCCCTGTAATTCCACCGCACGAATCTCACCCTGCTTATCCCAACCGGTCGGCTTCAGCGGCTCGTCGGCAAGCGCAGTGGCAAACAGCTCCGCAATGCCGTAGTTGCAGTGGTAACCCTCTTCGATTTCCGCTTTACCGTAGGCACGCCCGACGGTTGAATCAGCCAGCAGCGTAATCTTGTCTGAAACTTCGACCAGCGAGCAGCTCAGGCGGCCAATGACCAGGCGCCCTTCGCTCGCGGTTTCCGCGTGGCCCGCATCTTCCCAGCCCAGCACGTTACGTGCATATTCCACCACTGCATACTGAAACCCGGCGCAGGTTCCCAGGAAGGGCACGCCGTTTTCACGCGCAAAGCGAATCGCAAGGTAAGCGGCCTCTTCATTCAGATAAGGACTTGACGGTACGCACCAGATAGCATCGTAGCCCACCAGATCTTCATCGCTGGTCACTTCCAGAGAGGATAGCCAGTCATAATCCGCGCTCACGCCCAGGGCAGCTGCCGCATTGTCTAATGCCTGTGGAATAGCCTGATGAGCAATCACGGCCGGGTTGTAATCGCCGATAAGCGCAATACGTAAAGTGGAGTTCAACTGTATTTCTGACATGCTTTGCTGGCCTTATGCTTGAGGGAAGAGAACAACATAAGGAGTGACAGAATAGGCGCTTTGCCCGGCGCTGACAACCGCGAAAATTAGCAGTCCCCTCCCTCTTTCGGGCACGGCAAGCAATGTAGTACCGTATGAGGTTCACTTCACTGATGAAGACAATGAAAATCGGGCCAGGGCGTTGCGCCGGCATGGTATCAAGGTCTTTGCCGACCACCAGCTCCCGCAGCTGTTCAGCAGGCTTAAGGACGTGGATAAGGAGGGAAAATGATCCGCTGTAAACGGGTATATGAAGCACCCACTGCCGACGATGGCTACCGGGTATTGGTTGACCGGCTCTGGCCGCGCGGCGTCAAAAAGACCGATCTGCATTACGATGAGTGGCCGAAGGAACTCACGCCTTCCAGCGAATTGCGCAAAGCATTTCATAGCGAAACGATCGATTTTCAGGAATTCAGCCGCAGCTACAAAAAAGAGCTTGAGCAGCATCTGGACGCCGCAAAAGCGCTAGCCCGACACGGCGATAATGGCACGCTGACGCTGCTGTATGGCGCAAAAAATACCGATCAGAACCACGCTATCGTGCTGGCCGATTTTTTACGCCACTGCCGGGATCAGTAGCTGAGGTGCAGCTCGTCTTGCTGGGAGGAGAAATCTTTGTCCAGCAGCATCAGGTGTTCGGCACGCACAAAGGCGTAGCCCTGGCGGCCATCAAAGGCGATAACTTCCCCGGTCACCAGCCATAGCGGGTAATTTGACTCCGGCGGTAGCTGGGTGACAACGCCTGTCACCGGGTTTACGAAACGCTCGCCAGGCTGGCACAAGCCGAACAGCTCAACCGCCTTACCAATATTCACCCGCCCGACTGCGGTTCGGGCGCCGATGATCATTGCCAGGCTTCCCGGTTTTAATTGAAACATTTTTATCCCCCTCATTTTACGCAGCGAGATCAGAACATTCCTGGGATAAAAAGTAAACGGCACGGCGGGTGATTACTGAGATATTTCTTAATTTATTTCGCCAGCCTGGCGGACAGCGCCGACAGAAACAGCCTTAGCGCCGCAGGCAAATAACTTCTGCTGCGGTAAATACCGTAGATCCCCATCGATCGGGGCGGATATGCCTCTAGCACCTTTACCAGCTCACCGCTCTCGAACCGGGGCTTAGCATCCTGAACCGGTAACATGGCAATGCCCACTCCGTCCGCCACGGCATCCATCAGCACTACCGAATCATTGGCGCTAAAGTTGCCGCTAACCTCTACGCTCAGCGGTTCACCGTTCGCATCCACCATTTGCCAGATATTGCGCAGAAAATAGCTGTACTGCAGGCAATTATGATGTTCCAGATCGCCCGGCGAGCGCGGCATCCCTTTCTTCTCAATATAAGAGGGCGAAGCGTAAAGCATAGAGTCACACTCCCCCAACCGACGGGCAATAATATTCGGATCGAGATCGTTGGTAATACGAATGGCCAGATCGATACGCTCCTCAATCATGTTGACGGCCTGACTGCTGACATGCAGCTCGACCCTGACATCAGGATAGTCGCGCAGGAAATCAGATAAAAAAGGCACGATGTAATAGCGGGCGCCAAACTGTGAACAGGCAACTCGCAGAGTCCCTGAGGGCAAGTCCTGCTGTTTCTGAGCCGCAATGCTTTCCGCTACTTCGTTGAGCGCACGGGTCTGCTGCAGCACCCGCTCGCCCGTGGGGGTTAACGTTAGCTTACGTGAGGAGCGGTGCAGCAGACGCTCTCCGGCCCAGTGCTCCATTTGCTCAAGATAGCGACTGACCATCGGACGGGACATATTTAAGGCCCGCGCCGCCGCGCTCAGGCTCCCCAGCTCACAAATGCGTGTATAGACTTTTGCCGCAATGATCCTGTCCATTCTTTCGCCTATCTGCTCGATTTATGAAATTCATCTTACCTTAATAAAGCCATTACGATTCACATAATGCAATTTAAACTGTTTTTTATCCCCGAACGGGCTTACTCATTCAGTTGATCAGGACAGAAAAGATGAAGACACACACCCTGGCTGCGGCCACTGCCACCCTTTTGTTCAGCAGCGCGAGCTTTGCGGCACCGCTGACGCTTGAAGTCTATAACCCGCAGGACAAGGGCGTATTCCCGGTCACCTCTACGCTGATCAGCGGCCCAAAGGAGGCAACGCTGGTTGATGCTCAGTTCAGCGTGAAGGACGGTGAGGCGCTGGTGAAAATGATTCAGCACAGCGGCAAAAAGCTGACCCGGATCCTTATCACCGCCGGTGACCCGGACTACTACTTTGGCCTGGAGCCGATAGTAAAAGCTTACCCGCAGGTGAAAATTGAGGCCACGTCTCTGGTCGTGGAGCATATCCAAAAAACCAAAGACGAGAAGATCAAATACTGGGGCCCAATCCTGAAAGAGGGTGCGCCAAAGAAAGTCTTCGTGCCTCAGGTGACCCATGAGACCACCTTCACCGTCGACGGCGAAAAGGTTGAGCTGCGCCAGCCTGGCTCCCATGCAGCGTACCTGTGGATCCCGGCCAACAAAACGATCCTGGGTGGCGTTGGCGTCAGCTCAGGCATTCACGTCTGGACAGCGGATTCCCAGACCAAAGCGGCACGTCAGGAATGGCGCGATGTACTGGATGAAATGGCCGCGCTTAAACCACAGCGCGTGATACCGGGCCATTACATCGGTGAAGTGAAGCCAGGTGCAGCACCTGTCATCTTTACCGGCGACTACCTGGCCGACTTCGAACTGGCGCTGAAAAAAGGGAAAAGTGCCCCGGTGATCGCGGAGATGAAACAAAAATACCCGGCCCTTGCCGATGAAAGCTCGCTTGAGATGAGTGCCAAAGTGAATACCGGCGAAATGAAGTGGTAATGTTCTAAACAAAAAAGGGAGCTTTCGCTCCCTTCAGGCTGATGACAAACCTCAATAAAGAGAAGAAGCACCAGATAGCAGCTATAAATAAACCAGGAAAATCAATTTGTTGATTTTCGGCTACTTATCACAAAGAGGGAAAAACCACGTTTTTTCCCCCTTTGTCAGCAATCTAAAGGGAGCTTTCGCTCCCTTTTCAATTATTTGAAGTCGACCTTCATCAGCTCCGGAATCGAGTAATCCCGGGTGGTTTCCACGCAGCGGCTGATGTAATCCACAAAGCGTGGCGGCGGTGACATGCCTAAATCTAACAGCTTCTCATTGGAGAAGCGGACGTTCAGCATGGAGAACTCCCCGTAGAGGCGCATTGCGCGCAGCATCAGGCGTTCGTTGCACGGCCCGTAAATAGATTTGAAGCTTCTGCGGCTCTTCACCAGCTCGCTGTAATCTACCTGCTCATAGTTGGAGAAGATAGGCGTCTGGTTCAGCGCATTCGACATCGCTTCGTCGATATCAGCAAAGCGGATGCTGCTCACGTCACCGGCAGAGATATGGTAAATCTTCTCTTTCAGCGAGTCGCTTTTGGAGAGCAGCAGCAGCGCTTTGGCGCAATAGTCCACCGGAATGACGTCGATTTTGTCATCCAGTGAGCACATGAATTTGCCGAGCATCAGCACCATGCGGAAGACCCAGAAAATGCTGCTGGACGGGCGGCACCCCTGCTCGCTGTGGCCAACCACTATAGACGGACGAGCGATAACCAGCGGCAGCTGCGGGAACTGCTCGGACATCATGCGTTCGATGGTGGATTTAGACCAGGTGTACTGCACCAGGTGCTCTTCTTCCGGCTTGCTCGACATACTTTCTGTCACCAGAGTTCCAGCATCGGGTACGCAGGACATTGCGGTACCCACGTGCAGGAAACGCTGCAGGCCTTTCACCTGTGACATACGGCGCGCAAACTGCAGAGTGCCCTCGACGTTTACCTTCCAGATCAGCGCATTTTCGCCAAATGACGCAACCGCGGCGCAGTTAATGACATGCGTGACGTTAGACAGTCTTTCGTCATCGAGGAAATGCTCAGGCTCGGCTAAATCTCCCAACAGGATATTTTCAGGGTTAATTTGCGCCTGTTCAGCTTCAGTACAACCAAAATTAGCAAGATTATTTCTAATTCTGGCCACGCCCTCCTGAGGCGAGTTCGCTCGCACCAATAACAATACAGAACTGAAAGAGGATTCAGAGAGGGCTTGAGCTAATACCGCGCCGCCCAGGAAACCTGTCGCACCGGTAATCAAAAGATGATTCATTATTATAACCTCAGGAGTGAAAACACGAGCATAGTAAAATGGCAAAAATAAACGCTTCCTCAATAAAGCTAATTACCCCCACACAATACCCAGAACTTTCGTGTAACCGTTTGTACATCATTGTTTTTAAAGAAAAACATAGAATTATAAATTAATTTCCAGCGCAATCATTTTCGCTATTTAGTGATGTCGCGAATATTAAGAAAACCTTAATCAAAGATAAACAAAACCATTATTTCTGGTTATAACGGAACTCTTTTTAATTTAAAGGAAATAAAAGAGCCCACCAATGTGGGCTCAGGTGCGGATGTTCAGGCGGGACGGCGGGCAACAAAGTGGGTAGCCGCCGGTGCCTGAAACCTCAAAAGGTCCCGGCAGGCGGTAGCGACGAGTTAATCCCGGGTTTGCACCCAGAACGCGTGGATCAGTCCCGGGAAGTAGCCCAGCAGGGTAAGAAGGATATTGAGAAGGAAAGCGCCACCCAGGCCTTTACCAAGAAGCACGCCCAGCGGAGGCAGGATAATAGTAAAAACAACTCGCCAAAAGCCCATATAAACTCCTGATAAATTCGGTTAATCCATTCGAAAAAACAAACCTACCCTTCAAAGGGTAGACGAAAATCAGAATATGTTGAGGGAGATTATTCCGGAAAATTTAGTTTCAAAATTGATCTTCGAAAAAAATCATCATCTGGCGCTTGCTAACGATGACGACTCAGGATAATTTCTTGCCTTCGGTAGCTTTATGAACCCTCATTCCGCTATCGAAATATGCCTATATTTCTCCTCCTCTGGAGGGACCGGAACCACTCATAAAACGATCCGGTCGATCACCCATTATATTAATGATGATAGCCTTATGGTGACCCGGCGTTTGCCGGGTTTTTTCGATTATATTCCCGCGAATAAAGTTATCAGCGCGAGCGCCGCAGGCGCGGCCTGGACATAGAGTATTTTTTTGCCGGCGGTTAAACCACCAAATACACCAGCAACCAGTACGCAACTGAGGAAAAAAAACTTAAACTCAACGCCGCTGCTGGTCGCCAGTAGCCCATAAAGTAATCCGGCAGCCAGAAATCCGTTATACAACCCCTGATTTGCCGCCAGGGTTTTCGACTGCCGGGCGAACTCCGGAGACAAACCGAAGGTTTTTTGCCCCGCTGGCTTATCCCAAAGCACCATCTCCAGCACCAGAATATAAACGTGAATCAAAGCAATCAGACCGATCAGAATATTGGCAATCATAAGGGATCCCGACAGAGGTTATTATGTCGACATGTGCAGGCTAAACTTCATAGCCAAGCGCTTTAATCACGTGTTCCATGGCCTCATCAGTCAGCGGGGAACGTTTGATTTTATGGTTGGCCAGCATGGTTCTGACCACGCCGGCAATCACGATATGTTTAGGCTCCTGACCAAGATCCCGCATCTCCAGCACCACTTTGCCTACAACACGGCACATCTCCTGGTAGAGCTCATCGTCCTTCGCTTTTTTATTCATCTCGCCTCCGGCTTATCTGTTTGATCTTACAGTAGCATTTAAGCCATGAATTTATAACCTGAGAGGAGAAAAACGGCTATGCTATCCACTGATAAATAATAAACCAGGATGCCAGAGATGAGATTATCAGGACTGATTTTGGTGACCGCGGCCGTACTTTCTTCCTCCGCAGTATTGGCTGTGGATGTCTCACAAATTTACGGCAAAATCCAAATTGTCGATTCGTTTCCAGACTATAAAGTGCAGGTTGTCGATGCTTTTGAAGACCTGGATGTTCAGAAAGTTGACGCCTTCGCGGATTCCCCAGGGCAATGGCAATTAGTCGATTCTTTCCCGGATTATAAAATTCAGATAGTGGATTCGTTCCCTGACTTCACCATTAAATATGTTGATGCTTTCCCAGGGCCACCGTAAATACGCGCGTAGTACTTACCACGATCAAAAAAGGCGCCTCTCAGCGCCTTGATGTTAATCATCCCACTTAAACGTCACGCCCGCGCGTGCTGTCCCGTCGCTGCTATCACGATCGTATTTAGAATAAGGATCAGCGAGCAATTTTTGCTCACTTTTATCAAGTTTGCCATACATGCGTGGAGTCTTATCCTTTTCGTTGTGCACGCAGACATTGCCGCGACATCCGGGCTCGTCCTCAGCCCCGGTCCAGACCAACTCCGACGCTGGCTTATTTGCGGCGTAGGCGGGGGTAGCAAATAACACAGCGCAGACGATCAGCGTCTTACTCATAAACAGTCCCTTTTATGATAATGATAATCAACTGCGATTTAACATCATCCAGAGCTGCTCCGACAATCAGTTTAAAACTGCGTATAGGAGGCATTAGTTCGCTTATCTGCACCGCAGCCTCCGTTCCTTAATGAAGCTTTAGCCCAGAATCAGAACATCCACCGCCCTCTGTACAGCGGCATCGTCCAGGCCATTGGCGTATAAACAATGTACCCTGTCAGCTATCGACTCCCGTGATAACGTCTCTTTTCCGGCAAGCAGATGCACAACCGCCGTCCCAATCACCTGCAACATTTCAGGATGAAGCTCCTCGATGTGGCATTTGTCCTTGTCCATAGCTACTCCAAACATAGATTCCCTGTTCGCTTAACCTAGCACAGGAGAATCAGGACAAAATGGGAATATGAGCCTAATACCGCCCTGTGGCATCGCACCATCGAATAACTCTTTGAAACCATGTAGTAACATTTTTCAGATTTTTTTATGTCTGAATTTTACAGCCGTGCGGGACTTCATCGAACAATCACCTGGTCGGAATTCTCACCAGCCATTAATATTAGCCAATGGATGAATATTGATTCGGGGTAAAATATGCTGCTGTTTAACGTTTTTGGAAGACGAATGGGCGTGAAAAAAAACCGTGAACAATGGCTGCTCTACCGCGTTGATCCAAATGAAGGGAAATATTCACGGGTTTATGATGTGGTTATTCCATCGTGGTTAGCCGAGGAAGAGCTTCCCGGTTGGCTTGGGGATATATACCACGAGGCGGCGAATGAACGGCATCCGGATGTGCATTTTATAGGTACGGATGAATAGTGTCGTTTAAAGAAATCAGCTGACCACCTGATATCGACTATAAAACTATTTTGAGCGACAGCGCAGATCAGGATATATGTACCGTATGAATAATATGACGTCGAAATACCCCTGGTGTAGAAGGTAGATATGACCGGGAATGCGTGATTGCCCGGTCATAAGGACGTCCGCGTCTGGCACAAAACAGTTTGTGGCAACGGACTCATGAAAATATCAAAATTTGGTAATCGAGCGTAATATTAAGCCCCGAATCCACCGTCAATAGTCAGGCTGGCACCACTGATGTAGCCAGCTTCGGGACTTGAAAGGAAAGCTACAAAGGCGGCGATCTCACTGTCTTTCCCATAACGATTCACCGCAATCAGTTTAATCAACTCTTCCGCCATTTCGCCAGATGCTGGATTCATATCCGTATCGGTTGGGCCGGGCTGGATATTATTTACAGTGATCCCCCGATGGCCTAAATCGCGCGCCAGCCCTTTGGTGAGACCAACGATAGCTGACTTACTCATAGCATATACTGCTCCGCCAGCGAAGGGCATCCGCTCGGCATTGGTGCTACCGATGGTAATGATGCGGCCACCGTCTGGCATATGTCGCACTGCTTCCTGACTGGCGACAAATACGCTGCGTACGTTTATTGCTAATGTGCTGTCAAAATCTTCCATACTGATTTCTTCAAGTGTCCCGACTTTAAAAATTCCAGCGTTATTAACTAAAATATTAATATGGCCGAAATGATGCGCCGCTCTTTCGACTGCCTGTCGCAATTGCTGCTCATTGGCGCTATCGGCCTGAAGGGCTAAGGCCCTTCCCCCCGCTTTTTCTATCTCCATTACCAGGGCGTTTGCTTTGTCCACCGAGGAAACATAGGTAAAGGCTACGCTGGCACCTTCCTGAACTAATCGGCGGACAATTGCAGCGCCAATACCACGTGAGCCGCCCTGTACAAAAGCAATTTTTCCAGCCAGTGAAGTGGTACGCGTTGTGTTGTTCATGATGTGACTCCAATTTAAGGGTGTGTACGTTGATGGATTAATTATCACCTTGATATTTGAGTCAGAGTAGCCACAAATCGCTATAATCATTTTAAACTAAAGGTTTCAAATGAGGTGGGCTACTTGATTAATCAGTTACAATGCTTTGTAGAGAGCGCCGATGCGGGCAGCTTCTCAGCTGCGGGTCGGCGACTTGCTTTGACGTCGGCGGCGGTAGGAAAGAACGTGACTTCTTTGGAAAATCAACTAGGGGTTCGGCTATTTCAACGTAGCACCCGCAAGCTCACCCTGACCGAAGCCGGTGCATTTTTTTTAGAAGAAGTTCGTGGTGGTTTGACATCAATTCAGATGGCTATGGACAACCTTGGAGCCAGCGCGCAGCAACCCTCTGGGCCACTGAAAGTAAGTGTGGGGACACATTTCGGCATGCACTACCTGTTGCCTTTGCTGGATGAATTTTTAAGCTGTTACCCGCATATACGTCCAGACTGGGAATTTGATAACAGGAAAGTAGACCTGATTGGCGAGCGATTTGACGCAGCGATTGGGGGAGGATTTGAACTTGCTCAAGGGGTTGTGGCTCGTGAGTTAGCGCCATCACATTCCATTCTGGCCGCATCACCTGCCTATCTTGCGATGACATCACCTTTTGTCGAACCGGAGGATTTGACGCATGGTAGAGGCATTCGTATACGCTCTCCTCAAACCGGGCGGATACGTAATTTAGTCCTGCGCGACAGCCAGGACCGACAGTCGGCTATCACCCTGCCAGTACACATAACAGTAAATGAGCCGTGGGCCTGCTGCCAGGCTGCGGTGATGGGATTAGGCATTGCAGTCGCAAGCTTACCTAATTTGCTGCCTTATCTGGAAAGTGGCCAACTTGTGCGGGTATTACCAAGCTGGTATGCCGATAATGGATCCCTATCCCTGTATTTTCCTACACATAAAATGTTGCCGGCTAAGACCCGTGTGTTTGTAGATTTCGTAATTGAAAAATTCCGCGAACAACAGCTTTCCAGGAAATTTGATGCCAGGTTAATGTTTTCAGTAACATAAATGGCTATCAATCAATCAATCTCCGCCCTTGGCACGAAGAGGAGGTTGTCTATTCTAAACCGATTAAAAAATTCTTCAGGAGTTGTAGCTTTAGGCAGGCCTCGTGCCGCGGGCTAATCCTCCTTAACGAGCTGGACATATAAAATAACGGGACGCATCTTCTGACACGCCCACTCATTTTATTACTGCCGGTTAATGCGTTTTTGAATTCGGTGACAACCTTTCAGGCCTGAGCTAATTCATGGGGTTTTCAGCATTGCGACAAGAGCGATGCTGCATACAATGACGCCTGCAGCAAGTAAAGCCATGCCCTGAAGACCTTTTAATGCCAGCAGTTGGCCTCCCGCAAGCGCACCGGTGCCGATCGCTGCGTTAAAAATTGCAACGTAAATAGCTGACGCTGGTTGTACGGCATCCCCTGCGCTACGGAGCAGCCATGTCTGCAGCCCAACGAACACAATGGCGATACCCGCGCCCCAAACTGCGAGCAGTATGCCTGTGCACCATAAAGGCAGTGGCGCGGCGCTCCTCACACCAAGCATGCCTAGTGCACCTGCGCTCAGAAGCAGCGAAGTTAAAATTAATCCTTTGATATGGCGGTCGATAAGCTTTCCGGCAATGATATTTCCTGCCAGGCCGGAAAGCCCGAACATCAGCAGTAGACCAGAAATGGATGCCGTCGGCACTTCCTGAGCCTTCGTCAGCAAAGGCTGGAGGTAAGTGAATGCTGCAAAATGAGCCGAAATAATGCAGGCAGTGGCACCATAGAGGGAAAGGAGCACCGGTTTTTTGAAAATCCCATAGTAAACACGTAGCCTCAGTGGTTGTGGCACTGCCAGTGTGGGGAGCGTCCAGAACAGAGCACAGGCGGCGGCAAGTGACAGCAGAGAAATCGCCGTAAACGCACTGCGCCATCCGGCCATATCCGCAATAAAACTGGACAGCGGCACACCCAGAACGCTGGCAGCCGAAACGCCGCCAAAAATGACTGAGGTGGCCAGCCCAAGTTTTTCAGCCGGAACAAGCTGTGAAGCCACTGCCCCAATCAAAGCCCAGAAAGCACCATGTGCCAAAGCTCCTGCCATACGCGCACTCATAAATAGGGTCATCGAGTGAGTCTGTGTCGCCGCCATACAGGACAGAGCAAGAACCACCATAAGAATCACTACCAAAGACTTACGTGAAATCCTCGCAGGTATCAATCCAGACAAAAGCGCTGCCAGAGCCCCTACCCAGCCGTATGCAGTCACGACAAGGCCCGTGTCCGATTCAGTCTGGTTCAGGTCTTTTGCTAGCATGCTGAGCATGCCAACAGGCGCAAGCTCGCTGGTCACAATCGAAAATGCACTGATACCGAGCGCTGCGACAGCCACCCAAGCGCGTGCAGGCACCGGGCCTACGTTTAAAACGGTGTCGTTCATGTAATCAATACTCTTAAAAGATGCCGGGAGAGGTTTGGGGGGAAGCCTTTAGGTCGGCCGGGTTCAGACACCCACGCCTTTCATTCCTTCTGGCGTGTACCGTTCTCCAGCAATGGGAATAGCGGATACGGCGGCACGTAGCGCCTTCAGTTCAGCGCTACTAAGCTGGACATCCAGTGCACCGGCGTTTTCACTCAGGTGGTTGAGATTGCATGTACCGGGTATCGGCACAATGTTTTCGCCCTGGGCAAGTAACCAGGCCAGAGCTATCTGTGAAGGTTTACAGTCTTTGCTCACTGCCAAAGCTTTTATAAGATCAACCAGGGAGTGGTTTATGGCTAGATTCTCCGGCTGAAAGCGGGGGAGCGTGCTGCGAAAATCGTCCTTCCCCGGGACCGGTTGATGTTGAAATTTGCCCGTCAGAAAGCCACGGCCCAGGGGTGAATAAGCCACGAACCCGACGCCCAGAGCCTTACACAGCGGGAGTACACTTGCCTCCGCTTCACGACTCCAAAGAGAATATTCGGTCTGAACTGCTGACACGGGGTGGATTGCATGAGCGCGCCTGAGCGTATCAGCACTGACCTCGCATAAACCGATGTGACCAATTTTTCCCTCCTGCACCAGCTTCGCCAGGCCGATCATCGTATCTTCTATTGGCGTTTGGTGATTAATGCGGTGTACGTAGTAGAGGTCGATGTGATCCACGCCCAGGCGTTTAAGAGAGGCCTCGCAACTTTTGCGCGCATAGTCTGGGGAATTGCAGAGACTTCTTTTGTATTCGCCGGGTTGGCGCACAATGCCAAACTTTGTTGCCAGCTTCAGCGCAGGTTTGCGTGTTTTAATAAATTTTCCTATTAATTCCTCATTATGCCAGGGGCCATAGGTATCAGACGTGTCCAGGAAATTAATACCCTGCGTTAAAGCCTTATCCAGCACCGCCAGTGATTTTTCATCGTCACGCGGACCATAAAATTCACTCATACCCATACAACCCAGGCCGATTGCAGATACGTTGAGGGATGGCGTCAAATTACGTGTTTGCATGTTTATCTCCTTGTGAGAGCTGCAGTATCATACTGTTCAAAATGATAAAATAGACCTGAAAACGGAGAGCCGTTTTCCATAATCGGAAAAAGCATGAAGCCAGATTTTAACTGGGACGATATACGGGTTTACCTGGCGATCGCCCGCACGGGTACGCTCAGTGGCGCAGCAGAAGCGATGAATATGGGCATTGCAACGATTTCCAGAAAGCTGGACCGGCTTGAAAAATCACTGGCAGTACCGCTTTTCAGTAGGCACCAGAGCGGATACCGACTGACGGATGATGGTGAAGCCCTGCTGGAGCGTGCTGAGGCATTTGAATATGCGGGACTAGCTTTCGGTGAGATGGCGAAACTGCAGGGTAATGTTGCCGGGCTTGTCCGACTGGCAACATCGGACAATCTGGCAACACACTTTATTCTGCCTTCGCTGAAAAAACTTTTGGAAAAATACCCTAACCTGCGTGTAGAAGTGCTGAGCGGCATACAGTCAGTCAATCTTCATCGCCGAGATGCCGATATAGCGATTCGCATGGTCAAGCCTGACGCTGGTAATCTGACATTGAAGCGTCTGGGAACCGTAGGTTTTGGTTTATACGGCGCAAAAACGTATATCGAAAATTTGGACGGTACGCCCGCTGGTTTATCGCTGAGCAATGCTCAGTATGTGGGTTGGTCTGAAACGCATCAGCACCTGCCTGCTGCACGATGGGTGACACGAATGCTGCGCGGCAGGCCATGCCGGGTGGAGGCAAACACACTCATGGCGCAGATATCCGCAGTTTCAGAAGGTCTGGGGCTGGGGGTTCTGCCACACTTTATGGCAATGAAAAGTGGTCTGCATTGCGTTAATCCTGATATAGGCGTGGACCAGCCATTATGGCTGGTGATGCATTCAGACCTCGCGGGTTCAAGACGAGTCAGAGCAGTCGCAGACCATTTAATTGCAGTATTTGATGAACATAAAAATCAACTGACCATGCCATGAACATTTTGCCCATACTCAAATCTCCTGCAATGTGGGATATTTGAGAATGGATGTCCCTTGTTAACAATGAGCTAACAGAAAGCAAGAGCACGGGATCTACGCCGAGTGAGAAGCTGGCATCCGTGTTTTCCGCTCAGTGTTAAAAAGGCGTCAATGGTGCCTACACTTCGCGTTTCTCCGCCCATTTCAGCATTGCATCAAGCGCAGGGCACAGCGCTTGTCCCCACTCAGTGAGTCGATATTCTACTTTCGGCGGTACCTGGGGATAAACCGTTCGCGACACGATCCCATCGGCTTCCAGCTGTCGTAGCTGCTGAGACAGCATCTTCTGCGAAATGCCGGGGATCAGTTTTTCAAAATCGGAATAGCGTTGTACTTCGCCATCGAAAAGATGAAAAAGAAGAATCAGTTTCCAGCGCCCTTCCAGCAGCCGCAGGACGTGCTCCACGCCACTTGCTGCAGATTCCGGACTATATAACTTACCCATTATTCAGTAACTCACTTTTTCGTGCGTACTTGTTAATTTCACAGTCTATGTTGAAAATGGCTGTACTGTAAATCACAGGAGCGCAGAGCCATGTCATTATCATTACCGGACGCTATTTCTACCTATTTCGCGATCAGCAATGGCGCTGATATCACCGGCGTTAAGCACTGTTTTACTGCCGATGCCGTAGTCATCGACGAAGGTCAAACTCATCAGGGACATGCGGCGATTGAAGCATGGCAACGTGCTGCGCAGGCCGCGTTTGACTACAGCGTTGAGCCAATTGAGGTTCTCATCGAAGGGGATCGGGTGACGGTTACCTCGAACGTTGTCGGTAATTTTCCCGGCAGTCCGGTAAAACTTAATCATGCTTTCGGACTGGTCGACGGCAGAATCAACTCGCTGGCGATTGTTTAATATCGCTGGTTCTTGATTTTCTGTATCTGTGTACAAACTCCGGGAAGGCCTGACGGTTAAAAAATATTATTTGCCCCTGACCCAGGATCCTGTTCCATTCAGGAGCAGCGTGGTGAGAGACAACCAGGGAATAATAAGCAGTGCGGTCATCACCAACCGGCCGGACGAGCGCTGGCAACGTATGGTTAACGATATGGACGGGAATAGAATATGGAAATAATCCGTTTGGCCTTTCATCTTCCTTTATTGACACTGGCGGCCTGTCAGGGGAAATCTTTGCTCGGCACTAACGCCCAAAACGATGAGCAAACAGAGTGGACTCTCGTCAGTTTAGTGTGAACGTGTGCTATACCAGATCATAAAAATGTCGCTTCCTCACTATAACAGACCTCGCGAGTCATGGCTTACGGCGGGCGCTGCGGGTTTGGGACAAATGCGAATTTTTTGATTTGAACAAGCTTTTTATGATAAAAATCCTCAGCAACAAACCATGCACAACGTCTATCACTTAGAGAAAATATATAAAAATATCCAGGGTTATTAAAGGTCCTCCATTAAACTGAAGGACCATATAAAATGTATTTTTTACGCAACAGCTTACACATCAATTTTGTACGCATAAAAATTCTGATGCCAATGCGTCGTTGTACTCAATATTCCGGTTGACAGATCGCATACCACTGCATTTGTCTCATCATAATCAGATGTCCAGTATACATCAGTAACATCCCAGATAGAATATGCCCCCCATATCGCCCCATTCATGATGTAACCTTCCATATTCTGCAGGCGTCAGGAGATAATTACCATGGTTGAGTATTGCGTCGGATAAATGATATTTCTGGAAGTCGCTGGTCACGAAGGTATCAATAAAAAAATTCCACTCAACGGTATCATTTGTGATCAAATCTGTCCCTCTGACAGTGCAAATTTGTCGTGGCTTCGCAAGAATAGTGACAGAACAGTCTCCGGTTGTCGTCCCGTTGACAGCGAGCTCTGCACTGCTGGATACCGCCTCCCAGTTTACCATACCGCTCCCTCCGCGTGTTTCGATCAAAAATGACGCGCCGGGCCAAGCAATGGACGGTTGATTTTGTGAAAAAGTATGGTTTGAATTCACAACGCTTTTAATCTGAAGATTATCTGTTGCCTCAATAAATGTAACGAAACTCTCCGCACTGATAGCGGAGTTTCCTTTACATTCAACCGTCACACTCACTTTTTCTGCGATACTATTTGCAATCATCGCAAGTGAATGTCCTGTACCATCTGTAACTGAGGAATATATTGGTGAGTTTGTTTCTGAAAAAAAGGCCGTATTGGAATTCTTTATTTTAAATAAAACATCTACACCTGGAGCCGGATAAAACGTTTCTGCATCAAAGGCTGTGGCATCAACTTCGTTCAGAGACTCCCTATTTGCCTGTGCGTTATCCTTGGTTACCATTAGAGTTAATACATAGGGATCAGTTGTTGTGACTGATTTATTATTTTTACTGTTCATATTCTTTCTCCAGTTTATCATATGATAAAAAATCATATGATTTATCCAGCTACTTCGTCTGATATGCAGCTTTATACTGATGCAGCGTGATGCGTGAATATCTATCTATTCCAGTATCAATATTCATGACTTTTGCAAGGTTGTGCTTCATGTTATGATCACTGGACCAGTAATCGCCCCCCCAGCCAGAATAAGCACTCATATTGCCCCATTCGCGGCATAAACTCTGGTATACCGACGGAGAAATAATTCTTCCAGGCGGAGATACCAGAAGCTCCCCCAGAAAATAGCTCTCATTATCCGAGTATATGTAATTTACGACAGAGAATGAGTATTCAATAAACTCACCCGTGATAATATCATCTGCCCTGATAACATGTGATCCATAATTTTCACGCAAAATAGAAACGATACCTTGACCTTTGCTTCCTGATAATACATTAATATCCCCCGTACTGTTAACCACCTGCCATTGCAGTGAACCACTCCCTCCGGACGTTTGAATAATAAATTCAGCATTATCCCAGACTATTGAGGGTTCATTATTCAGCAGTGTATGATTTTTGTTTTTTGCATATTCAACCACCAGTGGTTTAACTTCATCGACAAATGTCACCTTCGCCATGACAATATTCTGAGAAGAGTCATTTAACTTCGCAGTAACAACAACTTGCTCAGAATAATTATTTTTCAATGTCGCACGAGCCAGACCAGTTCCATCGGTAAGCGTTCCATAGAAAATGGAGTTAGTTTCACTCAATACAGCATGATTGTCAGATGAAAACACGATCGGAACCCCTACTACAGGCTCTTTGCTTCCAGTTAATACCGCTGAAACGGAAAATACAATACTGTCATTTCCGTCGCTGGCGGCAATGCTTTTGTCTGGACAAATATCAATTTCAATATCAGATTCGACACTGTATTTTACGACCATTCTATATCTCCTCTATTATCAGATGTTAGTACTTGCAGGAATCCTACCAGGGAGCAAGTATTCGTATGGAATATAGCGCGCCTGGTTTCTTTTTATAATTACACTCTCAATCTCGCGTAACCTGTTTCGAAATTTTGTTAACAGAGTAGTAATATGAACGTCAGTAAATAGCGGTTCATTCTCTGTTCCTGGTTTTATGTATTCTCCTAGCAACCCGTGATTTGTTCCTCCCAGCAACGTATAAATTGTCAGTTTAAGCAACGCCTGATTGTACTGCGCTTGCATATTAACCCAGTCAGGATTCGAATGCCCTTTTTGGATATAAGGTGCCTTTGCTGCATGAGAGGCACTCATTGCTGGCGCGTAAGACATCCAGTCTGGCTGTGAAAAATTTACTGCCGCGTGCTGTGCCGATGCCACAAAAATAGCCATTGTCAGCGCATCTTTAAGTGACTTCACACCATCAACAGGTTTGAAATTATATAATTTGCCATTAGTAACAATATCAGCAGACCACGCCATAACCTCCGGATCCAGTGTTACCTGATTATCCGATAAATAATAAAAGCCCACATAATCCGATACCCATTGCTCGATGGCTTCCCATACCAGTAAACCATCGTCCCGGTAAGGATAGTCTGGTAATGCCACGACATCATCCAGGCCTCTTGACTTGATATAATTAGGAAAGGCATTTTCTGTCACATCAAAACTAAACCGTCCCTTCAGTACTTCTTCATAAATAATATTCAAATCTTGTGCGAATAATTTATCCACGAATTGCCCTGGAAGTAGCAAGATCTTCGTTGCGCCCATCATTGATGAAATTTGTACCTTCATAGTGACTGATAAGGAGTTTATAAAGCGGATGCGAATCCCTGAAATTTCGTAACGTTGCGACAGCGTAAACCTCACTGATGAAATGAGTCAGCGCCAGATGCGTAATTATTTCGTGGTGATTTTCATCTGCTGTCTGAACCGATGTTTTCGCCATTTCCCATCCCCAGTATAAATCAGGATCAGAGGACGGTATCATGATGTCATACTTAGCCGGGTCTTGCCCACATTGAATTGCCACTGGCAGCAGCGTTTTTTCTGTTTTCGAAACTGAAAATAATGCCAGTGGAGCTTCAGAATATCCCATGTTTGTGTCAGGTTTATTAAACCCATCAGGGACAGCAAGCTTCCCGATGATACTGTAATCTGCGAGATAGACCCTGTTTTCATTCAATGCAGACTCCAGTGAATCATTTTCTCCCATGACTGGCTGATAGTGAGCATCCGTCACCGGAAAATTATCGGGAATGGATGAGATTCTTTTTAGAAGCAATGGATTGTTACCAGCAAGACGCCAGTAAGCAAACGTTCTGTCATTATGAAGATGCTCAGGTGTCGACACAAAAGGTAATGGGATTGACTGAAACATCAGATTGTATTTATCCAGCCCCCATTCACTACTATCACTGCTGCGATCTGCGGAAGGAAGCGCAAACAAATAGTCGGAAATGTCTATTACCAGTGCCGTATAGTCACTAAAGAGAGCATCATAATTTTCTTCTGCTGATGGCTGAGAAATTTCACTTTCAAGGCTAGTGGCCCTGCTGTCCAGCGTATCAATTTGTTGTTTGTAAAATTCACTGGTGAAAGTCAGATGGACATACTGTTTTACATTTCCGGTGATTAGGACAAGAGTATTCAATGTCTTTCTGAGCCATGGCAATGTAGGCAGAAGCCCCTGCAAGGTGCTGCACATTGGCATACCATATACAGGATGATGATTATAATCCCATTCATACGTTACCCCTGCGTTTGTAGCATCGTTGTTTATGCTCATGAGTTACCTCTCATTAATTGAATTATGTCTTCACTCCTTACGTTTATACACATTTTCATTCTCCTTTCGTTGATGCTAACCCTCTGAGAAAGCTGAAAATCATCCTTGCCTGTACGATTTAAAGTATATATGAACGGTACATTAAATATTTTTTGATATACCTTTCACCATCACTTATTTACAACTTTTAAATCTTTGTGATATTCAGTAAATATTATTTGAGAAGCCTTCCTTCATTCGAAAAATAATATAATCTCCATACAATATTTTTTGTGTGAAGCCAATCACAAGCAACTCAATAAAACCTGTTAATATGCTGCAGGCATTTTTACCGCACATGTATAAACTACATTTCTGTTGAAAAAACATTAATATCCGGCATAACATCACTGCAGATTGCTAGTGAATTAATTAGCTCTGCTAATTGTTTATTGTGAATTACTTCTCAAAAGAATATCACTTACACGCTTGCTGATATTATTAGCGCCCTTTGATGTACGCCGATAAAGTAATACACGTTGATTTCTGATCTTGCCGCGCCATTTCCCGACTCTACTCCTGATGAGTCTTACGGTTACGGATATCTTGCCCTAACAGGAACAATCACTACCTCCGCAGGAGGTGGCCTACGATTGACAGTTAAAATTTCACTTTGTTACTATTCGAAGAGAGTGAATTATTTACATCCCTGCCAGTAACCCTATATCTTTAATGTCTTAGACATTTATATATAAGCGTGATATTTCAAGTTGTATGCTGTTCACGTAGTCTCAGATGGGCCGCTCATGTATGCCTCTAAAAATTCATCATGTGCATACGAAAAGTGTATAAAAATGCAAAGGATATATGATTATGAATGCTAACCCGCTGGATACCACAGACCAACGAAAAACTTGATAAACTTGCTTTTGATATCTATAACCAGGCTATCGATGAAACAACTCCGCTATATCAGAAATTCGCACCAGCAAAACAAAAAGCTAAAAATGCATATCTTGCTGCTCATGCCCATTATTTAGAGCAACTTAAAGATGAGGTAGCGAAAACTTTAGACTCTGCGATAAACGAACTACTGTTTAGTGCGATACAAAAATCCGTAAATAGCGATCCATTATCACCTTATATTTATTGGGTTAATAACGCAAAGCCACGCCCTGCTTTTGATGGTACATATGAGATTCCAGGTGGAAGATATTCTTATGATAATCCTGATGCAATATACAGGATGATCCCAATTGATGGCAGTCAGCGATATATTCTACGTGGACAACAAAATACGGCTGGAGGAACTGGCGATTACACCTATTCACTTATTTTCAACCCCAACTCTCAAAATACTGTAGCCTATCTGGACAAAAGCACATTAAAGGTGGAAGTAGATGGGAGTTATATTATTACAATTGACAACACTCCTGGTTCCCTGGATGAAAATCATCTTCAGTCAACTGACAAAGTCTCTTTTTTATTTATTCGTCATAATATAACAGACTGGTCTGTTGAAACTGCGGATACTCTCAGCGTTGAGCTTGCCGGGCAGCAGAGAAAAATATCTCAATCATTATCTGATATCATTGATACAGCCATTAAAAATCTGGACGAAAGTTCGATTACTTATGGCGTAGGTGCTATGGGCCTGGAGACCTATATACCTAACCTCGTCAACACGTTACCACAGCCCAAGCAATCACCCATTATAGGTACTCTGGTTACCCAGGCGAGCTCTTTTGGTCATATCGATATAAATGAATCCGAAGCATTCATTATCACTATCACTCCCGGTAAAGCTGGTTATTTTATTGTTCCTGTAACGAATGCATGGATTATTTCGGTTGACGCAGCAAATCATCAGTCAAGCCTTAATAACACACAAGCCCATTCTAATAATGATGGCACCTATACTTTTGTTGTTAGTATACAGGATCCAGGAGTGGCTAATTGGATTGATACAGTAGGTCTTCACGAAAATACATTAATGATAAGATGGCAAGATATGCCAGAAAATGCAGAGCCAGCACTTAACTATGAACTGGTCACGTTTTCAGAACTAAGTCAACATCTACCTCCGGAAACGCAATATGTAACCCCTGATGAAAGAGCGAAAATATTAGAGCAAAGAAGTACCGGCTACAATAATCGATTAGTGAATTGATGATTAATTGAAATTAGGGAAATCGACCGAGCATAGGTGCTACCTAAATGGGAAATACCCCACGCTAAGCCTGTTTTTGAGCTGGGATAACGGGCAGCTGTGAGCGAGGAGCGGAGGTAATCGTTGATACCAGCAGCAGGCTTTAGCTATTGCGAAGCAGCACTGATAGCAGAATTTTACATCAAGTGATAAGGTCAGGTTTCCCATAACCTTATGAGCAGGTATGTCCGTGAGCATTTTAGAGAAGCATGAGTGGCATAAGGATAACTACCTGGTGAGTACAGACAGGGAAAAACTGGATGTACAGGCTATCCATCGCTATCTTACGAGGTCAACTTGGGCTAAAGGGATTGCTCTGTCCATTGTAGGCGCATCAATAGAAAACAGTCTTAATTTCGGCGTTTACCATGATGAAACCCAGATAGGTTTCGCCCGTTGGATAACAGATTACGCTACATTCGCTTATCTTTGTGATGTTTATATTCTTGAGGAATATCAGGGCGAGGGGCTTGGAAGATGGATGATGCAATGCATACATCATCATCCCGTCTTTGATCAGCTTCGCAGAATTATGTTGTTTACAACAACAGCTCCCTGGCTCTATCAAAAATTTGGGTACGAACCCGTTAATCGGGAAAACTATGCATGGAGTATCACCCGGCCTGATATTTATACCAATGTAAAAAATCCCGACTGACCTACGCTCCTATTCATTTCCAGGCTGGCCAGTTTACTCTTCGGTTTATAGTGTCCTCTTCTGGCACGAAGCGGACGGGGCATGAGGCTTAGGGGCTGCATTGAGCGAGGAGTGGACGTTATAACGTACCTATCATTCTGTTTTAAATGCCGTTAGGCTTCTCTCTGCTCGGGTAATGGTTATAGGAGCGTACTGAGAGTGGTTGTCTTTTAGAGTGGCAATACGTTATGCTCATTTCGCTCGTCATATCTTATATGATGTCAACTTACACCATAAAATTTCTAACCGGTATTGAAGATGGAAAATTCAGATTACAAATATAATTTACAGGAACTTCTTTGCTTAAAAAATTTTAGTGATACGTTTAAAGTATTCAGTTCAGATGAGTTTTGCCAGGCTGTAGTTTCTTGGGCTGAAAGAGAGGTAATAGCTGGTGTAGACTCTGAAGCCCTTCTTATAATTGCGTCACTAGGTCTTGACCCAACGATAGATTCCTATGAAGTCGAGAAGTACTTGCTTATTTACAAAAGAGAGCTGAGTGTTCAAGAACCATCAAGACATTATAGTGCTCTAGTTTGGCTCCGCTTGCAATTGGAAAACTTAATTGCAGCATCATCGGCACAGGAAGTCGAATGTAGGCTTTCATTTTTCACTCATTATTTTTTAGACTATCCTCCACGAGCCTTTGCTTGCATAACAAATAAACTATCAAATTTATATTGGGAACTCTACGATGAAGCAATTCCTGTCTTCAATTCTAGAGCATCTAAAATGAGCGAGGATCAACTTTTAGCGCATATTAAAGATCGCTTATTTCCTTTCTACAGGATACTAAGCAATTCTGATTGGATACAAGTTTTAGCATCTTCATCTGACTCCATGTCATCACAGTAAGGCCGATAGATCTGCTCTGAGCGAGAAGCAGGTGTTGGCTATCATTTATTTTCACAGGCGTAAAAAAAGATGCCGACCTAAGCGATTCTAATGTCTTCAGATTGCTTCATTTACATATAAATAAATTCGTATTTCACGATGTAAGTGCCAATTTTATTTACACGAGCTGTTACCCATACTCCTGTCATTCCTTGCTTACGGTGGCTGCGCAGAAATTCTTTGTTTGTACAAAGCTGTATCCATCTGGTAGTGTTCTGATCTTTTAACCAGATACCTGCTTCACAATGCCCATGCTTACCTCTCGATGGCCCCGGGAATACAACCTCATATTCAGATTCATAGCTAATTATTTTGTCTGGGAAGAGATAAATATAGACATCGTAACAGTTTAAGCTCAATACAAATCCAAGGCAAAAACCGCCCAAGAATGCATTACAAAGATACTTTAATGTTTTGTTAAAAGTGCGAAGATAAAAAGCATGTATAAAAAAGATGCTTCCGATCAATATGCCAAAAGAAATATATGTTATCCATTCAGGCACCGATTTTTGTAAAATGGTATTATGGGAGATACTTGATGCCCACAACATATACCAGAACCATCCACCCATAATGATGCATGTCACGGCTGTAATGGACCATTTCCTATATTTATTTTCGAAATAATAGCTTTTATTCATAATTATGTTTTTGTATCTATCAAAAATAAAATTGTCGTTGCTACGACTAGCTATCTTAACTTATTAATTTGAATATGCATCCTGTTTCGACTTAAATTTTAAACGTCCGCCTATGGCACGAAGCGGACGGGGCATGAGGCTGCATTGAGCGAGGAGCGGACATTCTTGTACAAAGCAGGGCGTCGGATTACAGTGAGATCATTGATTCATAAGTGAGTCGAAGCAGAACAGTAGCCAATGAAACAAAAACTTCGCAAACGTAACCAAGACTGGATATCAAGGCAATTGCAACGTGCGCAAAAAGAGGAAATGCCGTTAAGTTTCTTTATTAACTTTCCCTCAATACGAGCAACTGCTTGTAATGGTAAGCGCCTTAAACGGCGTGGTCGTCTCAAGCCGGACTGGAGTCGCACATTGTTTCATCAGGGTTGGGGAGAAGTGCCGATTGTTGGGCCAAAAGGCTCAGTTTATTGGTTTGAGGGGTTTGATAAGGAACAATTACCCGGAGAAATGATGCCTCTATGGGAAGATGTCCAAATGTATTGACTTTGATTTAATAGCTTTCAGTGTAACGCTCCATCCAGGCAATAGACAGCGAGGATTAGAGGCCAATTCTACGCAAAGACTAAAGTATTCCTGTTAGCCATTAAACGATTTTATCAAGTTAAAGATAATCTACATAGCTGACCGAATCTGCGTATCCCAAAATCCTATAACCGGTGGATGTCTCCATTCCAGGGAGATGAATAGCACGAAGAATAGTACCTACTGTGGCATGCTGTTCAACTGAATTTGTCAAAATATCAAGATACTGGATATCCACATAGCCGCCTTCACTGAAATGGTAAAACCACTCGCCATCAAGTGCGGATTCATAGCCATTGAGAAAAGTGATTTTCCATAAGGGAGGAGATTCCATGCTAACCATTGCCACGCGGATCTCATTCCATTTTGTATTATTCATGCAGCTATAAAGCATTCAAACCTCCCAGGATCTGCTTCCGACAGATTAACACGCTACATTGATAACAAGGTTAGTTTCTGGCACTGAGCGGACCAGCCCGAAAATCGATGTCTGCAGTGAGCGAGAAGCGGACATCAGTGTCCGCAAGTTCTCATGTGACAGTGCAGGAGTTGCTTTTTACTATGTCTTTCCTCGGCTCAAGCCAGCAGATACTGCCAAAAGCAAAGCTGTAGTCGCTAATCCACCAGCCAGCCAAAGTGTATCCGTCAGGTTCAACATATCTACTATCTTCCCCCCACTCCACGATCCCAGCGCAATCCCTATATTGAACACCCCGACATAAAGCGCAGCGGCGATCTCCACGGCATTGGATGCAGCTTTCATCATCCATGTCATCAGTCCAACCGAAAGCCCACCATAAGCCAGCCCCCAAAAAATGAGTACACCACTACCGCCTTTGACAGAATGCCCAATGGTAATGAACAGTAACGGCGTTAACATAAGACCTGCCGCAATCAAAATCATGGTGAACGTCGTATAGCGTGTTGCGGTGATGCCAGCCACAAAGTTTCCAGCGATACCGGCGACACCGTACGCGAATAAGATGGCGCCTATCCACTGCGTATCAAATCCTGACACTGATATAAGCAGCGAGCGGACAAAGGTAAAGGCCGCGAAGTGACTTGTGACGAGAAACAATGTCATTAACAGGCCCGCTTGTATTTTGCGGATGCAAAGTTGGGCAATAAACTGGCTTATATTAGCTGACCCCTTAACGGGCAACGGCGGAATCACTGCAAGGTGGAGTAACAGGACCAGCAGGCTAAAAATTGCCATGATGCCAAATGCCCAACGCCAGCCGATAAGATCACCTATAAATGCCCCAAAGGGCACGCCCAATACTGATGCGGCAGCAACGCCGCCGAAGATGATGGAGGTCGCCAGGCCAACTGCATTCTCCGGAACCAGACGCGTGGCAAGACCGCCCGCGATTGCCCATATTCCACCCATACAGAAACCAACCAGAATACGAGCTGCGAGCATCAAGGTTAGATTTGTTGCCAGCGCAGAGGCTAGATTTGCCATCGTCAACAGTGACAGGAGTCCACACAGTATCCACCGGCGATCAATTCCACCAGATGCAATGACGACTAATGGCGCAAATAAAGCTGCCAGCAGTGCTGGCAGCGAAATCATCAGACCCGCACTTCCGGTGGTAATGCTGAGAGTTTCGGCTATGGACGTCAGCAAGCCCACTGGGAGCATTTCTGTTGTGACAACAGAGAAAGTCGCCAGACTGACAGCAGTAACGGCGGCCCAGGGACCGCGACATGATTTCATGGTAGAAAATGTACCCATCACTCAGCTCCCGTAGAACGTACACCACCCTGCTGATGCGGGATTAAATGACTTAAAAATGCCATCAGTAGTACAGGCACTGCGGAAGATAACGCGATGTAAAATCCATCCCGTGTTCCACGGCCAGTAACAACCAGACCAGTGATTAGGACACCCGGCACAACCTCCTCACTTGCCGTGCCGTGCTCAGAAAAAATGTGTCGATACAAATTAGCCATCATGACCTCCGTTAACATTTACTTGCCATAACAATGTGACATAGCGAAAATACATACAACGCGTATGAAAAAACAATATATTCATACGATGTGTTTGTAAATAATCATTCATACCGTATGTAAGGAGGAAATGATGGTTCGCCGAACCCGCGCTGAGACGGAAGAGACAAGAGCGACCTTGCTAGCCACTGCCCGTAAGGTTTTTTGTGAACATGGCTACGCTGAAACCTCAATGGATGAACTGACTGCGGAGGCAGGATTGACCCGCGGTGCGCTTTACCACCATTTTGGTGATAAAAAAGGATTGCTGGCGGCTGTGGTGGAGCAGATAGATGACGAGATGGATCAACGCCTGCAGAAGATTTCCAGTAATGCGGAGGATCCGTGGGACGGCTTTTGCAGCCGATGTCGGGCTTACCTTGAAATGACGCTGGAACCTGAAATTCAGCGCATTGTGTTACGTGATGCAAAAGCGGTACTGGGAGGTTCTTCACCTGAATCGCAACGTAATTGCGTGGAAGCAATGAGGTGCATTATTCGTGAACTGATTCAGCAAGGTATCATCGTAGACGTCGATCCGGACGGTTTGGCTTCGCTGATTTATGGTAGCCTGGCAGAAGCCGCATTCTGGATTGCCGATAGCGATGAAAGCAATGTACGACTGACAAAAGCCATCACCGCGCTGAACCTTCTACTTTGCGGATTACGACGTGTGGAATGATGGTTACGTCGGCAATAGCGGGTAGGAAATGTCCGCTTCTGGCACAGAGCGGCCTGTAAGAGTAGACAAGCGTACAGGCATCCCTGTTATCTGACAGCAGCTGATTGAAAGCCGATTCTGCGTATTCAAAACATGGCTCAGAAATGGGTCATGATTCAGAGGTACACATATGCTTCAAATGCTGACTCTCGCCACCAAGCAGCCGCGCCGGAAAATTACTCGTCAGCGATTAAACCTTGAAGAGTGGAAGAGGATATTTGCAATCGCTGATGCAAATCACCGCTATTTGGGTAATGCAATGCTATTGGCCATCGTCACCGGCCAGCGCCTGGGTGACATTTCCAAAATGAAATTTAGCGACATCTGGGATGATCACCTTCATGTGATCCAGGAGAAAACAGGCAGCAAGATTGCTATTCCTTTGTCTCTTCGATGTGACGCCATTGATTGGTGCCTGCGCGATGTGGTGGCGCGCTGCAGAGATTATGCGGTGAGCCTATACATGGTTCATTTCTTCCGCGCTACCTCAATGGCAGAACGAGGTGCACAGGTTAAGTCGAACACAATAACAATGAATTTCAGTAAAGCACGTGACAAAGCAGAAATTAATTGGGGCGACGGTACTCCGGCAACTTTTCATGAGCAAAGGTCTTTGTCGGAAAGGCTTTACGAGACACAAGGAGTAGATACCAAAAAACTCCTCGGGCATAAGTCCCAGAGACAGACAGATCAATACCATGATGACAGAGGGAAAGATTGGATCAGAATTATGTAATATATATATGCTCATTTTTAAAAATGAGCATATCGCACCGCCATAACTTCTGGGATAAATGTCCCTAACTAAAAATGACGAGGTACATTATTATTTTTTCTTTACGGGATAAAAATTATGATTATTATCGATAAACACCACGTAAAAAGTGTTGCTATCATATAGCATTCCCGTATCAGAGTGTTTGATGCCATTATAATCTTCAGGTATAATAAAGCCTATTAGCCTTTTATTTTGGTCCAATCTAAAACGACCCCATCGTGCTTGGTGAGGTACTGTTTTAGGCTTTTCAAATAAGCTATTACTTGGATAGGAATTGTAAATAGAAAGCAAGCTGTGCCGATTTTTACCAACCCCCATTTGCTGCAACTGACTCAAAGAACGTGAAGAATAATCCTTTATTTTATCAAAAAAATCACCAACACCATCAATATCCCAATCAGATATTTTTCCTGAACACCTCTGATTAGAATCAAAATAAGAAAAATTAAACTTACACCTTAACGAAAGGTTGCAACCTTTGTCATCCAGACTAACTAAGTCCTCAAAGGACTTTAGATAATCAATGGCCCTTGGATTATTAAATCTCTTTTTCATAACTTAGGCACCCCACCAATCTTCCCTTGATTATATGCAGGAACTATCAACCTATCATTCCTTAAAATATCACTCGGGATTTCATCTAATCGATAGCAATAACTTTCTGTATTCTCCTTATCCACTAAGTAGGTTCTATGCTTCCCTAAGAAATCTAAAATCTCGGTGTTATGTGTTGTAAAAATCAACTGTGCATCTTTATCGTTCGTATTTTCATCCAGGAAAAACTCAAGCAAATGAGGCAAGATGTGAGGGTGAAGGTTAATATCAAATTCATCCAAAACTAATAAACCGCCAACAAAAAGAACAGCTTTATAGTTACCAAGCTGCTTATAAAGAGACTGAGTACCGCTTGATTGCGCACTCAAACCAAGTATATCTTCCTGATCATCAAATTTAAATACAAACCATGGTCTAAATATCTCTTTACCATCTTCATTTGTGGTTTTTGATATATAAATATCATCAATGGAAGGATCGAATTTTTTAATTATCCCCTTGGCAAACTCAAAAGCCTCATCATTATCATAATAAAACTCATTTATGTAATCTAAATTATGAGTTTCTTGTAACAATCCATTGTAACTAACATTCGAAATAATTTTATTGAACTTGGAGTGAATAGCAAAAACACTTTTAACATCATACTGAACAGCCATGCTAAATAAAGAAACGTTTTTTCTCATTTTTATTTTCTTAAGTTCCACATGCTCTTTGCTGGCATAAGTTATTTCATCATCAATCCTTTCAATTATTTTAACCTCTCTCTTTAATTTTTTGAACAGCGTTTCACGTTTAACTTCAGTTTCTGTAAGCACGGCCTCATATCTATAAACTACCCCATCCAATAGGAATGAAATATAAAACTCGGAGGGATCGGAACTGTTAAAATACGGATCAAATAATATATATCCGTTAACTTTAGAATTGAAGGATGCGCTAACAAAACCAGACAAAAAATTAATAGCTTTTAATATATTTGTTTTTCCAGAACCATTAGCCCCTTTTACACATAAAATATTTGAAACGTTTTTACCTCTCGATATTTTTTGAGGACATGTTTTCCCAAGCTCAAATGAAATATCAAAACCATCCTTAAAACTATAAAAATTTTTAGCACCAAAATTCAAAATCATATAAGACCACCCTTAATGTTGATGGATACACAATAGCATAATGTCAATGTAAAACCAACAAAATGACAAATCTGACACAATAACTGCTTAAGATAGAGATCATCAACACATTTGAGAGAACCACAAGTATCGCTAAGTGACCATAACACCTGAGTTTAATTTTAAGCGGTATAGCACTAGGAATAACGGGTTTTGATAACCTATTTTGATAAAATTTTGATAACCGTTCGAAAGCTAATAATAAAAAACGGGAACCCTGAGGCTCCCGTTGTCACATCACCAGCAGGGCTGATTACATGTGTTTAATGATAGCGTCGCCGAACTCTGAACATTTCAGCAGCTTAGCACCATCCATCAGACGCTCGAAGTCATAAGTTACGGTCTTAGCTTCGATAGCGCCTTCCATACCTTTAACGATCAGGTCAGCGGCTTCGAACCATTCCATATGACGCAGCATCATTTCTGCGGACAGAATGATGGAGCCTGGGTTCACTTTGTCCTGGCCTGCATACTTAGGTGCGGTACCGTGGGTCGCTTCGAACAGCGCGCAGTCGTCACCGATGTTTGCGCCCGGTGCGATACCGATGCCGCCAACCTGTGCCGCCAGGGCATCAGAAATGTAGTCGCCGTTCAGGTTCATACAGGCGATAACGTCGTATTCCGCAGGACGCAGCAGGATTTGCTGCAGGAACGCATCGGCGATCACGTCTTTAACGACGATCTCTTTGCCGGTGTTAGGGTTCTTGATTTTCACCCACGGGCCGCCGTCGATAAGCTCGCCGCCGAACTCTTCGCGAGCCAGCTGGTAGCCCCAGTCTTTGAACGCGCCTTCGGTGAACTTCATGATGTTGCCTTTGTGCACCAGGGTCACGGAATCACGGTCGTTGGTGATTGCGTATTCGATGGCCGCACGAACCAGGCGCTTGGTGCCTTCTTCTGAGCAAGGCTTGATGCCGATACCGCAGTGCTCAGGGAAGCGAATTTTCTTCACGCCCATTTCGTCACGCAGGAACTTGATCACTTTGTCCGCTTCGGCGCTGTCCGCTTTCCACTCGATACCCGCATAGATATCTTCGGAGTTTTCACGGAAGATAACCATGTCGGTCAGCTCAGGCTGTTTAACCGGGCTTGGGGTACCCTGGTAGTAACGCACCGGGCGCAGGCAAACGTACAGATCAAGCTGCTGACGCAGCGCAACGTTCAGGGAACGAATACCGCCGCCGACTGGGGTAGTCAGTGGGCCTTTAATGGCCACGCGGTAATCACGAATCAGGTCCAGAGTCTCTTCTGGCAGCCAGACGTCCTGGCCATAAACTTGGGTAGATTTTTCGCCGGTATAGATTTCCATCCAGGAAATTTTCCGCTCGCCCTTATAGGCTTTTTCCACGGCGGCATCCACCACTTTAATCATGGCAGGGGTCACGTCCACACCGATACCATCCCCTTCAATGAACGGGATCACTGGGTTGTTAGGGACGTTGATTTTGCCATTTTGCAGGGTGATCTTTTTACCTTCCGCCGGAACGACTACTTTGCTTTCCATTCACCTCTCCTTCGAGCGCTTCTGGTTTTTTGTTAATGATTTGTAATTTGCGGGCTCATACTACTGCAATATCAGGCTCGCGCCAATCACTCATGTTTTCCGTTATAATGCGACAATCCACCCGCGCTGAAAACACTATGAACAAAACTTCTTTTAGGAATCACCAAGTTAACCGATTCAGCACACATCAGACCGCCAGGCGCAAGAAGCCCGACGGGCCAAAGAAGCTGGTTATCTTCAATAAGCCCTACGATGTGCTGCCGCAGTTCACTGACGAAGCAGGCCGCAGCACGCTAAAGGATTACATTCCTTTACAAGGTATCTACGCCGCAGGCCGTCTCGACCGGGACAGCGAAGGGTTACTTGTGCTGACCAACGACGGTGCGCTGCAGGCGAAACTGACCCAGCCCGGCAAACGCACCGGAAAAATCTATTACGTGCAGGTTGAAGGCGAGCCAACCGAAGAGGCGCTGGATGCCCTGCGCAACGGCGTAACGCTGAACGATGGGCCGACGCTTCCGGCGGGCGCCGAGCGGGTCACCGAGCCGGAGTGGCTGTGGCCGCGTAATCCGCCGATTCGCGAACGTAAGGCGATCCCCACCAGCTGGCTGAAGATCACGCTTTATGAAGGCCGTAACCGCCAGGTTCGCCGCATGACGGCGCACGTGGGCTACCCTACCCTGCGGCTGATCCGCTATGCCATGGGCGACTACACGCTGGAAGGACTTGCCAACGGCGAGTGGCGCGAAGTTCCGTTAACCACCTTATAAGGAGAAGTGATGTTTAAACCCCACGTCACCGTTGCCTGCGTTGTTCAGGCCGAAGGTCAGTTTTTAGTTGTCGAAGAAACCATTAAGGGCAAAGCGCTGTGGAACCAGCCTGCCGGGCACCTGGAAGCCGACGAAACGCTGCTCGAGGCCGCGAAACGTGAGCTGTGGGAGGAGACGGGCATTACCGCCGAGCCGCAAAGCTTCATCCGCATGCATCAGTGGATTGCCCCGGATAACACGCCCTTCTTACGCTTTCTGTTTGCCATCGATCTTGAAAAACAGCTGCCGACCACGCCGCACGACAGCGACATTGATCGCTGCCTGTGGCTCGACGCCGGGGCGATTATCAACGCAGCGAATCTGCGCTCGCCGTTGGTGGCGGAAAGCATTCGCTGTTACCAGCAGGAGCCGCGTTATCCCCTGTCGGTGCTGGGGGCTTTTAACTGGCCGTTTACAGAGGGTGTCAAGTAGCAGGCTGCGTGATAGAATATGCCGCTTTGAAGTTCAATGTCGTGAGTCTCTCCATGTCTGATAACAGCCAGAAAAAAGTGATCGTCGGGATGTCCGGCGGCGTCGATTCCTCCGTTTCCGCTTACCTGCTGATGCAGCAGGGCTATAAGGTGGAAGGCCTGTTCATGAAGAACTGGGAAGAAGACGATGGTGAGGAATACTGCACCGCAGCGGAAGATTTAGCCGATGCGCAGGCCGTTTGCGACAAGCTGGGCATTGAACTGCACACCGTTAACTTTGCCGCAGAGTACTGGGACAACGTGTTCGAACTGTTCCTCGAAGAGTACAAAGCCGGACGTACGCCAAACCCGGATATCCTCTGCAACAAAGAGATCAAATTTAAAGCCTTTCTGGAGTTCGCCGCAGAAGATTTAGGCGCCGACTTCATCGCCACCGGCCACTACGTGCGTCGCGCCGACGTGAACGGCAAAAGCCAGCTGCTGCGCGGCCTGGACGGCAACAAAGACCAGAGCTACTTCCTTTATACGCTGAGCCATGAACAGATTGCCCAAAGCCTGTTCCCTGTCGGCGAACTGGAAAAGCCAGAAGTACGCCGCATTGCCGAAGAGCTGGACCTGGTCACCGCGAAGAAAAAAGACTCCACCGGCATCTGTTTTATCGGCGAGCGTAAGTTCCGCGACTTCCTGGGCCGCTACCTGCCAGCCCAGCCGGGCAACATTATTACCGTGGACGGCGAAACCGTAGGCGAGCACCAGGGGCTGATGTATCACACCCTCGGCCAGCGTAAAGGTCTCGGCATAGGCGGCACCAAAGAAGGGTCCGAAGATCCGTGGTACGTCGTTGATAAAGACGTCGCCAACAATATTCTTATCGTCGCGCAGGGTCACGATCATCCGCGCCTGATGTCCGTTGGGCTGATTGCCCAGCAGCTGCACTGGGTGGACCGCGAGCCATTAACCGCGCCGCTGAGCTGCACGGTTAAAACCCGCTACCGCCAGACGGATATCCCCTGCACGATTACGCCGCTGGACGATGAGCGCATAGAAGTGCGCTTTGAAGAGCCGGTGGCCGCCGTAACGCCTGGCCAGTCCGCGGTGTTCTACCTCGGCGAAGTGTGCCTCGGCGGCGGCATTATTGAGCAGCGTTTGCCGCTCGTAAGTTAATTACACACAAGGACGCAGCCCGTTGGCTAAAAACTACTACGACATAACTCTCGCGCTGGCCGGCATTTGCCAGTCAGCACGTCTGGTGCAGCAGTTAGCCCATCAGGGTCATTGCGACAGCGACTCGCTTCACGTCTCGCTTAACAGCGTGATCGACCAGAACCCCGGCTCAACCCTGGACGTTTTTGGCGGCAGCGAAGCTAACCTTAAGCTGGGTCTTGAGACGTTGCTCGGCGTGTTAAACGCCAGCAACCGTCAGGGTCTGAACGCTGAGCTGACGCGCTATACCCTTAGCCTGATGGTTCTGGAGCGTAAACTCCATGCCAGCAAAGGTGCGATGGATACGCTCGGCAGCAAAATTAACGGCCTGCAGCGCCAGCTTGATCATTTCGATCTTGAGTCCGACACGCTGCTGAGCGCGATGGCCGGGATCTATGTTGACGTCATCAGCCCGCTTGGCCCGCGTATTCAGGTCACCGGGTCCCCTGCCGTGCTGCAAAGCCCGCAGGTTCAGAGCAAAGTCCGTGCCGCGCTGCTGGCCGGTATTCGTGCTGCCGTGCTCTGGCATCAGGTGGGCGGTGGCCGCCTGCAGTTAATGTTTTCTCGTAGTCGCCTGACCGCTCAGGCCAAACAAATTCTCGCTCATTGTTAACCTCTCAGGAGTAGTTATGGAATTATCCTCACTGACCGCCGTTTCCCCCGTTGACGGGCGCTATGGCGACAAAGTCAGCGCTCTGCGCGCTATTTTCAGCGAATTCGGTCTGCTGAAATTCCGCGTACAGGTCGAAGTACGTTGGCTGCAAAAGCTGGCCGCGCACGCAGCGATCAAGGAAGTTCCTGCTTTTGATGCGGACGCAAACGGTTACCTTGATAAAATCGTTGCGGAGTTCAGCGAGGCTGACGCAGCGCGCATCAAAACCATCGAGCGCACCACCAACCACGACGTGAAGGCGGTTGAGTACTTCCTGAAAGAGAAAGTGGAAGCGATCCCTGCCCTGCACGCGGTGTCCGAGTTTATTCACTTCGCCTGCACTTCCGAAGACATCAACAACCTGTCCCACGCGCTGATGCTCGACACAGCGCGTAAAGACGTTGTGCTGCCGTACTGGCGTAAAATCATCGACGCGGTGAAAGACCTGGCGGTGCAGTACCGCGATATCCCGCTGCTGTCCCGTACCCACGGCCAGCCTGCTACGCCGTCCACCATGGGTAAAGAGATGGCTAACGTCGCTTACCGTATGGAGCGTCAGTTCCGCCAGCTCGGCAACGTCGAAATCCTCGGCAAAATCAACGGCGCGGTCGGCAACTATAACGCCCACATTGCCGCTTACCCGGAAGTGGACTGGCACCAGTTCAGCGAAGAGTTCGTGACGTCTCTGGGCATCCAGTGGAACCCGTACACCACCCAGATCGAGCCGCACGACTACATCGCCGAGCTGTTTGACTGCATCGCTCGCTTCAACACTATCCTGATCGACTTCGACCGTGACGTGTGGGGCTACGTGGCCCTTAACCACTTCAAGCAGAAGACCGTCGCCGGTGAAATCGGCTCCTCCACCATGCCGCACAAGGTGAACCCGATTGACTTCGAAAACTCCGAAGGCAACCTCGGCCTGTCCAACGCCGTGCTGCAGCACCTGGCAAGCAAGCTGCCGGTCTCCCGCTGGCAGCGCGACCTGACCGACTCCACCGTGCTGCGTAACCTGGGCGTGGGTATCGGCTACGCGCTGATTGCCTACCAGTCCACCCTGAAGGGCGTGAGCAAGCTGGAAGTAAACCGCGACCGCCTGCTGGACGAGCTGGATCACAACTGGGAAGTGCTGGCTGAGCCAATCCAGACCGTGATGCGCCGCTACGGCATCGAAAAGCCTTACGAGAAGCTGAAAGAGTTGACACGCGGCAAGCGCGTTGACGCCGAAGGCATGAAGCAGTTCATCGACGGCCTCGAGCTGCCGGAAGAAGAGAAAACCCGCCTGAAGGCGATGACCCCGGCGAACTATATTGGCCGCGCCATCACCATGGTCGATGAGCTGAAGTAATCTTAAGGCCCTCTTCGGAGGGCTTTTTTTTGCCCGCAGTTTGCCCCCTCACCCCGACCCTCTCCCCAAAGGGGCGAGGGAGAAAACAATGCATGTTCTTTATCCCCTCTCCCAGTGGGGAGAGGGAGAAAACAATGCAGGTTCTTTATCCCCTCTCCCGGTGGGGAGAGATACCGTCTTGTCGGCTATCCGGCAAGCGGTATTTCGGCGTCAAATTCACGCCCTGATTTCACCACGCCATAAGCCAGCTGCAGTAGCTTTCTCATTCCTGCACATACTCGCTCTTTTCCTGCCTTACCTCTACTCTCCAGCCGCCTCATCAGGTCTTTCACCACTTCATTACACCTTCCCGCCACCACCGCAGGCATATACAGTACGCTACGCAGCTCACGGCTCCCCACTTTCGACAACCTGCTTTTTCCTTTCCACATCCCGGATTCACAACGTCGTGGGTTCAGGCCTGCATAAGCCACCAGAGCCTTACTGCTGCTAAATCGCCTCAGGTTTCCCGCGAAGGCCAGAAGATTCGTACTCAGCACATCTCCCACACCCGGGATACTCTCCAGCAGCGCCTTGTCTTTTCTCAGGTCCGGGTCATCGTCGATATGCTGTCTGATTTTCTTTTTTGTTTCTTTTATCAGTTCGTCCAGCGTGGCGATGTGTTCTTTTAACGAACCGGTTATGACCTCATCTGCGGCCTCCAGCCTGTTCTCTTCCATCTGTCGCATCTCTTCAAGATTTTTAAGATGCCGTACCAGCGCGGTCAGCTGTCGCTGGCTGAGAGGGGCCGGATGCCATTGTGCTGGCTGATACAGGGCACAATACCGCGCTATCAGTGCGGCATCGCTTTTATCCGTTTTATTTCGGGCCAGTTCGGTATGACTGAAGGCATGAATACGGGCAGGGTTTTCCAGACTGACTCGATAGCCGCCATCGGACAATGCCGTGGCGAGTTCCGTGCTGTAGCTGCCGGTAGCCTCCATACAGACGTGACAGTCTCCAAAACGGGCCAGCCAGTGAATAAACTCACGGCATCCCGCATGCGTGTTAGCAAACTTTTTAGTTTTGTATTTCTGATTAGGCAGCAGGACAGCGACATCAAATTTTAGCTTAGCAATATCAACGCCGACAGAAGTGAGGGTCATATGATTCTCCGTAACCTTATGAATAATATCGCCAGACCATCCTTATGTGTGGGTGCTCAGAGGCACAGGATACCGTTCGGTCTTGAGGCGACAGGGAGAAAGGCTGCCGGGGCATAATCTCTCCCGCGGGCTCAGGGGCACCAGGGCTAGGGGATGCTCACCGGCAACCTCCCGATGATCAGTCGGGGATCTTCCCCGCACTGGCGGGGAGGATCAAGACATAAGGGTTAGGGTGAGGGGTTGTATTAGATTGTTGACTCACCGTTAATCTCCATAAGGGCATTGTTTATACGAGGTTTATTTCCTGTCATCGATAATTAGCGCTAAACTATCAATACTATGAATAAACTGGGGAAATACGATGCGCGTTCTGGTTGTGGAAGATAATGCCCTGCTGCGTCATCACCTTAAGGTTCAGCTTCGTGAAGCGGGCCATCAGGTAGATGCGGCCGAGGATGCCAAAGAGGCAGACTATTTCCTTAATGAACATACACCGGATATCGCGATTGTTGACTTAGGGCTGCCGGACGAAGACGGCATGAGCCTCATCCGCCGCTGGCGCAGCCACGACGTGACAATCCCGATTATGGTGCTGACCGCCCGCGAAGGCTGGCAGGATAAAGTCGAAGTGCTTGGCGCGGGCGCAGACGACTACGTCACCAAACCTTTCCATCTGGAAGAGGTGGTTGCCCGCATGCAGGCGTTGATGCGCCGTAACAGCGGCCTGGCCTCGCAGGTCATCTCCCTGCCGCCGTTCCAGGTTGATTTGTCCCGCCGCGAGCTGTCGATTAACGACAATCTGATCAAGCTCACCGCGTTTGAGTACACCATCATGGAAACCATCATCCGTAACGCCGGCAAGGTGGTCAGCAAAGACTCGCTGATGCTACAGCTTTACCCGGACGCAGAGCTGCGAGAAAGCCACACTATCGACGTGCTGATGGGCCGTTTACGTAAAAAAATTCAGGCCGAATATCCGCAGGAAGTGATTACTACCGTGCGCGGCCAGGGCTACCGATTCGATCTCCACTAAATGCTGAAAATCTTTCGTCATATTCTGCCCCTCTCGCTGCGGGTTCGTTTCTTACTGGCTACCGCAGCAGTCGTAATGGTGCTGTCCCTGGCCTATGGCCTGGTGGCGCTGGTTGGCTACAGCGTCAGCTTCGACAAAACGACCTTCCGCCTGCTGCGCGGGGAAAGCAACCTGTTCTATACGCTGTCCAGCTGGAAGGACGGCAAGCTGCAGGTGGATTTGCCGGACAACATCAGTATTCAAAGCCCGACCATGGCGCTGATTTACGACGAGCACGGCAAGCTGCTGTGGATGCAGCGAAATGTCCCGGACGTGGTGCAGCAGATCCAGAAGGAGTGGCTGACCGGTAACGGCTTCCACGAGCTGGAGGCCGACTACGCCACCAGTACCGCCCTGCTGGACAACGACAAAGACCGCCTCGCCCAGCTGAAAGATATGCATGACGACGAGAGCGACGACGGCTACGAGATGACCCACTCGGTGGCGGTAAACCTCTACCCTGCCACCGCCCGCATGCCCGCGCTGACCGTGGTTGTGGTGGACACCATTCCTATCGAGCTGAAGCGCTCGTACATGGTCTGGAGCTGGTTTATCTACGTTCTGCTGGCCAACCTGCTGCTGGTGGTGCCGCTGCTGTGGCTTGCCGCCTGGTGGAGCCTGCGCCCGATTCAGGAGCTGGCTCAGGAAGTGCGCGAGCTGGAAAAACACGATCGCGACAGCCTGAACCCGGAAACGACGCGCGAGCTGACGAGCCTGGTACGCAATCTTAACCAGCTGCTGCGCACCGAGCGCGATCGGCACGATAAGTACCGCACCACGCTGACGGACCTCACCCATAGCCTGAAAACCCCGCTCGCCGTGCTGCAGTCGACATTGCGTTCGCTGCGCACCGACAAGATGAACGTTGAGCAGGCCGAGCCCGTGATGCTGGAACAGATCAGCCGCATCTCGCAGCAGATTGGCTACTACCTGCACCGCGCCAGCATGCGCGGCAACAGCACCTTATTAAGCCGCGAGCTGCATTCCGTTGCGCCGCTGCTGGATAATCTGTGCTCGGCACTGAATAAGGTATACCAGCGTAAAGGCGTCAACATCACGCTGGACGTCTCGCCGGAAATTACCTTTATCGGCGAGAAAAACGACTTTATGGAAGTGATGGGCAATCTGCTGGATAACGCCTGTAAATACTGCCTTGAGTTCGTGGAAATCACCGCCCGCCAGACCGAAGATACGCTGCATCTGATTGTTGACGACGACGGCCCGGGCATACCTGAAAGCAAACGCGCGATGGTCTTCGATCGTGGCCAGCGGGCCGATACGCTGCGCCCAGGCCAGGGCGTGGGGCTGTCGGTTGCCAGAGAGATTGTCGAGCAGTACGACGGTGAAATTCAGACAGGGGCCAGCATTCTGGGCGGCGCGCGCATGGAGGTGATTTTTGCCCGTCAGCAGCCGGAACAGAATGAAGGGTGAAATAGTCCCGTAACCCGGCCCGCCATCCGTTATAATCCGTGTCAGGCTCCTCCATCTGCAGGAAGACAATAATATGGATTATCACCTGGATTTAAACTGGCCCGACTTTATCGAACGCTACTGGCAAAAACGCCCTGTGGTGCTGAAGCGCGGCTTTAAAAACTTCATCGACCCTATTTCCCCGGATGAGCTGGCCGGCCTGGCAATGGAAAACGAGGTGGACAGCCGCCTCGTCAGCCACCAGGACGGTAAATGGCAGGTCAGCCATGGCCCGTTCCAGAGCTACGATCACCTCGGCGAAAACAACTGGTCGCTGCTGGTGCAGGCCGTGAACAACTGGCATGAACCTTCCAGCGCCCTGATGCGCCCCTTCCGCGCCCTGCCCGACTGGCGCATTGACGACCTGATGATCTCCTTCTCTGTGCCAGGCGGCGGCGTTGGGCCGCACCTTGACCAGTACGACGTGTTTATCATTCAGGGCGTGGGCCGCCGCCGCTGGCGTGTGGGCGAAAAAGTTGCCATGAAGCAGCACTGCCCGCACCCGGACCTGCTGCAGGTTGAGCCGTTCGACGCCATCATCGACGAAGAGATGGAGCCGGGCGACATTCTGTATATTCCGCCGGGCTTCCCGCACGAAGGCTACTCGCTGGAAAACGCGCTGAACTACTCCGTGGGCTTCCGCGCACCAAGCGGCCGCGAACTTATTAGCGGCTTTGCTGACTATGTCCTGCAGCGCGAATTGGGCGGCCAGCGCTATACCGACCCGGACGTGCCTGAGCGCCAGCACCCGGCGGATATTCTGCCGCAGGAAGTCGACAAGCTGCGCGGCATGATGCTGGACATTGTTAACCAGCCGGAGACCTTCAACAGCTGGTTTGGCGAGTTTATTACCCAGTCCCGCCACGAGCTGGACGTTGCGCCGCCGGAGCCGCCTTATCAGCCGGATGAAATCTACGACGCGCTCCAGCAGGGTGACTCGCTGGTACGCCTTGGCGGCCTGCGGGTGCTGCGCGTTGCCGGTGAGGTGTACGTTAACGGCGAGAAGCTCGACAGCCCGCACCGCCCGGCGGTTGAAGCGCTGGCAAGCCACATCAAGCTGGACGCAGAGAAGTTTGGCGACGCGCTGGAAGATCCTTCCTTCCTGGCCACCTTAGCCGCGCTGGTAAACAGCGGCTACTGGTTCTTCGAAGACTAAAGCCCTTCCCCGCCTTCGCCGTTTTACCGCGGTGAAGGCGGGATAATTCTGTTTATATCGCCTTCACGCCGCATCCAGCCGCCAGCCCTTTAACAGCCGGAAACGTCCGGGGCGTACCGGCACCAGGTAAAAAGAGTCTTTTAACCTGACGGAATAAGTAACACCTCTGGATCGCCGATGATAAAAAATGGCAATCTGATCGCCGCCTGACCATACTTGATCAACGTTAATAGGGACATTGAGCGTCATCCCATGAGCAAACCTCTGAATATTTTCCTCACCACCTGCCTGTTATTTATCGGCCTGTTTCTGACTTCGCAAAGCAGCCTGGCGGCACAAGCCGAGGGGCAGGAGCCCGGCCTTAAGGAGATTGCCGGGCAGTTAAAGCAATATAAGACGCAAATAGACGACATTAAGCAGCAGGTCTCCCGGGCCAACACCGACAACAGGCTGATTAAGCTGTTCGACACCACACAAAAGCTGGGCGTGGAGGTGGATAACATGGCCGCCCTGCTGCAGCCGATGCATGACAAGGTCCAGGCTCAGCTGCAAGTTTTGGGGCCGGCCCCGGAGGCTGGCGCGGGAGCTGAAACCGCCAGCGTTTCAGAACAGCGCAATGCGCTGAACAGAGACAAAAAGCAGATTGATGAGGCGATCGGCACCTCGCAAAGCCTGCAAACGAATATCCGGGCGCTGGGCATTCAGATTAACGATCTCCGCCGCACCTATTTTAAGTCGCAGCTGACGTCGAACAGCGGCAGCATATTAAGCGGCACCTTCTGGCTGCAGGAAACGGATACCCAGGCTGTCGATGTTCAGCGCTTCAATGACTTCTGCGAGCAACTGCTGAAAACCTGGCAGGCTGGCTGGGAGCCAGAGTGGTTCTGGGGCACCTTATGGCTGCTTGTGGCCGCTGTCGCGATCGCGTTCTCAGGCTGCTATCTGATTGAACGACTCCTGGTCTGGATCAATATCACCTGGTTGCCGGATGGCCGCCTGCGCCGCAGCTTCAACTCGTTGGCCAGCACGTTAGTCACCATGTTCACCATTACGCTGGCGCTTTCCATAGTGAAAGGGGCCTTTTCACGCGTGGAAGAGTTCTCTCCGCAGGTCAACGACTTTGTCGAAGGCTTTGTTCAGCTTGTCGTTTTCTGCTCATTGATTTACGGCGGCGGTCGCGCTTTTCTCTCCCTGAATCGCCCTTCATGGCGGCTGGTACAAGTCGACGACAGCGTGGCCGCAAGCGTGCGCTACTTCCCGTCGCTGCTGGCCGTACTGGGCTTAATTGTTGGCAGCATCGACCTGTTTAATAACGCGATTAGCGCCAGCCTCGGCACCACGATACGCACCAATGGGATAGTTTCCGCCGTGATGGCCAGCGTCATGCTGGTAATGATGCTGCGCATCCAGCATGCTCACCGGCATCTGGAAAAAGAGGGCGAGTCCACGGTGAAACGCTCCCGGCTTGACGCCTTAGTCTGTCTGCTGGTTATGCTCGCCTCGCTGGTGATTCTGGCGGCGCTGCTGATAGGTTACATCGCCTTCGCTCGCTACCTCACCTACCAGGTCATCTGGTTCAGCATGGTGCTGGTGGCGTTTTATTATCTGGTCACCTTCGCTACCGACTTTTTTGCCGCCGTATTTTCGCCGCAAACCGCCAGCGGCAAGGCAATGAAAAAGTCGCTGCGCTTTAAAGACCGGCACCTTGAGCAGCTGGCCGTGGTGTTTACCGCCTTCACCAAATGCGCCCTGCTGTTAATGACCATTATTGCGCTGTTTAACGGGACCTTCGGCACAACGACGCCAAGCCTGCTGATCAGTAAGCTGGTGAGGATTTTAAGCGGCGACGGGCTGAAGCAGCTGCACATCGTCCCCGGCAACCTGCTGAACGCGGTGCTCAGCCTGGTGATTGGCCTCTATATCCTGCGCGTGACCCAGCGCTGGCTAAGCCAGGAGCTGCTGCCTAAAACCATCACCGATATCGGCATTCGCGCGTCGCTGATCACCCTGTTTACCAACGTCGGCTACGTGCTGCTGATCCTCATCACCCTGGCCGCGCTGGGTATTCAGTGGAACAACCTGGCGTGGATTGTCAGCGCCCTGTCGGTGGGCATCGGCTTTGGCCTGCAGGAGATTGTGAAGAACTTTATCTCCGGCCTGATCCTGCTGACGGAGCGCCCGGTGAAAGTAGGCGATATGATCGGCATCGGCGGCATTGAGGGCGACGTGCGGCGGATTAACGTGCGCGCCACGGAGATCCAGCTCAGCGACCGCTCGACGATGATCGTCCCTAACTCGCAGCTGATTTCCCAGAACGTGCGTAACGCGACGATGGGTAACGCTCAGGGGGTGGTGACCATCGCCCTGACCTTCCCGACCAATATTGACCCGGAGCAGGTACGCGATTTATTGCTCAGCGCCTACCGTAATTATGAAGTGATCCTGCCCACGCCTGCGCCTTATGTGCGCTTCAGCCAGCTGGGGCCGGAGGGCATTATCCTCAGCGTGACCGGCTACGTTGCCAGCCCACGTATGGTCGGCTCCAGTAAAAGCGAGCTGCTGTTTAATATCCTCAAGCTGCTGCGCCAAAATGAGGTGAACCTGTCCAGCCCGCAGGAAGTTGTTTTTATGAAGCAGCGGGCAAAGGCTTTAGCAGATGACGATGAGTTTTCTTCTTAGGGCCTGGCTGCCTGGCAAGCCGGTTGCCTGATTTCCGGGTTCCCTGCCCGCCTTCACCGTGCTCTATCACGGTGAAGGCGGGAACACCGCTTATTTAGTGAATGCCCTGCACAATGTTGCCGTCGAGCGTCGCCAGCCCCCGCGTTGTTCGCACGAAGCGCGGCGCTTTTACATTCTCTTCCAGCAGGCCGAACACTTCACAGAGCAGATCCGCCATCTGCACCTGCAGGTCTGTGGCAAGCTGCTGGCCCAGCAGCACCTGCGCTAAGGCGGCACAATACTCGCAGAGCATATCTGAGTCGGTTTCAGGTGCAGTACCCGGCACACCCTCCTGCCCCTCTTCCACCGTTAACCGCTCAATCAAATGCTGCGGCAGCGGCTGCCCCAAAACCACTCTCAGCACGTTAAACCCCGCCAGCAACCGGCCGCCCAGCGCAATATATTCAGCGTGATTATCTGTTTCGATTAATTCATCAACCCAGCAGCGGCAAATATGCAGCACATAAAATAAATCGTCCTTTGCGCCCAGCGGCATTTTTAACAACGCTGCGACGCCCCCGGCAATAATCGTTTGCCCCCTGGCCAGTTCCGTATGCGCGGATGTGTTACTATCGGCGTTAGCCATAATGTGACTCCTATCTAGTTACGTTGTGGTTAGCCCTCGTCTGGTGTTGGCGCACCTTTCGGGGGCGAATTCTTTCTTCTTTACCTTTGGCTACTTCTTGAGCGCTATCGTCTGTTTATTGCACTGGATAAGTCAACAGGGGTTTGGTTTAAAATTATTGGAAACCTTGAAAATTCGAGGGGGATCGCGGAAATGTGATAACTGGGGAGTTGGGTTGCATTGGGTAATGTTTTTCACATTCATTACTTTTTTTGGTGATATTTAATTTCTCTATTTTTGATACAGAAGGCCTTATCTAAATATTGTCGAATAAATATTATTCCCATCCCAATTCTCTGTATGTCTGTTTATCTTGCTCAGGTAAATCCGTTGTATATTCCCCCCAACCACGATAATGATAGAACTGCGTCATGGCTTCAAAGTGGGAGCCACCCTCGCAGGACCAAACCAATCTGGATCCAGGTTCGAGCAATCCGCGAGCTGAATCGCCTTGCTGACCAGCCAGGCAAAACAAATCAAGCCCTTCTTCATTTGTCCAAAGTTCATGCATCATGAAATATGCTTTCCTAATCTTAAGGTAAACTTTCAATCATAAGAGCGGTTCAATAGCTATATTTATACCAGAAAGTAGCTAAAATGGACGTTATAATAATCTAAATAACCAGCCTTGGACGAAGGATGGCACTACCTAAAAATGCAAAACAGGACTTAATTCTAACTGTTTACATTTAAGTCAATTCATTTCACTATTATATCATATGTTGTCATCTGACTTTTTATTACTACTATTACTAGTAGGTAGTTATGCAATTATTTTTTTAGAAATCATGTTATGTTACCTACAATCTAATTTATGTCACTCAAAAGACACCAGTAATTAAAGGGGTTTAAGTTTGAAATATTATATACATATAGTCAATTTCAACATTATCATGGCTCTTTAAATAGCCTTATAATTATCATTATATTTTAAATAATTTTAAACCCAGATTATAAACATGGAGAATGATATGAAGGCATTTTTATCACATAATTTTTCTGATAAAAATTTTGTCAAAGAGATTTATGACAACCTCACGGCTACACATGCAGTTTTCGATGAGCAAACTTTCCCATCGAATTCATATCTTGTCGATGAGATAAGAAACAGCATGTTGGATTGTGATATTTTTGTATTATTTTTATCGAGAGCAGCGTTAGCCAGCAAATGGGTTAACGGGGAAATTGATTTAGCAAAGGAATTATCTTTCATTAAGTCAATAAAAAAAATCATGGTTTTCTTATTAGATGATACAAAATGGAATGAGTTACCTACGAGTTTTCAGCAGTTCCGTGCTGAATCCATTCCAAACCCAATACAAATTTCAACTACAATTAGAAATGAGCTATCTGCATTGCTTAATAATAAAGTAGATGAATGTTATGGCAGAGAAGACGATGTAAAGAAAATAACCAATCATTTAGTAATGATGGATGAAAAACCAAAGTTTATTTTATTGAGTGGCCCAGATGGTATCGGGAGAAAAACTTTAGGTAGAGAAGTATACAGGAAACTGTATAAATTAGTTTCAGGAACAATTGAGATAAATATTGATGACTATGCGAACTTAGATAGTGTACATACATCCTTAATAAAATACACTGCGAATTGGAGAGGTCGTGAATTTCTCGAAGAGAAAGACAGATTCAATAGGTTTAGTGAGTCAGAAAAAATAAAACATATAGGTTCTATGATTGATGGAATTTGTGTCCCGAGTAAACAAGTATTATTTTTAGATATATCAAACATAAGTTTGAACCATGATGGCGAGTTAAACCCTTTATTGAAATCATTAATGAAATGTTTAAATAAACATTCTTGGCCACACGTCGTTTTTATATCTAAAAGACATGTAGACATAGATGATTTCGATGATGGTTATTCTTATCAAGTATACCCTCTTAGCGAGGGAGACTCCATTTATTTATTTAGAATGCTAATAAATCTGTATGATATCGAAATACCAAAGCAGGAACTGAGTATTATTGAACAAAACTTCATTGGCCACCCGGGATTAATAAACATGGTGGCGACCTATCTGAAAACAACCCTAATTACAAATTAAATAGAACACACGGAACAATTGTATCCAAAGTCAGGATGGAGGTTAGCAGGTTAATACAAGATTTTGTAAACAATGATAAGGAGAAAGAAAAAATAATCGGATTCTTTGGCATGGCCGAAATCATCTCTTTTAGTGAAGCAAAAGAGATAGGAAAAAACTGGCTAGAGTTCGAAAGTGGGCTATCAAAGTTAATTGATTCAGGATTCCTACAGTATCAAAAAAATGATTACAGGCTTTCATCTTATCTACAAAATGAAGCACAAAAATATGCAAACACATATCGTAACGACTTGCTACCAAAAATACAGTCTCTCCTGAAAAAATATAATGACTTAGATGATGAATCTTATGTACCAATTGACATATTAGATGCCAGAATCGTTTCACATCTAACTACAAATGAAAGTTTACCTGATTATTTGCAAAATTTCCTAATGCCAATCCAGTTAATAAAGGCATCAAAAAGAAGATACAATGAAAGAGATTATAAGGACTCACTAAAGCTTTCCATGAATGCTTATGAATGGAGAACTAAATTAAGTACTGAGGGGATAATAGAGATATGGAGATTAATAGGGCTTTCTTCGGCTAGAATTGGTGATGAGGAACAGTTTTCATTTTTCCAAGACCAATATAGTAAAATACCCAACAATTATAAAAAAGATATAATCTATAATTTTGTCAATGGATTTAAGTCCAGGCTAAATGGAAAGTTGAAAGACGCTTTGCGCTGGCTAATGAAAATTGAAACTAAGCAAGATGTTGATGCATATGTCTATCGAGAGATAGCTACAATACATTCTTTTGACGAACGATTTGATGAGGCAATTGATTATGCAGACAGAGCGTTATCAATTGATGTGGACAACCCTTTCATTCTTGATATAAAAGCATGGGCATTATTATCCCTTTACAGGAAAGAGCGAACAACTATTTTAGTTAATAAGATTGAAGAGTGTCTCGATAGATTAAGAGTTGCAGATGGTAGAAAGAACACAACATTTTTCCACGTTCGAGAGAAAATGAAAGATGTTCTTGTCGACGAACAAAGTGTCAATTTATTAGACTCTCTCTCTAAAAGTTCATCACTTAACATCCAACTAAAAATATCTATTCTTGAGGTTTTCTCTGCCAAAGGTAGAGATTATCAATATGCTGAACTATTAAAAGAAATACAAACCTCTATAAAGCAAAAAAAGGGGAGTAAAATTATTGAGGTTAATTTAGCTAAAGTAAAAATCAAACATGCTATTGGGCAGTCTGACTTTCCTGAGGCGGAAAACCTACTAACCAGATGGGGAAGTAAATTTACTGATTATCTTGAAAATAGTCTAAGGGCTGAGATTAAAAAGGCACAAGCCTATTCCAAAAGATAACCCATTCAATTCCCCATCAAAAAATTACAATATAAAACAAGCCATCTATCTTTAGGTGGCTTCACATCATTTCAATAAATGATTAAAAATAAATCCGACCAACACACTGAATACAATACAATCTTCCTCATTACGCCATTATAATACCAATGAAAACAACAATGAACAATGTGAGCTTTTAATTAACCACAAAAATATTGAATTTTATTTATTAAAAAACCCATAGGCTAAACACACCAACATGATAAATAATCAAATCTTGTAAGAATGAATACTAAACACCAAACTTAATTCAAAAAAACCTTTTAAAACTTCCCAGCCATCTATAAAACCTTAAGGGAACTAATATGTTAACGATCGAGTTAGAAGCCAGAGTAATCATCTGTATGACTATCTCAATCATGGTTATATAGTAAAAATTATGGTTATTATTTTAAATGTATGACACATCACACAGTCGAATATGCATCAAATCCCCACTACTCACAGATAATTCCCTCCCTGCTTTATCCCTCCAACACCATCCAACGCAAAATCAACCTGATACTTAACGTCGTTCATCTCATAGAGCAGGTTATAGGTCACATCTTTCTTAAGCGTCAGGTTAAAGCAATGATCAGGATATTTCTTGGCGATATGGTCTTCAAATAACAAAGGATGCTGGTAGGTATCTGCGGACGAAGTTAAGAGATAATAGCTAAGCACATCACCTTCTTTCGACTTAATGCAAATTTCTTTGCTGTTCTTTTGATAAACACTGCCCGCGTTTCTAAAGTCCAGCCGGTCGCCGACGCAGCCAGAAATGAGAAATATCAGGATAAGCAGAAGATTTTTCATGCGGAATAAGTCCCTTGATTTAAAAGGGGCATCCAGCCCCTTCCCTTTCACTCAATCAAAGCAAAACGCAATCAACCCTTCTTAGCCGTTAACTCAGCAATCCGCACAATCACCGCCACCGCCTTCTCCATCCCTTCCAGGGTCACAAACTCGTGCTTGCCGTGGTAGTTATAGCCGCCGGTGAACAGGTTCGGGCACGGCAGGCCTTTGAAGGACAGCTGGGCACCGTCGGTGCCGCCGCGGATCGGCTTCATGATGGGCTCGATGTCGCAGTCGCGCATGGCCTGCTGGGCCACTTCGACAATATAAGGATGCTCGGCCACCTTCTCGCGCATGTTGTAATAGCTGTCTTCTATTACCAGCTCGATATAGCAGTCCGGGTGCAGGCCTTTGCCGACTTTCTTGGCGATCTCCATCATCCGGCGCTTGCGGGCTTCGAACTGCTCGCGGTCGAAGTCGCGGATGATGTAGTGCATCTCGGCGCGGTCGACGGAGCCTTTTAGGGTGTTCAGGTGGTAGAAACCCTCGTAGCCCTCGGTGCATTCCGGGCTTTCGTCCGCCGGGACTTCGGCGTGGATGCGAGCCGCCAGCGACAGGGCGTTCACCATCACCCCTTTGGCGGTGCCGGGGTGCACGTTGTTGCCGACAATTTTGATGGTCACGGAGGCGGCGTTGAAGTTCTCGCTTTCCAGCTCGCCCACGCCGCCACCGTCCACGGTGTAGGCCCATTCGGCGTTAAAGGCTTCGACGTCGAAGAAGTGCGCGCCCTTCCCGACTTCCTCGTCCGGGGTAAAGGCCACGCGGATGTCGCCGTGCGGCAGGTTTTTGCCTTTTAATACCGCCAGCGCGGTCATGATTTCCGCCACGCCTGCTTTGTCATCCGCGCCCAGCAGGGTTTTGCCGTCGGTGGTGATCAGCGTCTGGCCCATCAGTTGGTGCAGCACCGGGAACATCACCGGGGAAAGGATCTCATCGCCTATGCCGAGCGCGATGTCGCCGCCGCGGTAGTTCTCGACGATTTGCGGGTTTACGTTTTTGCCGGTGAAGTCCGGCGCGGTGTCCACGTGGGAGATAAAACCAATGGCCGGGACAGCATGCCCGACGTTCGACGGCAGCGTGCCCATCACCGTGCCGTGGTCGCTGAGCGTGACGTCCACCAGCCCCAATTGCTCCAGCTGCTCTTTTAACAGGCGCAGGAGCTTCCATTGCCCTTCGGTGCTCGGCACCTGCTTAACGCCGGGCTTGGATTGTGTATCCAGAGAGACATACTGCAAAAAAGCGCTCAAGTAATTTATCCATTTAGCCACCCTCGTTTTTAGTGACATCAATTATCAATAAGCCGCATCGGGCAAATATTGCGTCAGGTCACTTTTAGTCGGTTACGGAAAAAAATAGTTTTCGCAGAACGTAACAAAGCCAGGGTAAAACGTACCTTTAACCGTAGACGATAACGGCCAGGCTTTGTGGCCATCGGGATTGGCGATCCCGCTGCTTTGCCGTAGAATGCCAGCCCTTACTCAACGTGCCAAAACCCAAGGTGGTTAATCACAAACCCCGTATCCTTCGCTCCGGATACGTCATTTATGGGACAGCGTAAAAAATTGAATAAAGTGCAACGTTCGCACTCCATGCTGGTCAACCTGGCGGGAGTTGCTAAGAGCTTTGATGGTAAATCTGTAATTTCTGACTTCTCTCTCACCATTAATCATGGTGAATTCCTTACGCTGCTTGGCCCTTCCGGCTGCGGCAAAACTACCGTACTGCGCCTTATTGCCGGGCTCGAAAACGTCGATGCCGGGCAGATCACGCTCGATAATCAGGACATCACCCACGTGCCTGCCGAGCATCGCCACGTGAATACCGTGTTCCAGAGCTACGCACTGTTTCCGCACATGACGGTGTTTGAAAACGTCGCCTTTGGCCTGCGGATGCAGAAAACACCTGCGGCTGAAATCACGCCGCGCGTGACCGAGGCGCTGAAAATGGTGCAGCTGGAAGAGTTTGCCCGGCGCAAGCCGAACCAGCTTTCCGGCGGCCAACAGCAGCGCGTGGCAATTGCTCGCGCGGTGGTGAACAAGCCTCGTCTGCTGCTGCTCGATGAGTCGCTGTCGGCGCTGGACTACAAGCTGCGCAAGCAGATGCAGAACGAACTTAAAGCCCTGCAGCGCAAGCTGGGCATTACGTTTGTGTTTGTCACGCACGACCAGGAAGAGGCCCTCACCATGTCCGACCGCATCGTGGTGATGCGCGACGGCAAGATTGAGCAGGACGGTACGCCGCGAGAAATATACGAAGAGCCAAAGAACCTGTTTGTTGCCAGCTTTATCGGCGAGATCAATATCTTCGACGCGACGGTGCTCGAGCGCATCGACGAGCAGCGCGTACTGGCGAACGTGGAAGGCCGGGAATGCCATATCTTCGTCAATCAGCCGGTGAGCATCGGGCAGCATCTGAACGTTCTGCTGCGCCCGGAAGATTTGCGCGTGGAAGAGATCAACGACGCCCGCGAAGTCGACGGGCTGATTGGCTACGTGCGCGAACGCAACTATAAAGGCATGACGCTGGAGTCTACCGTCGAGCTGGAAAACGGCAAGATGGTAATGGTGAGCGAGTTCTTTAACGAAGACGACCCGGACTTCGACCATACGCTTGATCAGAAAATGGCGGTGACCTGGGTAGAAAGCTGGGAGGTTGTGCTGGCAGATGAAGAGCTCGCGTAAATTCCAGAATGTGGTAATTGCCACCGTGGTGGGCTGGCTGCTGCTGTTTGTCTTCCTGCCCAACCTGATGATCATCGTCACCAGCTTCCTGACCCGCGATAACGATAACTTCGTGAGCATGGTCTTTACGCTGGATAACTACACCCGGCTGGCCGACCCGCTGTACGCCCAGGTGCTGCTGCACTCGCTGAACATGGCGGCGATAGCCACGCTCGCCTGCCTGGTGCTCGGCTACCCTTTTGCCTGGTTTCTGGCGCGCCTGCCGGAGAAAGTGCGCCCGCTGCTGCTGTTCCTGCTGATTGTGCCGTTCTGGACCAACTCGCTGATCCGTATCTACGGGCTGAAGATCTTCCTCAGCACTAAGGGCTACCTTAACGAGTGCCTGCTGTGGCTGGGGCTGATCGACACGCCGATCCGCATCATGTTCACTCCGAGCGCGGTGATTATCGGCCTGGTCTATATCCTGCTGCCGTTTATGGTGATGCCGCTTTACTCCAGCATTGAGAAACTGGACAAGCCGCTGCTTGAGGCGGCGCGGGATCTCGGGGCCAGCAAACTGCAAACCTTTGTGCGCATTATTCTGCCGCTGACCATGCCGGGGATTGTCGCCGGCTGCCTGCTGGTGATGCTGCCCGCAATGGGGCTGTTCTACGTGTCAGACTTGATGGGCGGCGCGAAGAACCTGCTGATTGGCAACGTGATTAAGAGCCAGTTCCTCAACATCCGCGACTGGCCGTTCGGCGCGGCAACCAGCATTACGCTGACGCTGGTGATGGGCCTGATGCTGCTGGTGTACTGGCGCGCGGCGCGCCTGCTGAATAAAAAGGTGGAACTGGAATGATCGGACGCCTGCTTCGCGGCGGCTTTATGTCCGCCATTTACGCTTTTTTATACATTCCGATCATCATCCTGATCGTGAACTCGTTTAACAGCTCGCGCTTCGGCATTAACTGGCAAGGCTTCACCACCAACTGGTACAGCCTGCTGATGAACAACGACAGCCTGCTGCAGGCCGCAAAGCATTCGCTGACGATGGCGGTGTTTTCCGCCAGCGCAGCCACGCTTATCGGCTCGCTTACCGCCGTGGCGCTCTACCGCTATCGCTTTCGCGGCAAACCGTTCGTCAGCGGCATGCTGTTTGTGGTGATGATGTCGCCGGACATCGTAATGGCTATTTCGCTGCTGGTGCTGTTTATGCTGCTGGGGGTGTCGCTCGGCTTCTGGTCGCTGCTGTTTTCCCACATCACCTTTTGCCTGCCGTTTGTGGTGGTTACCGTCTACTCCCGCCTGAAAGGGTTTGACGTCAAGATGCTGGAAGCGGCGCGTGATCTGGGCGCCAGCGAGCTGACCATTCTGCGCAAGATTATTCTGCCGCTGGCGATGCCTGCAGTGGCTGCTGGCTGGCTGCTAAGCTTTACCTTGTCGATGGACGATGTGGTTGTTTCTTCGTTCGTCACCGGGCCGAGCTACGAGATCCTGCCGCTAAAAATTTACTCGATGGTCAAGGTCGGCGTTTCGCCGGAAGTGAACGCCCTGGCCACCATTCTGCTGTTACTTTCGCTGGCTATGGTGATCGCCAGCCAGCTGATCCTTCGCGATAAAACCAAACCTCAGGGGACGTTAAAATGAAAAAATGGCCACGCCACCTGCTTGCTGCGGGCGCTCTGGCGCTTGGCATCGGCGCCGCTCATGCCGACGACAGCAAGACGCTCTATTTCTACAACTGGACCGAGTACGTGCCGCCGGGCCTGCTGGAGCAGTTCACCAAAGAGACCGGTATCAAGGTGATTTATTCGACCTACGAGTCGAACGAAACCATGTACGCCAAGCTCAAGACCTACAAAGACGGCGCGTACGATCTGGTGGTGCCATCCACCTACTTTGTGGCGAAGATGCGCAAAGAAGGGATGATCCAGAAGATCGACAAGAGCAAGCTCAGCAACTTTAAGAATCTCGACCCGGAGATGCTGAACAAGCCGTTTGACCCGAATAACGACTACTCCATCCCGTATATCTGGGGCGCCACGGCGATTGGCGTCAACAGCGAAGCTATCGATCCGAAAAGCATCACCAGCTGGGCCGACCTGTGGAAGCCGGAGTACAAACAAAGCCTGCTGCTGACCGACGACGCGCGCGAAGTGTTCCAGATGGCACTGCGCAAGCTTGGCCTGTCCGGCAACACCACCGACCCGAAAGAGATCGAGGCCGCCTACCACGAGCTGCAAAAGCTGATGCCCAACGTGGCGGCGTTTAACTCCGACAACCCGGCTAACCCTTATATGGAAGGCGAAGTGAACCTCGGCATGGTGTGGAACGGCTCGGCGTACGTGGCTCGCCAGGCAGGCACGCCGCTGGAGATTGTCTGGCCGAAGGAAGGCGGGATTTTCTGGATGGATAACCTGTCGATTCCGGCCAACGCGAAGAACGTCGACGGCGCGCTGAAGCTGATCAACTTCCTGCTGCGCCCGGACGTGGCTAAGCAGGTGGCGGAAACCATCGGCTACCCGACGCCAAACCTCGAAGCCCGCAAGCTGCTGCCGAAGAACGTGGCGGAAGATAAGTCGCTGTACCCGGATGCAGAGGTGATTAAAGCTGGTGAGTGGCAGAACGACGTGGGTGACGCGAGCGCGCTGTATGAGTCTTATTATCAGCGACTGAAGGCGGGGCGGTGATTGTCCCCTCACCCTAACCCTCTCCCCAAAGGGGAGAGGGAACTGGATCGAGTTCGGTTTCCCCCCTCACCCTAACCATATCCCCAAAGGGCAGAGGGACTGGATCGAGTATAAACCTTCGATTTTCCCCCTCTCCCTTCCAGGGAGAGGGCCGGGGTGAGGGTTAACCGCTAACTACAACCCCTTCAAAAGCCTGTCCACAAACTCCGGCACCACCTGGCTCGCCAGGCCGTAATGCTTCTCTTCAAACTCGCTGCCGACCTGGCTTGGCTCCAGATTCAGCTCTACGGTATGCGCCCCCTGCAGACGCGCCTCGTGAACAAAGCCCGCGGCCGGGTAAACGTGGCCGGAGGTACCGATAGCGATAAAGTAGTCAGCGGTGGCAATAGCCTGATAAATCTCATCCATGCCCAGCGGCATTTCGCCAAACCAGACGATATGCGGGCGCAGCACGGAAGAGATCTGGCAGCAGTGGCAGCGGTCTTCGGCGGTGATATCCCCCGTCCAGTCCAGCACCTGGCCGCTGCTGGCGCAGCGAACCTTCAGCAGCTCACCGTGCATGTGAATGACGTTTTTGCTGCCAGCACGCTCGTGGAGGTTATCGATATTCTGGGTAACCAGCACGAAGTGATCCCCCAGCGCCTCTTCCAGTGTTGCCAGCGCCACGTGCGCAGCGTTAGGCTGCACCTCCGGCTGCTGAAGCTGGCGGCGGCGTTCGTTGTAGAAACGCTGCACCAGCGCCGGGTCACGAGCAAAGCCTTCCGGCGTCGCCACGTCTTCGACGCGGTGCTCTTCCCACAGCCCGTCGGCGGCTCTGAATGTACGAATGCCGGATTCAGCGGAGATCCCCGCGCCGGTGAGTACTACCACTCTTGGTTTTTCCATTACTTCCGGTCCCAACCTGTCTCTGAAAAAGATACGCTGACGCAAACGTTGGCGCAGCAGGCGCTTGTTCTTCCGAAACCGGCTAAGCCGGTGTTGACGACGAGAAAGCATGACTTACTCCGTGTAGTGGAGGAATGCAGCGCCACGCATACCGCCTGCGTCACCGTGGCGTGCCTGTTCAATTCGCGGCACCGCAGCAACCGGCAGCAGATATTTCGGCAGGCGCTCCGGCAGCTGGGCGTAGATATCGCTAAAGTTAGACAATCCTCCGCCAATCACCACCAGATGAGGGTCAATTGAGGTCAATAAATTACCAAGGCAGGCCGCCAGCAGCTCAAGGAAACGGTCAACGTGCTCGATGGCCTGCTCGTCACCCTGGCGGTAGCGAGAGATAATCTCTTTCGCCTCCAGCGGCTCTCCATAGAAATGCTTCCACAGCCAGGCAAAACCGCGCCCGGAGAGGTAGTTCTCGATACAGCCGTTTTTACCGCAGCCGCAGCGGGTGAAGGGAATGTCGCGCCCGAGGATTTCCAGCGCGTCCACCGGCAGGCGAGTGTGGCCGAATTCCCCGGTAATGTAGCTGCGGCCAGTAACCGATTTGCCGTTAATGATAATCCCGCCGCCGACGCCCGTGCCGAGGATCAGCCCCATCACCACCGGATAGTTGAGAAATTCGTCGTCCCAGGCTTCGGAGAGCGTAAAGCAGTTGGCGTCGTTGTCGATGCGCACGTCGCGCTCGAGCATGGCGCTGAGGTCTGCGCGGAGCGGCTTGCCGCTGGCGGCAGGAACGTTAGCGGCGTAAAGCGTGCCGTCATCGGTTTCCGGCATACCGGGAATACCAATGCCTACGGAGCCTCGGCAGTTAAACTTCTCGTCGGCCTGCGCCACCAGCCCGACCACCGCGTCGAGGAAATTTTCATAACTGTCGTGAGGAGTAGCAACCCGGGCTTCCCATAGTAAACGCCGCTGCCGGTCATAAACGCCGAGTGCAATCTTAGTGCCGCCGATATCGAATCCGTAATACATTGCTGCTCCCCAGAAGTTAGTTAATTTTTATTGTCCGCTTAGCACCCTTGCCGGATCGATGTTGCTTGCGCGCCGTGCCGGGTACCAGCTTGCCAGAAGGCTAAGAACCAGCGCCGTCACCAGGACGTAAACCACGTCCTGCCAGTGCAGCTCAGAAGGTAAGAAATCAATGAAATAAATATCACCGGACAGGAAATGGTGCCCGATGAGCTTTTCAATTACGCCAATGATGTTGGTCAGCTGCCATGAGGCCAGCACGCCGACCACTACGCCGCTGACGCTGCCCAGCAGCCCGGCCAGCAGCCCGTACCAGACAAAGATAGCGCGAATCAGGCCGTCTTTAGCCCCCAACGTTCGCAGCACAGCGATGTCGCTGCTCTTGTCTTTCACCGCCATCACCAGCGTGGAGACGATGTTGAAGCAGGCCACGCCAATCACCAGCACCATCGCAAGGTACATGATGGCGCGGATCATCTGAATGTCGCGGTACATATAGCCGTAGGTATCAATCCAGCTGCTGATGCGCACGTAGGAGTTGGTTGCCAGCCCCGCGTCGCGCACCAGCTGCCGGGCGTTAAAGACGTCGTTAACCTTGATGGAGATGCCGGTAACGCTGTCCCCCATATCCAGATAGCCCTGAGCGTCCTGCAGCGGCACCATCGCCAGGCTGTGATCGAGCTGGCCGCTCAACGCGAGAATACCGGCAATTTGTAACCTGACGCGCTTGGGCTGCATCAGCTTAGTGCCGCCGTCGTTATTGGGGATCATGATCGATACCCAGTCGCCCTGCTTCACCTTGAGCGCGTCCGCCACGCCTTTACCCATGATGATTTGCTGCTGCCCGGCCTTAAAGTTCGCCCAGGCATTATTCTGCACATATTGTGGCAACGCGCTCAGCTGCGTTTCCTGAACCGGATCGACGCCTTTTACCTCAATGGCGCGCAGATTTGCCCCGCTTTCCACCAGCCCGGTAAAACGAATATACGGCGCGGCGGCCACAATGCCTTTCACGCCCTCGACTTCGGGTAACGCCCGCTGCCAGTTTGCAAAGGGCTGGTTCATCGGCTCTATGTCACCGTGGGGAACCACGGCGAGAATGCGGTTTTTCAGCTCGCGCTCGAAGCCGTTCATCGCGCTCAGGCCGACGATCAGCACCGCCACGCCCAGCGCGATACCGAGCGTGGAGATCACCGAAATCAGCGAAACCATGCCGCTGCGGCGTCGCCCGCGACTAAACCGCAGGCCAATCAATAAAGACAGGGGCGAAGCCATTACTGCGCTCCCATCAAGGTCAGCTCGTGGGTCAGGCGGCCATCGCGCATTTCCAGCTGGCGGGACATACGCTTAGCCAGCTGCAGGTCATGAGTGACGACCAGGAAAGCGGTGCCCTGGCGCACGTTCAGCTCGCCCAGCAGCTCGAAAATACTGTCGGCATTGCGCGCATCCAGGTTACCGGTCGGCTCATCCGCCAGCACCAGGCGCGGATTATTCACCAGCGCACGGGCAATCGCCACGCGCTGACGCTCCCCGCCGGACAGCTCAGAAGGACGGTGGTTGCTGCGGTGATCCAGGCCAACGGCGGCCAGCATCTCCAGCGCACGCTGCTGCACCTCTTCCTGCTTTTTCTTGCCGATAAGCAGCGGCATCGCCACGTTTTCCAGCGCGGTAAAGTCCGGCAGCAGATGGTGGAACTGGTAAATAAAGCCCAGCTCGCGGTTACGCAGCTCCGCTTTTGCCGCCGAAGAGAGCTTGCTCATTGCCTGGCCGTTGAACACCACGTCGCCGGAGGTTGGCGTGTCCAGCCCGCCCAGCAGGTGCAGCAAGGTACTTTTGCCGGAGCCGGAGCTGCCGACTATCGCCATCAGTTCGCCCGCGTTGATGCTGAAGCTGACATCGTGCAGCACATCCGTTTGCACCTTGCCTTCCTGATAGCGTTTGCACAGGTTGTCACACTGCAACAGGACAGAATTACTCATAACGTAAAGCCTCAGCGGGTTGGGTCGCGGCGGCGCGCCACGAAGGGTAAAGCGTGGAGAGCAGAGCAATGGCCATCGCCACAATGGCAATCACCACAACCTGTAACGGCTCGATAGCGACCGGCAGGGCCGCGCCATCAAGCAGAATGCCGATGATCGGCATTAAATTATTCAGCTGGCTGGCAAGCAGCGCACCCAGCAGGGCACCCAGCAGGGCACCAATCACGCCAGCGCCTGCGCCCTGAACCATAAACACCGTCATGATCTGGCGGCGAGTCAGCCCCTGGGTTTGCAGAATAGCCACTTCGCCCTGCTTCTCCATCACCAGCAGGCCGAGAGAGGTAATGATGTTAAACGCGGCGACGGCAACAATCAGGCTAAGCAGCAGCCCCATCATATTTTTCTCCATGCGCACGGCCTGGAACAGCTCGCCTTTGCGCTCGCGCCAGTCTTTCCACTCGGTGCCCTGCGGCAGCGTTTGGCTACTCAGCACATCAACCTTGAGCGGCTCGGCCAGCCACAGACGCCAGCCGGTGATATTGCCCGCCGGGTAGCGCATCAGGCGCGAGGCATCCTGCTGGTTAACCAGCATCTGGTAGCCGTCCACTTCGCTGTTTGCCGCGAAGGTGCCAATCACGTTGAACAGGCGCTGGCTCGGCAGGCGCCCCATCGGCGTGAACTGGCTGGCTGACGGCACCATGATACGGATGGTTTCGCCGCGCTTAACGCCCAGCGACACGGCAAGCTGCTCACCGAGGATGACGTTGTACTGCCCGGCCACCAGGTCGGCCTGCTTGACGTTGATCAGGTACGGAGAGAGCGGATCTTTTTCGTCCGGCTGCACGCCAAGCATCACGCCCACACCAACGCTGCGGGCGCTTTGCAGCACCACGTCACCGGTTGTCAGCGGCGCAATACGCGTCACGCCCTGAAGCTTCAGGGAGTCTGAGGGAAGTTGTTGAGGGTTGATGGAGCCGGACGGCGAGGTGATCAACGCCTGCGGCATCAGCCCCAGGATGTTGTTTTGCAGCTCGCGCTCGAAGCCATTCATGACCGAAAGAACCGTGACCAGCGCCATCACCCCAAGGGTGATGCCAATCGTCGACAGCCAGGAGACGAAGCGGCCGAAGCGGTCCGCTGCTCGCCCACGCATATAGCGCAGGCCTATAAATAACGCGACAGGTTGATACATGAAGTCCGTCTTGTTGCGGGTTGCCTAAGCAGAGATCCGGGAAGTATACGACACCTCCCCGGCCAAATGAATTCACCAGCCCAATTTATTCGTCTGGTTTCTTAAGCGCCTGCAACTTTTCCTAAATTTACCTAATCACATGCAAAAACAGATAATTGAGGTCGTGCTCGCCCCAAAATGACACCAGGATAACAGGCCAATCTTTACTGGAGCCCGTAACGACGTGGATATGGCATGAAGAAAAAGCAACTCTGGATCAACCAAATCAAAGGATTATGCATTTGCCTGGTGGTTATCTACCATTCGGTGATCACTTTCTACCCTCACCTCACGGCTCCCGGGCCAGGCCTCAATCAGTACGTCGCTAAGCTGTGGGTTTACCTCAATCTCTATCTCGCCCCCTTCCGTATGCCGGTGTTCTTCTTTATCTCTGGCTACCTGATCACCCGTTATATTAACGAGGTCAGGTGGCGCGACAGCGTGGACAAGCGGCTGTGGAGTATTTTCTACGTGCTGCTGCTGTGGGGCCTGATTCAATGGGTCGCCCTTACGCACCTCAACCAGTGGCTGGCGCCGGATATTGATCGCAACCCGGCGTCGAACGCCGCCTACGCGGACTCACTCGGGCAGTTCGCCATCAGCATGGCGAAGGCGAGCACCAGCCTGTGGTATCTCTACGCCCTGCTGGTTTACTTTATTCTGTTTAAGGCGCTGCGCCGCTACCGCATCCCGGTGATAGTTCTGCTGATGAGCATCAACCTTCTCATCGCCTTTGTACCGCTGCCTTGGTGGGGACTGAACAGCGTGGCACGGAACATGGTGTATTACGGCCTCGGCGCATGGTTTGGCCCTTTGCTGATGGCCTGGATGAAGGACTTCCGCTTTTCGCAACATCCGTTTATCTGCGCCGCCGTAGCCCCAGGCTCGCTGGCGCTTTATTTTGTGAACGTGCCGCTGGTGATTTCGCTGGTGTCGATCGTGGTCATCCTGCGCGTGTTCTATCTGCTGAACGGCTGGCGCGAAGCACGTGAAGACGGCTTTCTTAACGTTGTCGGCTCCAACACCATCGCCATCTATACCACGCACCGCATTTTGATTGAGGCCTTAAGCCTTGTGACGCTGGCCAAAATCAACAGCGGCGAGCTTTCCGACACGCTGGTGCTGGCGATTCTGCTGGTCTATCCGTTTGTCAGCCTCGGCATTTGTACTCTGGCCGGCCTCGGCTTCCGCAGGCTCTCCGTCGCCCTGTTCGGCGATCTGTTTTTCTCTCCGCCCGCACAGATCGCCACCCGTTCCTGAGCATAAACAGCCTGCTACAGCAGGCTGCTTTTTTAACTTCGAAGCTTACGGTAAGCCCAATATGCGACGATCAGCACGCCACTCCCCGCGCTCAATGCCACACAGAATCCCGCTTTAGCCCCGTAGCTATCGACAACCATGCCGGACACGGCGGCCCCGATAGCCACGCCGACGTTTAACCCCGAAAGCAGCCACGTCAGCCCTTCGGTCAGACTCCTCTCAGGCACAATCTGCTCCACCAGCGACATCGCCACAATCATCGTCGGTGAGAAAAACAGCCCTGCAAAGAGCACCGCCGCCGTCAATGAGGTTACGCCGCTTACCATTAACAGCGGAAGCGTGGTCACCGCCGTAGCAAATCCTCCCAGCAGTAACAGTTTGTACAACGGCACACGAAGCTTTAACGCGCCGAACAGCAGGCCTGCAAGGCATGAAGCAAAAGCATAAGCGGATAAAACGAGGCTCGCCGCAGCGGGTTTCCCCAGTGCATTAGCAAATGCAACGCTGACGATATCTACCGTCCCCACGATAATCCCCATCGCGATCATCAGCAGGCTTAAAAGACGCACGTTTGCCAGCCTGATAACCGCAGTGCCTCGTGTTTGCTCAGGCAACAACACCTCAAGCGGCGGTTCACTTTTTCGCTGCATAACAAAGGTGCCTACCCCAACGGCGAGAAACAGCGCCGCGGCAATCAGCCCGGCCTGAGGGAAAACGGCTACGCAAAGCCCAACGGAAAGGGGCGGCCCCACAATAAAGGTTACTTCATCAAATACCGCCTCCAGTGAATAAGCGGTCTGGATCTGCGGTTCGCCGCGATAGATAGCGCTCCAGCGAGCCCGGACCATTGCCGACATGCTGGGCATAAAACCGATCAGCAAGGCCCCCAAGAACAGAGTTGCGTCCGGCAAACGCCAGTGGCTGGCGGTCAACAACAGCAGCATACCGACGAGAGCAATCCCGCTGGCAAGCGGCAATATTCTGCTTTGCCCGAAGCGATCCACCAGGCGCGAGGTCTGAGGAGACAGCAGCGCGTAGGTCAGCACGAAGGTCGCGGCAACTGCTCCCGCCAGGGTAAAGCTACCGTGCAACTGAGACAAAAGCGTAATAATGCCAATGCCGATCATCGGCAAAGGAAGCCTTGCCAGCAGGCCTGCAAGTGCAAACCCTCGAGTCCCTGATGCGGCAAAAAGCTGCCGATAAGCCTGAATCATTGTTTTCTCCTTTAGCGTCTTTGCTTGCCTCAACCTGACTGCATCGCAATAATACATACACGTCGTATGAATAAAGCGTATATTCATACGAGATGAATGTAAATAATCATACGAACTGAATGTAAGAGGTAAGAATGGTTCGTCGAACCCGCGCAGATAAGGTAAGAAACTCGCGCCACGCTGCTGGCAGGCCTTATGCAGCCGGGCATCATCGCTAAAATCGATCCTCAGGCGCTGACCTCATTGCTCTACGGTAGGCTGGCAGAGTCGGCATTCTGGATAGCCGAGGGCGACAGCGCGGCGCGTCTGGAACAAGCCGTTGCCGGACTTGAATTACTGCTGCGCGGGTTGCTTATACAAAGCGATCGAGGATAATAATATCCAACTGCTTATCAATGGCTCGCGCACCGTTTGCCTTCAGGCTGACGGAACAACCTACGAGATCCTGACGCTTTCTATGCCTGAACAATATCGCTATTCCTTACCCGTAAAAGCCGCAGAACAACGTCTGCTGGGCGAGCTGACCGGCTCTGCCTGCGCCACCGAAGTGGCTGAAATCGTTGAACGTCATAGCGGCCCGGTGGTACTGATTGCCCCCGACATGCAGAACGCGCTGCGGCTGCACGATGAAATCACCCAGTTCACCGACAACCTGGTCGTCAATCTCGCCGACTGGGAAACGCTGCCGTACGACAGCTTCTCGCCGCATCAGGAAATCATTTCGTCGCGCCTGTCCACGCTTTACCAGCTGCCAACCATGCAGCGCGGCGTGCTGATCATGCCGGTGAATACGCTGATGCAGCGCGTTTGCCCGCACAGCTACCTGCACGGCCACGCGCTGGTGATGAAAAAAGGCCAGCGTCTGTCGCGGGATAACCTGCGCGCGCAGCTGGAACAGGCGGGCTACCGCAGCGTCGATCAGGTGATGGAGCACGGCGAGTTTGCCACCCGTGGCGCGCTGCTCGATCTCTACCCGATGGGCAGCAGCCAGCCGTACCGTATCGATTTCTTTGACGATGAAATCGACAGCCTGCGCGTCTTTGACGTGGATTCTCAGCGCACGCTGGAAGAGGTTGAAGCCATCAACCTGCTGCCGGCGCACGAATTCCCGACCGACAAAAACGCCATTGAGCTGTTCCGCAGCCAGTGGCGCGACAGGTTCGACGTCAAGCGCGATGCCGAACATATCTATCAGCAGGTCAGCAAAGGCACGCTACCCGCCGGGATCGAATACTGGCAGCCGCTGTTCTTTAGCGAACCGCTGCCAACGCTGTTTAGCTATTTCCCGGCCAACACGCTGCTGGTGAATACCGGCGACCTTGAGGCCAGCGCGGAACGCTTCTGGCTGGACGCCAACGCCCGCTTTGAAAATCGCGGTGTTGACCCGATGCGCCCTCTTCTGCCGCCGGAAGATCTGTGGCTGAAAACCGATTCGCTGTTTAGCGAGCTAAAAGCCTGGCCGCGCGTACAGCTCAAAACGGACTCGCTGCCGAAGAAAGCCGCCAACGTGAACCTGGGTTACCAGGCGCTGCCCGATCTGGCCGTTCAGGCACAGCAAAAAGCCCCGCTGGACAGCCTGCGTAAGTTCCTCGAGTCCTTTACCGGGCCGGTGATTTTCTCGGTCGAAAGCGAAGGTCGCCGCGAAGCTTTGGGCGAACTGCTGGGGCGCATTAAAGTCGCGCCAAAACGCATCTACCGCCTGGAGGAAGCCGAAGGCAACGGCCGCTATCTGACGATCGGCGCCAGCGAGCACGGCTTTATCGATACCCTGCGCAACCGGGCGCTGATTTGCGAGAGCGATCTGCTGGGCGAACGCGTCAGCCGCCGTCGTCAGGACAGTCGCCGCACCATCAACCCGGACACGTTGATCCGTAACCTGGCGGAGCTGCATGCAGGCCAGCCGGTGGTCCACCTTGAGCACGGCGTTGGCCGCTATGCAGGGCTGACCACGCTTGAAGCCGGTGGCATTACCGCCGAATACCTGATGCTGACCTACGCGGGCGACGCCAAACTTTATGTGCCGGTCTCGTCTCTGCACCTGATCAGCCGCTACGCCGGTGGGGCGGATGAGAACGCGCCGCTGCATAAGCTTGGCAGCGATGCCTGGTCCCGCGCCCGCCAGAAGGCGGCGGAGAAAGTTCGCGACGTCGCCGCCGAACTGCTTGATATCTATGCGATGCGCGCCGCCAAAGAGGGCTTTGCCTTCAAGCATGACCGCGAGCAGTACCAGCTGTTCTGCGACAGCTTCCCGTTTGAAACTACGCCGGACCAGGCGCAGGCCATTAACGCCGTGCTGAGCGATATGTGCCGCCCGCTGGCGATGGACAGGCTGGTCTGCGGCGACGTGGGCTTTGGTAAAACCGAAGTTGCGATGCGCGCCGCGTTCCTCGCGGTAGAGAACAACAAGCAGGTCGCGGTGCTGGTGCCGACCACCCTGCTGGCTCAGCAGCACTACGACAACTTCCGCGACCGCTTCGCCAACTGGCCGGTGCGCATTGAAATGCTCTCCCGCTTCCGCAGCGCCAAAGAGCAGACGCAGATTCTGGAGCAGGCAAGCGAAGGGAAAATCGACATTCTTATCGGCACCCACAAGCTGCTGCAGGCCGACGTGAAGTGGCGCGACCTGGGGCTGCTGATTGTCGACGAAGAGCACCGCTTCGGCGTGCGCCACAAAGAACGTATTAAGGCGATGCGCGCCGACGTGGATATCCTGACGCTGACCGCAACGCCGATTCCGCGAACCCTGAATATGGCGATGAGCGGCATGCGCGATCTGTCGATTATCGCCACGCCACCGGCCCGCCGCCTGGCGGTGAAAACCTTCGTACGCGAATACGACAGCCTGGTGGTGCGCGAGGCTATCCTGCGTGAAGTGCTGCGCGGCGGCCAGGTTTACTACCTCTTTAACGACGTCGAAAATATCCAGAAAGCCGCCGACAAGCTGGCCGAGCTGGTGCCGGAAGCGCGGGTTGCTATCGGCCACGGCCAGATGCGCGAGCGCGAGCTGGAGCGGGTGATGAACGACTTCCACCACCAGCGTTTTAACGTGCTGGTGTGTACCACCATCATCGAAACCGGGATCGACATTCCGACCGCCAATACCATCATCATCGAGCGGGCCGACCACTTTGGCCTCGCGCAGCTTCACCAGCTTCGCGGCCGCGTCGGGCGTTCTCACCACCAGGCCTATGCCTGGCTGCTGACGCCGCATCCTAAATCCATGACCACCGACGCGCAAAAACGCCTGGAGGCCATTGCCTCGCTGGAGGATCTTGGCGCGGGCTTTGCGCTGGCAACTCACGACCTCGAAATCCGTGGCGCGGGTGAGCTGCTGGGCGAAGATCAGAGCGGGCAGATGGAAACCATCGGCTTCTCGCTGTACATGGAGCTGCTGGAAAACGCCGTTGACGCGCTGAAAGAAGGCCGCGAGCCGTCGCTGGAAGATCTCACCAACAGCCAGACGGAAGTTGAGCTACGTATGCCAGCCCTGCTGCCGGATGATTTTATTCCGGACGTGAATACCCGTCTGTCGTTCTACAAGCGTATAGCCAGTGCAAAAGGCGAGCACGAGCTGGACGAGCTAAAAGTGGAGCTGATCGACCGCTTTGGCATTCTGCCGGATGCGGCTCGCAATCTGCTGGATATCGCCGCGCTGCGCCAGCAGGCTCAAAAGCTTGGCGTACGTAAGATTGAGGGCAATGAAAAAGGCGGCACCATCGAGTTCGCGGAGAAAAACCACGTTGATCCGGTGTGGCTGATTGGCCTGCTGCAGAAGCAGCCACAGCATTACCGCCTTGACGGACCTACCCGGCTGAAGTTCTTCCAGGATCTCGGCGACAGAAAAACACGCATGGAGTGGGTGCGTAACTTTATGAACAGCCTGGCGGAAAACGCTGCGGCCTGACCCTTCTGCGCCTTACCGCCCGGTAAGGCGCAACTTTCTGTGACATTTACACATTCTTTGCAATCCCCAGGACTTCCCGACACGCCGGTCACCGATAATTGGCGTTAGTCTGTCCACTAAAATTAACCATTAAAAATACAGGGTTTTGCTATGTTTGCATTGCGTTCTTTCTCTTTCCGCCGCTGGTTTGCCGCCGCAGCCTTACTGGGCGCGACGGCCATGGCGCTGCCCGCAAGCGCTAACGACTACCCTCTTCCTGCCGCCAATAGCCGCCTGATAGGCAAAAATATGTTCCATCAGGTCGCTAACGACGGCGGTTCGCTGGAGGCGATAGCGAAAAAATATAACGTCGGTTTCCTGGCTTTGCTGCAGGCCAATCCCGGCGTAGATCCTTACGTGCCGCGAGCCGGTAGCGTACTGACCATTCCACGCCAGATGCTGCTGCCGGACGTGCCGCGCGAAGGCATCGTGATTAACCTTGCCGAGCTGCGCCTCTATTACTTCCCGGTCGGGCAAAACAAAGTCACCGTTTACCCGATAGGCATTGGCCAGCTAGGCGGCGATACGCTGACCCCGACGATGGTGACCAAAATTTCTGATAAACGAGCGAACCCAACCTGGACGCCAACGGCCAATATTCGCGCACGTTACCTGGCGCAGGGCATCAAACTCCCGGCCGTGGTTCCTGCCGGGCCGGATAACCCTATGGGCCACCACGCAATTCGCCTCGCGGCATTTGGCGGCGTTTACCTGCTGCACGGCACCAACGCGGACTTTGGCATTGGCATGCGCGTCAGCTCCGGCTGCATCCGCCTGCGCGACGGCGACATCAAGGCGCTGTTTAACAAAGTGCCCGTCGGGACGTCGGTACGCATCATCAATACGCCAATCAAAGCCTCCGTTGAGCCAGACGGCTCGCGCCTGGTAGAAGTTCACCAGCCGCTGTCCAAAGCAATTGATGACGATCCTAAAGTCCTGCCGATTGTGCTGAACGAGCAGATGAAACAGTTCCGTGACGCACCCAAAACGGATGCCCAGGTGATGGAGCAGGCCATGGAGCACCGTTCCGGGATGCCGATTAACGTCAATGCTCATGCGGCTGACCAGCCGATAAACGAAATCTGAGGTCAGGATTTACGCATAAAAAAGCCCTGTCTTGCGACAGGGCTTGAACCAGATGACAACTCCATTCTTACCTCTGCTTTCATCTTAAAAACCAGGAAAATCAATTCATTGATTTTCGGCTGATAACCACAAAGAAGGAAAAACCACGCTTTTTCCTTCTTTGTTTAAAAAAAAGGCCCTGTCTTGCGACAGGGCCTTTTGCTTGCAGTGGCATATAACGAATAAGGGCAAACGTTTATGAGGGTTAACGTCTGGCTTATTTATAGATGACGGCAGTACCGTGCAGGGTGTTCGGACCGTTAACGGAGGTAATACGGAACGATTTGGCGCCCATTGCATCGGCCTTCGCGGCCAACTGTTCTTCCAGGGAAGAGAGGTTGCTGCCCGCATCGGCGCTGATAGTGCCGACTTTTTGCTGGCCGGCAGGCGTAGCGGAGACTTCAACAGCCGCAAAGCTTGCAAATGAGAGTGAGCTAATAACGGCGGCAGCGAACAGAGTTGTTAAGGTTTTCATGTTTTGTGTCCTGTGCAGGTGATTTTGGGGTCGTCAAACTTAATTAGTTAACGATCGATAACAAAATCATAAACGTGATCTACATCACGCGTCAACATGTTTTTATAACGACCGTTAAGTAATTAAAAAAAGCGCTATTTTTCATCGTGATAAGAAATAATTATTTTTCATAACATGGCGCTGGCTACCGCCGCCGATTGTTTTTATAATGAGCGTTCACTAATTAGACAGAGGTTAAACGGCAGGTATGGCAACCGAGACATTAAGTTGCAGTAAAAAAAGCCGTGGCCGTCCAAAAGTGTTTGACAGGGAAGCAGCACTCGACAAGGCCATGACACTCTTCTGGCAGCATGGCTATGAAGCAACATCCATGGCGCATCTGGTAGAAGCCACCGGGGCAAAAGCACCTACCCTCTACGCGGAGTTCAGCAACAAAGAGGGACTTTTCCGCGCGGTGCTGGATCGCTACATCGCGCGCTTTGCGGCAAAACATGAAGCCTGTCTGTTCTGCGAAGATCAGACCCTGGAAGCCGCTCTGGAGAATTATCTCTCGGCGTTAGCGCAATGCTTTACAGATAAAAGCACCCCGTCCGGCTGCTTTATCATCTGCACCTCATCGGTGCTGGCGGCCTCGTCGGTAGACATCGCCGAGACGATAAAAGCCCGGCATGCGGTGCAGGAGCAGACGCTGGTGCGCTTTCTCGACGTTCGCCAGCAAAAGGGTGAAATTCCGGCCGAGCGCAACATTCGCTGTCTGGCAAAGTACCTGTGCTGCATTATTCAGGGGATGTCGGTCAGCGCCCGCGAGAACGCCAGCTATGAAGAGTTAATGCAGATTGTGAAAACGACGGTGATGCTGATGCCGCAGCTGAAGAAGATCTGACGGAGGGGCGGCCAATGGCCGCCCTTTTTGCTAACGAACTCGCCCTTTCGCCCAATAGGCCATAAAGTTAATCGCCTCATGCTCAACGCCGCGCTCGCCGATCAAATGGCGGCGCAGCAGCTTAACCACCGTCGACTCCGCCGCCACCCAGCCGTAAAACTCGTTGCTGCCGGTCGTCGCTTTATCCCACAGCAGCTCGTCCTCTGTCTCTTCCTGAACGGCCTCAGAGTGGCCGCTTTCCGGCACTCTCGCCTGCAATTTCACCGCCCGAATCAGGCATTCACCGTGGCTCGCAGAGGTGGTCTTACGCGGCAGCCAGTTGATCTCGGCGAAGCCATAGGCGCTTAAGTCCACGCAGTCGCCCTCTTCCGGAACCTCGAGAAAGGCCTGGACCCTGGGAGGCTGATCCTGACGCGCGAGCATTTCCAGAATACCGCGTGCCGCAGGTAGCGCGGTCTCATCGGCAATAATCAGCGCATTACGTAACCCGGCTGGCGGCGTCCATTCATAGCCGCCGCTGTCTTCAGAATAAGCGGCGTTAGGCGCAACGATCTGGATAGCGTCGCCAGGTACTGAATTAATCGCCCATGCGGAGGCAGGGCCTTCGGTGCCGTGGCTGACAAACTCCACCGTCACTTCCTGACGGGCAGGATCGACATGGCGCAGCGTATAAGTGCGGATCACCGGGCGCTTCTCTTTCGGCATTCCCTGAGCAATCTGGTACCACTGCCCTTCGGCGGGCAGCGCCGGCGGCGTCCCGTCCTCGGACGGAAACAGCATTTTAATGCGCTGATCCGGCGAGTCGCATTTCATCTGCGCCACCTCCGGCCCGCTAAACACCAGGCTCAGCAGCGAAGGTGAAACGGCCGTTTTTCGCGCCAGTTGAACGTTAAACAGACGGTAGCCCTGAACTCCAGCCATAACTTTTCCTTACGCTTAAATTGCAGAATGACGTGAACGGTGGCGGCTGCGCCAGATAAAGCCAGACACCACGGTAAATAACACGGCGGCTAAAAAGGCCACCATAATCAGCGCAGCTTCAGCGCCGGTTTTCGACACCAGCGGCACCAGCATGGCGCAAAGCCCGTAGCCAAGAGTGTGGCTGGTGGCAACCCAGCCTGCCCCTGCTCCGTCGGCAAGTTTGTCGTTCAGCAGCAGCTGATACGCGGGCGTCGCCAGAGCGGCTCCAAATGACAGCGCCGCGCAGCCAACGTAAAAAAGCCATAGCTGAACAGAAATCATCATTGCCAGGCCGCAGATCATCAGCGCCCCGGCGCTTAACAGCAGCGCCATCGGCGTCAGGCGCTGAGGCCGAAGAACCCCAAACTGGGCGGCCAGGGAAGCAACAGCCGCAAAGCTTAGCAGCCACGCCACCTGATGGCTGATAGCGGCGGTATCCGTTGAAAACTGCCGGGCGAGCGCCGGAGATAGCCCCAGCTGCATCAGGCTTACCGAGGCAGAAAGCAGCAGAGCGCAGAGTAAATAGGGTATGCAGTCGGGGCGAAGACGAGCGCTTTTACGCTCCGCAGCAGGCTGCGGCGGCGTTCCTGGTAAACGCAATAACATCACCAGAGCGAGCAAAGGTGCCACCATCAGCAGCCCCAGCGGGGCGAGCGGGTGGATAGCCAACATACCCGCCGCGCAAAGCGGGCCGAACAGACGGCCGCTGCTTAGCCCGGAGCTGATGGTCGCCAGGGCCGCCATGCGCTTCCCCTCACCTGCCCGCTGCAGCGCCCAGACCTGGCAGGCCGGCACCATCGCCGAGACGGTCAGGCCATAAATAATTCTCGCAACGATCAATATGCCGAGCCCGACGACGCCCGAGACGGTATGCGTTGCCAGCAGCAGGCTGCCAAGCCCCAGCAGCGTGAAGCTTGCGCCATATCCCGCCAGCGCCCACAGCACCACCGGTTTACTCCCCATTCGCGCTATCTGCTTCCCCCACCATGGCGACGACGGCAAAAACAGCATCGACCCGAGGGTCAGCAGAGCCGCCCAGACCGAGAGGCTAAGATTTGTCTGCATTACCAGCACCGGGATCGCCACCAGCAGGCCATTTTGCCCGACGCCAAGCAGACCGGCGCTCAGCGCAAGTGGCCAACAAGAAAGGGATTTTTGCGGCGAAGCCGCCAGTTCAAGAGATGTCACGATGTTGCTAATCCGTGGGGTTGTTGTGCGTATTTGTAAAATTTATTTTATCTATTCTAACAATTGTTATTGATAATGAGAAACGTTATCGGCAGAATTCGCATTATCATAACGCGTGGAAACTGTTTGATGATGACTTTGCCAAATAAAACTCTGGCCTGGGATGTGGCCGCGCAGTGCTTCCTCAATTCCCTTGTCCGTGAAACCAACGACTGGCGACTGACCGAAAGCCAGCCAGCCGAACTGATCATCCCCCTGGGCGAACAACAGGCGCTCCACTTTAAAGTGGCCTATTTCTCACCTACCCAGCATCACCGCTTTGAATTTCCGGCTCGCCTGGTCAACGCCACCGGCAGCCAGCCGGTCGATTTCGCCACCCTTTCCCAGTTAATCGTCGATAAACTCCAGCACCAGCAGATGCTGCCGGCTACCGGCTGTGAGGCTTTTTATCAGCGCGTAATGGAGAGTCATGCCCATACGCAGCAGGCTATTGAAGCCCGCCATGACTGGAACGGACTGCGCGAAAAAGCCCTGAACTTTGGCGAAGCAGAGCAGGCGCTGTTGGTGGGACATGCTTTCCATCCGGCGCCAAAATCCCACGAGCCGTTTAACCAGCAGGAAGCTGAACGCTATCTGCCTGACTTTGCCCCACACTTCCCGCTGCGCTGGTTCGCCGTGGATAAAGGCTATCTGGCGGGTGAAAGCCTGCACCTCACGCTGCAGCAGCGCCTGACGCGCTTTGCCGCTGAAAATGCGCCGCAGCTGCTAAGTGAACTTACAGATAACCACTGGCTCTTCCCGCTGCATCCCTGGCAGGCAGGCTATCTGCTGGAGCAGGAGTGGTGCCAGCAGCTGGTCGCTAAAGGGCTGGTGAAAGATTTAGGCGAAGCCGGCGCGCCATGGCTGCCGACGACCTCTTCGCGCTCGCTCTACTGCGCCACCAGCCGCGACATGATCAAATTCTCCCTGAGCGTGCGCCTGACCAACTCCGTCCGCACCCTGTCGGTGAAAGAAGTTAAACGCGGGATGCGTCTTGCTCGTCTGGCGCAAACTGACCGCTGGCAAACGCTTCAGGCCCGCTTCCCGAGCTTCCGCGTAATGCAGGAAGACGGCTGGGCCGGGCTGCGCGACCTGCACGGCAACATCATGGAAGAGAGCCTGTTTGCCCTGCGCGAAAACCTGCTGGTTGAGCAGCCGCAGAGCCAGACTAACGTCCTGGTTTCCCTGACGCAGTCTGCCCCGGACGGGGGGGATTCGCTGCTGGTTGCCGCCGTTAAGCGTCTGAGCCAGCGCCTTGGGATCACGCCAAAACAGGCGGCACACGCCTGGATCGATGCCTATTGCCTGCAGGTGCTGAAGCCGCTGTTCACCGCCGAGGCGGATTACGGACTGGTCCTCCTGGCGCACCAGCAAAACATTCTGGTGGAGATGCAGCAGGATCTGCCGGTGGGTCTCATCTACCGCGACTGCCAGGGCAGCGCCTTTATGCCTCACGCCGCGGGCTGGCTCGACATGATTGGCGAAGCGCAGGCGGAGAACGTCTTCACCCGCGAGCAGCTGCTGCGCTACTTCCCTTACTACCTGCTGGTGAACTCCACGTTCGCCGTCACAGCTGCGCTTGGCGCCGCCGGGATGGATAGCGAAACAGCCCTGATGGGCCGGGTACGCGATGCGCTTAGCGCCCTGCGCGATGAGGTTACGCATAAAGACTGCCTCGACTACGTGCTGGAAAGCCCGAGCTGGAACGTGAAGGGTAACTTCTTCTGCTATCTGCACGACCACAACGAAAACACCATCGTCGATCCCTCGGTTATTTACTTCGACTTTGTAAATCCGCTGCAGGCTCAGGAGGGCTGAATGTTTCAGGCATCTATTGTTCACGGCGGGCATGGGCTGCGCTGCGAAAAACTCGGTAAATCCCTGAACATGAGCTGGAGCCAGGACGGCGGTGCCGTGCTGAACTGGCCGGGGGAATTGCCAGCGGACTGGCTGCGTGACGCGCTGGATCAGATGTTTGTTGCCGCGCCGCAGCTTTCCTCCATCGTGCTGCCCTACGCCCAGTGGCGTGAAGAGCCGCAGGCTCTGGTGCTGTTCGATCTGCTGAAAAGCGACATCGTTCACCGCGCAAGCTTCTGGCAACTGCCGCTGTGGTTAAGCACGCCGGCTAAGCCCGCCTCAGGCGAGATGGTGTTTGACGCAGAACGTGAGCTCTATTTCCCGCTGCGCCCTGCCCGTCCGTCAGGCGAGGTTTACCGCCGCTATGATCCGCGCGTACGTAAGACGTTGAGCTTCCGCGTGGCCGACCCGGCGCTGGATGCAGAACGGTTTACCCGCTGGATGAACGATCCCCGCGTGGACTATTTCTGGGAGCAAAGCGGCTCGCTGGAGGTACAAACCGCTTACCTGGAGCGCCAGCTCACCGGCAAACACGCTTTCCCGCTGATCGGCTGCTTTGACGACCAGCCGTTCAGCTACTTCGAAATTTACTGGGCGGCAGAAGACCGCATTGGCCGCCATTATGCCTGGCAGCCGTTCGATCGCGGCCTGCATCTGCTGGTTGGCGAGCAGCAGTGGCGCGGCGCGCACTATGTTCAAAGCTGGCTGCGCGGGCTGACCCACTACTTGCTGCTGGACGAGCCGCGCACGCAGCGTACCGTGCTGGAGCCGCGGGCTGATAATCAGCGCCTGTTCCGCCATCTGGAGCCTGCGGGCTACGCGACGCTTAAGGAGTTTGATTTCCCGCACAAGCGCTCGCGCCTGGTCATGGCTGACCGCCACAACTTCTTTAGCAAGGTAGGTCTGTAATGAATCGCAAGGATTGGGATTTTGTTAACCGCCAGCTGGTGGCAAAAATGCTGGCTGAGCTGGAGTACGAGCGGGTATTTCAGGCCGAGTCTCTGGGGGATAACCGCTACTGCATCAGCTTAGCGGGAGCGGAGTGGCACTTTCGCGCAGAGCGCGGCATCTGGGGCTGGCTGTGGATTGATGCGAAGACGCTGCGCTGCGCGGACGAACCTGTCTTAGCCCAGACGCTGCTGATGCAGCTGAAGCCGGTACTGTCGATCAGCGACGCCACCGTTGCCGAGCATATGCAGGATCTGTACGCCACCCTGCTGGGCGACCTGCAGCTGCTGAAGGCCCGTCGCGGGCTGAGCGCCGACAACCTTATCGACCTCGACCCTGACCGCCTGCAGTGCCTGCTTAGCGGCCACCCAAAATTCGCCTTTAACAAGGGCCGTCGCGGCTGGGGTAAAGAGGCGCTGGAGCGCTATGCGCCAGAATACGCCAACACCTTCCGCCTGCACTGGCTGGCGGTGAAGCGCGACCATATGGTCTGGCGCTGCGACAGCGAGCTGGATATCCAGCAGCTTCTTGCCGCCGCCATGGACGAGCAGGAGCTTGCCCGTTTCCATCAGGTCTGGCAGCAGAGTGGCCTCAACGACGGCTGGCTTCCGCTGCCGGTGCATCCCTGGCAGTGGCAGCAGAAAATCGCGCTCGATTTCGTGGCCGATCTCGCCGAAGGAAAGATGGTCTCGCTGGGCGAGTTTGGCGACCAGTGGCTGGCCCAGCAGTCGCTGCGCACGCTCACCAACGTCAGCCGTCAGGGTGGTTTAGACATCAAGCTTCCGCTGACGATCTACAACACCTCCTGCTATCGCGGGATCCCGGGCAAGTACATTGCCGCCGGTCCCCTGGCGTCTCGCTGGCTGCAAAACGTCTTCGAAACGGACAGCACGCTGGTGAAAACCGGGGCAGTGATCCTCGGCGAGCCGGCGGCGGGCTACGTCTCCCATGAAGGTTACGCCGCGCTGGCTCAGGCCCCCTATCGCTACCAGGAGATGCTCGGCGTTATCTGGCGCGAGAACCCGAGCCGCTGGCTGAAACCGGACGAAACGCCCATCCTGATGGCTACCCTGATGGAGTGCGACGAAAACAATCAGCCGCTGATAGGGGCCTATATCGCCCGCTCAGGTCTGGATGCAGAAGCCTGGCTGACGCAGATGTTCCGCGTGGTTGTCGTCCCGCTGTATCACCTGCTATGCCGCTACGGCGTCGCGCTGATTGCCCACGGACAAAACATTACGCTCGCGATGAAGGGCGGCGTACCGCAGCGCGTGCTGCTGAAGGATTTTCAGGGCGATATGCGCCTGGTGAAGGATGAGTTCCCGGAGATGGACTCCCTGCCTCAGGAAGTGCGGGACGTCACCGCCCGCCTGAGCGCCGATTATTTAATTCATGATTTGCAGACCGGCCATTTTGTGACGGTGCTGCGTTTTGTTTCGCCGCTCATGGCTCGCCTTGGCGTACCGGAGAGACGTTTTTATCAGCTGCTGGCAGCAGTGTTGAGTGATTACATGCAGGAACACCCGCAAATGACGGCGCGTTTTGCGCTTTTCTCACTCTTTAAGCCACTCATTATCCGCGTAGTGCTGAACCCGGTAAAACTGACCTGGCCCGACCAGGACGGCGGCAGCCGCATGCTGCCAAATTACCTTGAGGATCTGCAAAATCCGCTGTGGCTGGTAACCAGGGACTGAATGATGACAAACACTGTTGACTTTATTGGCGTAGGTATCGGCCCGTTTAACCTGAGCATTGCGGCGCTGTGCCATGAGGCGGAAGGCTTTAGCAGCCAGTTCTTTGACGGCCGCCCAGACTTTGCGTGGCATCCGGGCATGCTGGTGCCGGACTGCCATATGCAAACCATGTTTCTGAAGGATCTGGTCAGCGCCGTCGCGCCCACCAGCCCGTTCAGCTTTGTGAACTATCTGGTGAAGCGGAAAAAATTCTACCGCTTTCTGACCACGGAACTGCGCACCGTCTCTCGCGATGAGTTTTCCGACTACCTGCGCTGGGCCGCAGAAGGCATGGATAACCTGCAGTTTAACCAGACGGTTGAGCGCATTGATTTCGACGAGCAGCGCAAGCTGTTTGTGGTGCAAACCGGCCAGCAACAAACGTTCGCCCGCAATATCTGCCTCGGCATCGGCAAACAGGCTCACCTGCCGCCCTGCGTGAAAACCGTAACACCAACCTGCTTCCACGCCAGTGAAATGAGCCTGCGTCTGCCAAACCTGACCGGTAAACGCGTGACCGTTGTCGGCGGTGGTCAGAGCGGCGCAGACCTGTTCCTCAACGCATTCCGCGGTGCGTGGGGGGAAGTTGCTGAGGTGAACTGGGTCTCGCGTCGCAACAACTTTAACGCGCTGGACGAAGCGGCGTTTGCCAACGAGTACTTCACGCCGGAGTACGTGTCTGGCTTTGTCGGTCTTAACGAAGACGCGCGTCAGAAAATGCTCGATGAGCAGAAGATGACCTCCGACGGGATCACCGCCGACTCGCTGCTCACCATCTATCGCGAGCTGTACCACCGCTTTGAGGTACTGGGACAGCCGCGCAACGCACGCCTGCTGCCAAGCCGCTCGGTAACGGCTGTTGAAAGTCGCGGCCAGGGCTGGCAGCTGCTGCTTGAGCACCATCTGGATAAGGGCTATGACACCCTCGACAGCGATGTGGTTATCTTCGCCACCGGCTACCGCCCTACGCTGCCGCAGATGCTGTCGCCGTTAATGCCGCGCATGGCTATGCGGGACGAGTGCAATTTCAAGGTGCGCGATGACTTCACGCTGGAATGGAACGGCCCGGCCGGAAACAACATCTTCGCGGTCAACGCCAGCATGCAAACCCATGGTATTGCCGAGCCGCAGCTCAGCCTGATGGCCTGGCGCTCAGCTAAAATTCTGAATCGCGCGCTGGGGCGTGATTTGTTCGATCTCAGTACGCCGCCCGCGCTTATTCAATGGCGCAGCGGCAGCCGGGAAAAACCGCAGCACAGTGCTGCTTCCTTAACTCACTACTCCTCTAAATCATTCGAAATGCAGCCAGGCGCTAACTGAGCAAGTTCCCCTGAACGTAGTTGCTACGGGAGGGGGACCCCGCTGTACGTTGAAGGATGACGAGGACAACACATCTTTGGGCAGATGTTTGTCAGCCCGTGTGAAGGAACAACGATGATAACCAAAAAACATACGCTATGGGCGCTCAACCCGCTGCTGCTGGCCATGATGGCGCCGGCCGTTGCACAGCAAAGCAGTGACGAGACGATGGTGGTTTCCGCCAACCGCAGCAACCGCACCGTCGCCGAAATGGCCCAGACCACCTGGGTGATTGAAAAAGCCGAACTGGAACAGCAGATTCAGGGCGGTAAAGAGTTTAAAGACGCGCTGGCCCAGCTGATCCCAGGCCTCGACGTCAGCAGCCAGAGCCGTACCAACTACGGCATGAACGTACGTGGCCGCCCGCTGGTGGTTTTAGTTGACGGCGTTCGCCTTAACTCTTCACGTACCGACAGCCGCCAGCTGGATTCTATCGATCCGTTCAACATCGATCATATTGAAGTCATTTCCGGCGCCACCGCTCTTTACGGCGGCGGCAGTACCGGCGGGCTTATCAACATCGTGACTAAAAAAGGCCAGAAGGATACTCAAGTAGAGTTTGAGACCGGTCTCAAGAGCGGTTTTAACAGCAGCAAAGATCACGATGAGCGCGTCGCCAGCGCCATCTCCGGCGGTAACGACCATATCTCTGGTCGTGCGTCGGTGGCTTACCAGAAATTCGGCGGCTGGTTTGACGGCAACGGCGATGCCACGCTGCTGGATAACACCCAGACCGGCCTGCAGTACTCCGACCGCCTGGACGTGATGGGCACCGGCACGCTGAATATCGATGAAAACCAGCAGCTGCAGTTAGTCACCCAGTATTACAAGAGCAAGGGTGACGATGACTACGGCCTGAACCTCGGCAAAGACTTCTCGGCCATCAGCGGCGCAAGCAGCCCGTACGTCAGCAAAGGGCTGAACTCTGACCGAGTCCCGGGTACCGAACGTCACCTGATCAGCATGCAGTACTCCAACAGCGATTTCCTCGGTCAGGAGCTGGTGAGCCAGATTTACTACCGCGATGAGTCGCTGCTGTTCTATCCGTTCCCGACGGTGAATGCCAGCAAGCAAGCAACAGCGTTCTCTTCCTCCCAGCAGGACACCAACCAGTACGGCGCGAAGCTGACGCTGAACAGCAAGCCGCTCGACGGCCTGCAGCTGACCTACGGCCTGGACGCGGACCACGAACGCTTTACCTCCAACCAGATGTTCTTCGATCTGGGGAAAGCAAGCGCCTCCGGCGGCCTGAACAACCAGAAAATCTACACCACCGGCCGCTACCCGGCCTATGACATCAGCAACCTGGCCGCCTTCCTGCAGTCCAGCTATGACATCAACGAGATCTTCACCCTGAGCGGCGGCGTGCGTTACCAGTACACCGAGAACAAGATCGATGATTTCATCGGCTATGCGCAGCAGCAGCAAATTGCGGCCGGTAAAGCGAAATCTGCCGACGCTATTCCTGGCGGTTCCACCGACTACGATAACTTCCTGTTTAACGCCGGTTTGCTGATGCACATCACCGAGCGTCAGCAGGCATGGCTGAACTTTTCCCAGGGCGTAGAGCTGCCGGATCCGGGTAAATACTACGGACGTGGCACCTATGGCGCAGCGGTAAACGGCCACCTGCCGCTGACCAACAGCGTCAACGTGGACGCCAGCAAACTGCAGGGCGTGAAGGTTGACTCCTACGAGCTGGGCTGGCGCTATACCGGTGACAATCTGCGCACGCAGATCGCGGCCTACTACTCTCTGTCCGACAAGAGCGTACTGGCGAATAAAGACCTGACCATCAGCGTCGTCGATGACAAACGCCGCATTTACGGCGTGGAAGGCGCGGTGGACTACTTTATTCCGGACACCAACTGGAGTACCGGCGCGAATTTCAACGTGCTGAAAACAGAGTCCAAAGTTAACGGCAGCTGGCAGAAATATGACGTGAAGGTAGCAAGTCCTTCGAAAGCAACGGCATACATTGGCTGGGCGCCGGATCCGTGGAGCCTCCGCGTGCAGAGCACAACCTCGTTTAACGTGAGCGATGCAGCAGGCTACAGCGTTGACGGCTACACCACCGTTGACCTGCTCGGCAGCTATGAGCTTCCGGTGGGGAAACTTAGCTTCAGCGTGGAGAACGTCTTCGATCGCGACTACACCACCGTCTGGGGCCAGCGCGCGCCGCTGTACTACAGCCCGGGCTACGGCCCTGCTTCGCTGTATGACTACAAAGGCCGCGGCCGTACCTTTGGCGTGAACTATTCAGTGCTGTTCTAAACCTCCCCCCTTGCCCGGCAACTGCCGGGCAAGTTCACACGATTACTTTTGCTGACAGTTTACTGCTCGCCCCACGCGCAATAGTCTTTTAAAAATAAGGGATATTTAAGCCTCTCTTATGACCGGAGACGATATGCAAATTGGGTTTATTGGCGTGGGCAGCGTGATAGAAACGGCTTACCTGCCGGCCATTCAGCGGCTCTCTCGCAGCGATGTCGTCTGTTACGGTTTTGACCCCACCCCGCGCTTTCGCTCTGACGCGATAACGCTTCTTCCCTCCTTAACTCAGCTTCTGTCGCTGCCGCTTGACCTGCTGTTTATCACCACCTCATCACTCCAGCATTGGCCGACGCTCAAAAGCGTTCTGCAGCAAAGTTCGCTGCCCGTTGTGATTGAAAAACCCGTCGCGGCGACGCTGCAGCAGCTTGATGAGCTGGAGGCCCTGCTAAGCGATCCGGCCATTGCCGCTCGGGTGCTGGCCCTGGATCACTGGATGGTGAGAACCGATGCGGCGCAGTTTATCCCGCGGCTGGAGGAGATAGATCGCATCGAAGGCTTTCTGCTGGAGCCCAGCGGCTTTAATGCCGCCGGGGAACCCATCGCGCTGAATTTTGCCACCGGCGAGCCCGATACTCGCGAGCTGAGGCACCCGGACGGCGTTATCGTTGATATCGGCACCCATGTGCTGGCCATGATGCGGGAGACGCTGATCCTGGCGGGCGCTGACGAGTCGCTGACGCTCGAGCTGCTGCTGGCCAAAGACCGGGTCGGCAAGAACATTCGGCCCGGAGATCTCACCACCGCAGAGGGCCTGGCGCTGCTGCGCGGGCTGATTGGCGGCGTCCCGTGCGTGCTGCAGCTGAACAAATATGCCGGGCCGGCAGGAGGACAAAAAGGCATCAATATCGTGCTGAACGATGGCCGGATTATTGCCGTTGATCGGCGAGGCACAGAAGAAAAGCTGACCCTGGACGGCGAACCTGAGCTGGATATAAGCGGCCCGCTTTACGACCGCTGCCTGGGCGAGATCGTTTTTGCTAACGGCACGCTTTTCGAGCGGTCACCACAGGCAATACCAGCCTTAACCCGGCGCAGAGTGCAGGAAGTCAGAGCGCTGCTAACGCTGCAGCAAACGCTTCGCGGCGAGCATTAGAAACGCAAAACCCGCCGGAAGGGCGGGTTTGTTTTAGGGCTCAATATCAGGCTTTATTCAGCACCAGCTGGCCTTTGCTGTCCAGCGGGATCTGGGTGCCGGGATCTTTATCCATGCGGATTTTGCCCTGCTGATCGCCAATTTTATAGGTCACATCATAGCCGAGCATTTTTTCTGACTTATCGTACACGGTCTTACAACGCTGCTGAGAGGTGGTGTAGGTGTCCCCCTCCTGCATCGCGCCCTGCACCTGGTTACCTGCATAACCGCCGCCCAGCGCACCGACAACCGTGGCAACATCTTTACCGCGACCACCGCCGAACTGATGACCCAGTACTCCACCTGCTACCGCGCCCAGTGCGGAACCCAGAATTCGGTTCTCATCCTGAACGGGTTTACGGTGCGTCACAGCCACATTTCGGCACTCCTGACGCGGTGTTTTAACCGTTTCCTTGATTGGCGTCGCAGACACCACCTGTGCATACTGGGGACCACGGTCAAACACGTTCAAACCGGCGACCGCAGCCACGCCCAGCGCAGCGGCCACGCCGATACCAATACCCGCTAACATTGATTTATTCACAGGACATCCTCCTGACCTTGTTGTTAACCTAATTTTGCACTGCGGCGGCGGCTTTGAGAAATCAGACTAAGGATCAAAAGTGCGGGATCGTACGGTGAATAAGCGTGTTTAAGACAACTCCGATGCATCGACCAGGAATATACCGAGTTTTATGCTGTTCACGGGCCATAAAAAAACCCGGCGCGGTGGCCGGGTTTCAGAAGAGAGAAAACTCAGTGCAGCTTCAGGCGCGGACGGATCACGCGGTTGATGCTGCCCACCAGCATCATCAGGCCGGTTTTGAAGTAGCCGTGCAGCGCAATCTGGTGCATACGGTACAGGGAGATGTACACGAAGCGGGCGATGCGGCCTTCCACCATCATTGAGCCGCGCATCAGGTTGCCCATCAGGCTGCCAACGGTGGAGAATTTGGACAGCGAAACCAGCGAGCCGTGATCCTTGTAGCTGTAGGCTTTCAGCGGCTGGCCTTTCATCTGCGCAAGGATGTTGCTCAGCGCGCGGGAAGCCATCTGGTGCGCAGCCTGAGCGCGAGGAGGGACGAAGCCACCTTCAGGGCGAGCGCAGGAGGCGCAGTCGCCGATAGCGTAGATGTCCGGATCGCGCGTGGTCTGCAGCGTCGGCTCAACCACCAGCTGGTTAATGCGGTTAGTCTCGAGGCCGCCGATCTCTTTCATAAAGTCCGGCGCTTTGATGCCCGCGGCCCAGACCATCAGATCCGCTTCGATAAACTCACCTTCTTTGGTGTTCAGGCCATGAGCTTCGGCGCTGGTGACCATGGTTTGCGTCAGCACGCGAACGCCAAGCTTGGTCAGTTCGCTGTGCGCTGCTGCGGAAATGCGTGGCGGCAGCGCAGGCAGAATGCGCTCCCCGGCTTCCACCAGCGTAACGTTCAACGCTTCGTTGGTCAGCCCTTTGTAGCCGTAGCTGTGCAGCTGCTTAACGGCGTTATGCAGCTCAGCGGAGAGCTCAACGCCCGTCGCCCCACCGCCGACGATGGCGATGTTAACCTTGCCGTTCGCGCCAAGGTTGGAGGAGTACTTCAGGAACAGATTCAGCATCTCAGAATGGAAGCGACGCGCCTGGTGCGGATTGTCGAGGAAGATGCAGTTTTCTTTTACGCCCGGGGTGTTGAAGTCGTTGGAGGTACTGCCCAGCGCCATCACCAGCGTGTCGTAAGGCACCTTGCGCTCGGGGACCAGCAGCTCACCCTTCTCATCGCGCAGCTCGGCGATGGTCAGCGTTTTGCTTTCACGGTTAATGTCTACCACCGAGCCCAGCTGGAACTGGAAATGGTGATTGCGGGCGTGCGCCAGGTAGCTCAGCGCGTCAACGCCTTCATCAAGGGATCCGGTCGCCACTTCATGCAGCAGCGGTTTCCACAGGTGGCTGTGGTTGCGGTCAACCAGGGTGATTTTGGCTTTTTTGCCGCGACCCAGTTTTTTACCCAGCTGAGTCGCCAGCTCCAGACCACCAGCACCACCGCCGACAATCACTATTTTTTTCAATGGTGTAGTCAACTTGACCCCCTAAAATATTAACCAATTGTTAATTAAAAGTTATCTAAATAGCCTTTAATTAACAAAGGGTTACTGCACATTACCTGCCAGACTTTATCGAGAATACCATGAAGGGTGCATTGGTCATACCAAAATTGATATACATCAATTTTTATGCCGAAAAGATAAACAAAAAGGCCAGCGCGAGGCTGGCTATGGCATTTTCCCTAAATAATTCGAGTTGCAGGACGGCGGCAAGGCTACTCATCCCAGGAGCATAGCTAACTATGTGACTGGGGTGGGTAGCTGCAGGCAACACACCTGCAGCTTGAAGTATGACGGGAAAATTTAGCCCAGGGTCTTAAAGGCTTTAATGCGCTGTAAATGCGGGGAGATATTCTTGAATTTATGCGTCTGCTGCTCGTCCCAGACGATTTCATAATAGGGGTGCAGCGCCTCGGCCGTGCGCCGGTTGTCCAGCGCTTCGTCGTTACGGGAGAGGATAGCCAGGCAGCGGTCGCGGTTTTTCTCGCGAAAGTTTTGTACGCACTTGGTGGTGATATCGGCGTACTCTTCCGGCCTGTCGATTTTGCCCTCCATATTCTCATGGGGGTATAGGTTCGGGTTGAAGATGGCCTGCCGGATGTCGCAGAGAAAACCAATACGTTCCGCCCAGAATCCGCCCAGGCCGACGCCGCAAATCAGCGGCCGCTCATCGTCGGTAAGCTGCTGCATCTTATCGACCTCTTTCAGCAGATGCTGCATGTCATGCTTCGGATGCAGCGTGCTGTAGCTGATAAGCCGCACGTCGGGATCGATAAACTGAAGCTGCAGCACTTTTTCATGGTTACCGGGACTGTTTGAGTCAAAGCCGTGTAGATAGATAATCATTGCATCCTCACCACCTGAATATTAGATGCCCGCCTTGTGGGCCTGCCACTGCTCGTGCAGCGCCTCGAGCTGCTGGTTTACCTGCTTCCAGCGCTCTGATGAACGCAGCTCCTGGCGGGTAAACGAACCCTTATGATACAAACCTGTAACACGTTCTGCTTTGACCGGAGACAGGTTATCCAGCACGCTTACCGCCCCTTTACGATTATTGCAGACGAGGATCATATCGCAACCTGCATCCAGCGATGCCTGACCGCGCTCGGCGTAGCTGCCCATGATGGCGGCCCCTTCCATCGACAGGTCGTCGGAGAAGATAACGCCGTTAAAGCCCAGCTCGCCCCGGAGCACCGTCTTTAACCAATACTCAGAGCCGCTCGCCGGGCGCGGATCAACTTCATCGTAGATCACGTGAGCAGGCATGATGGCATCCAGTTTGTTTTCGCTAATCAGCGAGGCAAAAATGCGCATATCATGTTCACGAATCTCCCCTTTAGGCCGCGGATCGTGCGGCGTTTCTTTGTGGGAATCTGCCGTAACCGCCCCGTGCCCCGGGAAGTGCTTGCCGGTGGTCTTCATGCCTGCGGCATGCATGCCGTCGATAAAACGGGTCGCCATCGCCAGCGCCTTCGCCGGATCTTCATGATAAGAACGCTCGCCAATCGCCGCGCTGATATGGCCGATATCCAGCACCGGCGCGAAGCTGATGTCGATATCCATGGCGATCATTTCGCTCGCCATCAGCCAGCCCGCTTCTGCTGCCAGCTTACCGCCCTCTTCCAGGCCACGGAGTGCCGCGAAGGATTGCGCCGCCGGCAGGCGGGTAAAGCCTTCGCGGAAGCGCTGCACGCGCCCGCCTTCCTGATCGACAGCCACCACCAGCCGATGGTGCGAAGCTTCACGGATCTGGCGAACCAGCTCGCGCAGCTGCTCCGGATCATGGTAGTTACGGGTAAAAAGAATCAAACCGCCGACCAGAGGGTGCTGCAAAATTTCACGCTCTTCGGCATCCAGCTCAAAGCCGGCCACGTCCAACATTACTGGGCCCACAATACTCTCTCCTGATGTTTCGTCGCCCGCAGCGCGCGCCATGCGTCGTCTGCCAGCGTAATAAAGTTTTGCTCCCCGGTTTGCTGCCAGCGGCATTCGTACCAGGAGGCCATAAGTAACGCAATCCACGGCTGCCAGCGCGCCACCTGCCGACGAAGCGCCTCCAGGCTGAGGGAGGCCTGCCCCGCATACAGCCTGAGTAGCGTTTCGCTATCGATGGCGTTCGCCGCCTGCACTGCCGCCAGCTCCAGCGCAATATCGCCGTCTCCGGCATACTCCCAGTCGATCAGCCCGAGCTTTTCGCCCTGCCGCACGAGGTTCCCGGCATGAACATCCATATGCAGCGGTGCGAGCCTGAGGGGGCAAGGTTCTTTGAGTCGTTTCAGGCGCTTCAGTTCACGCAGCCAGCCCAGCGTTCGTCTTTGGGGGCTGCTGACCTGCCAGTAGTATTCCAGCAGCGGAATAAGGCTGATCCTCCAGCCAAAGCAAGGCTGACGGTGAAGATAATACAGCAGGCTGGTTACTTCAGTGAGCGGGGCCAGGTCCGGCAAGACCTCTCCCTCCAGCCAGCGGGTAAACAGCCAGCCGTCCGCCAGGCAATAAGGTTCCGGGCCTGTTCCCGCCGGTAAACGTTTTAGCGCCCGGTAGTGGCGCCGAAGGGAGATGCCGGGCAGGCGTTCGGCGGAAAGCTTTCTCGCGGTAAAACAGCCGTCCACGGTATCCACCCGATAACTCGTGCCGCTGAGGCCTTCAAGAGCAGAAAAACAACCGGCAGCCTGGGCCGCCGGAAGATATCGGGTGATGACAGCGTCGAGCGAGGCTTTAGTTGGTTTGCTGAACAGCACCGCTACCCGACCAGATGATTTCGCCGGTCTGCACCAGCATCAGCTGCATTTTCAGCGTTGGCGTGTTGACGTTACCGCTGGCATTGGTATACAGCACGTACTGTGCGCCGGTATTACGCGCAATGCCGATGGCTTTGCTGCGCGTCCCTAAGCTGTCCTGCGGCGAGAGCCCAAGCTGCTGCTTCGCAAGGGAAAGCTGCTGAGCTGAGACCAGCGTGAACTTGTTATTGTTCGCCAGCGCCCCGCGCAACACTTCCGTCGCGCTGCTGGTTTGCAGGCTGCCGTTGGTGCGGTTGTTTACGCTGTCCACCAGCAGGACGCTCCCCTTGGTGACGCCCTCCGCCTGCAGCATTTTATTGACCATCGGCTGCATAGCACTGTTCCAGTCGTAGGTGCGCACCTTTGGCTGGGCCGGGATGGTCGGCTCCGGCTGTTCAACAGGACCCGGCTGCGTTGGCACGGTCGGGACCGTTGGCACTGTCGGCTCCGGCTGAGCGGGCTGCTCAACGCCAGGTTTAGCCTCTTCTACCGGTGCGGGCTGTTCGCCACGATTAATACACCCGGTCAATATCAGCGCCACCGCGGTGACGGCCAGATAACGATGAAGTCCCCTAATCAAAATTCACTCCTTACAGAGAGAGAAAGACGTACTTTTTTAGCCCCCGGCCAGGCTGCGGTCGATTCAATACGCTGCGAGGACTGGGCCGGGAGAGTCACGGTACGTACTTTTTCAAGCGGATGGATTTCCAGCCCTTTAGCATCGTACCAGTAGAAACGATAGTACAGCGTGACCGGTTTATGCTGCTCATTATACAGCGAAGATTCGGCCACCGTGGCACCGTTCTGCTGAGAAATACCCGGTTTTTCAGCGCTAATCCCGGCGGCCAGCACTGCAGCTTCCATCACCAGCGTCTGGTCAACGTTTACCGGAATGGCCGGGCGAGAGCTACAGCCCGCCGCCAGCAGCACTGCTAACAAACACAGGGAAATACGCGGCATCGGATCAGTCCTTATGCGCCAGCATGGGGCCAAGCGGACGGCCGCCCAGCAGGTGCATGTGAATGTGGTACACCTCCTGCCCACCGTGGCGGTTGCAGTTCATAATCAGGCGGTAGCCGTCAGCGGCAATGCCCTCCTGCTCTGCAATTTTAGCCGCAACGGTCATCATGCGCCCCAGCGCAAGCTCGTGCTCGGCTTTGACATCGTTGGCGGTGGGGATCAGCACGTTCGGAATGATCAGGATATGGGTAGGCGCCTGAGGGGAGATATCACGAAACGCGGTAACCAGTTCGTCCTGGTAAACCACATCCGCCGGAATTTCACGACGAATAATTTTACTGAAAATAGTTTCTTCGGCCATGACCTGTTCCTTGAAGGAGAAAACGTTGATGGGAGTATGAGCGAGGCGCTCACTGGACTCAACCTCCTGGACGCTTTTCTTTCGTTAAGCGCTGAGCTTTAAAACAAATTCGTGTTTTGGCGGCAACAAAAAAAGGAGGCTTTCGCCTCCCTTCAGACTGCTGACAAGCCGCCGTCGAGAGAAAAAACACCAGACGGCCCGTTAAAAAACAAATCAATTCATTGATTTTCGGCTGATAACCACAAAGAGGGAAAAAACACGCTTTTTCCCTCTTTGGCGGCAACAAAAAAGGGAGGCTTTCGCCTCCCCTGTCGCTCCCCAAACAAACTTAGTTGTTGCGGATCCACTCATCCATTTCGGTTTTCAGGTTATCGGACTTGGTGCCGAAAATAGCCTGAACGCCGGAACCTGCGACAACCACACCTGCTGCACCCAGTTTCTTCAGGCCAGCCTGATCAACTTTAGCAACGTCGGCCACGCTAACGCGCAGACGGGTAATACAGGCGTCGAGGTTAGTGATGTTCTCTTTACCGCCAAAGGCGCTAACCAGAGCAGGTGCCATTTCGCTGGTTGCGCCAGCGGTGGTTTCTGCGGTGGCGTCTTCACGACCTGGGGTTTTCAGATCCAGAGCCTTAATCAGTACGCGGAAGATGGTGTAGTACACGATCGCGTAGCAGATACCGACAATCGGGAACAGCCACAGTTTGCTGCTGTTACCGCTCAGCACGATGAAGTCAATCAGACCGTGAGAGAAGGAGGTTCCGTCACGCATACCCAGCAGAATACAGATTGGGAATGCCAGACCCGCCAGAATCGCGTGAATGATGTACAGGATCGGCGCCACGAACATGAAGGAGAATTCGATTGGCTCGGTGATACCGGTCAGGAACGAAGTCAGCGCAGCGGAGATCATGATGCCGCCAACTTTTGCACGGTTTTCTGGTTTAGCAGAGTGCCAGATAGCAATAGCGGCAGCCGGCAGGCCGTACATTTTGAACAGGAAGCCACCGGACAGTTTGCCCGCAGTTGGGTCACCTGCCATATAACGTGGGATATCACCGTGGAACACCTGGCCCGCAGCGTTGGTGTATTCACCGATTTGCATCTGGAATGGAACGTTCCAGATATGGTGCAGACCAAACGGTACCAGGCAGCGCTCGATGAAGCCATAGATACCGAAGGCAACTACCGGGTTCTGGTAGGCAGCCCACTGAGAGAAGGTCTGGATAGCCGTACCGATAGGTGGCCAGATGAAGGAGAGTACAACGCCGGTAAAGATAGCGGCCAGACCGGAGATGATCGGCACAAAACGTTTACCGGCGAAGAAGCCCAGATACTCAGGCAGCTTGATGCGGTAGAAACGGTTAAACATATAGGCGGCAATCGCACCGGAGATAATACCGCCGAGAACGCCGGTATCCGCCAGATGTTTAGCAGCGATTTCTTCCGCAGGCAGATGCAGAACCAGAGGCGCAACCACGGCCATGGTTTTTACCATGATGCCATAGGCGACGACCGAGGCCAGTGCAGACACGCCGTCGTTGTTGGTGAAGCCCAGCGCAACACCGATAGCGAAGATAAGCGGCATGTTGGCGAAGACAGAACCGCCCGCTTCCGCCATAACATGGGAGACGACGACCGGCAGCCAGCTGAAGTTTGCAGAACCGACGCCCAGCAGGATACCTGCGATAGGCAGTACGGAAACTGGCAGCATCAGCGATTTACCCACCTTTTGCAGGTTAGCAAATGCATTCTTAAACATAATAGAGAGTGCTCCTGAGTATTTGTGCTTTTTTTGTACGCATTTACGCATCGAACCGGGGGGAGAGCCGGCTCATAAACGGGACATCTAAGTGTCCTTTTATTTATTACGCAGAGTAAAATAAATAACGAAAACTTTGTTTGACGGCTATCACGTTTCTCAGCCGATCGCGCGAAAAACTTTCATTAATTTACATAACGCGGGTGAAAACGTTTCAAAACGAACGTGCACCGCCCATTTTATGGCGGTGCACTCTACTCGCTTAGCTAATTAATTACGAGCCTTAAAATAACTGCGGATTTCAGAAAGATTGCAGGCGGGACAAGGGTATATGGAACAAATCAGCAAAGTTTTGCGTGGTGGCTGCGGCCAGCTCTTCCAGCGAAACGCCCTTAAGGACGGCCATGTATTCGGCCACATCACGCGTCATTGCAGGCTGATTTTCCTTGCCGCGATGCGGCACCGGCGCAAGATACGGCGAGTCCGTTTCCACCAGCATTCTGTCCAGCGGCACATAACGCGCGGCGTCACGCAGCTGTTCAGCATTGCGGAAGGTGACTATCCCGGAAAAGGAGATATAGAACCCCATATCCAGCAATTTTGCCGCCGTCTCTCTGTCTTCCGTGAAACAGTGTAGTACCCCACCGCACTCTGTCACTTTTTCTTCCTGCAGAATACTCAGGGTATCGGCGCGGGCGTCGCGGGTATGCACTATCACCGGCTTGTTCAGCTCGCGGCCAATGCGGATGTGGTTGCGGAATGACTCCTGCTGACGCGGCTTCGTTTCCGGCGTATAGAAATAATCCAGCCCCGTTTCACCCATGGCGATTACGCCCGGCTCGGCGGCAAGACGACGCAGGTCTTCAACGTCGTACTCTTCATCCTGATTCAGCGGATGCACGCCACAGGAAAAGGCCACGTTATTCCGCTCGCCCACCAGCTCGCGCATGCCGCGATACCCCTCCAGCGTGGTGGCCACGGCCAGGCAAAATTTCACGTCCCTGGCGGCAGCTTTTTCCAGAACGTCATCAACGTCTTTATGCAGGGATTGATAATCCAGACCATCTAGATGGCAGTGTGAGTCGACCAGAAACATAGTATTACTCTTAGAGATGATGTGAGTGAAGCAGTGCGCCGGGCTGGGCCAGGCGCTCCCACGTAAGAAGGCTTTCCGTGAGCAGCAGCTCGCGGTTCACGCCAACCACGTCGAGCAGCGCTTCGCGGCAGGTGAACAAATGATGTAAAAGGCTCTGCAATACGCCAGAAGAGTAGCGGGCGCTTATCCTTGCGACTAACGGCTGCACATCGGCGTTCGTTAGCCAGGCGCCGGCTCCCTGCTGCCACTTAAGCGCGTCGATCAGCAGCGAGCAAAGCCAGTGAAGACGGCGGGCGGCATCCTCATGATTCAGTGCCGGCAGCAGAACCAGCATATTGTTGACGTCCTCCGCCTGAGCCAGCTTCTCGCAAAGCTGCTGGCGGGCCTTCCACCGATCCGGCTGTAAAAGAGCAAGCGCGGCGGCAGGGGCGCCAGAGCTAAGGCGTAACGCGGCCTGAAGCTCTTCGGCAGAAGCCTGGCTTTCGCGCTCCAGCCAGGCCAGGGAGAAACGCTCGTCCGGCGGCGCAAGGTGCCAGTAAAGGCAGCGGCTGCGCAACGTCGCCGGTAAATGCTCCGGTTCGCGGCTGCTGAGGAAGAACCAGGTATTTTTCGGCGGCTCTTCCAGCGTCTTCAGCAGCGCATTCGCCGCCGCTTCGGTTAGCATATCGGCATCTTTAAGCCAGACGACTTTGGCCCCGCCCTGCTGGGCGTGACCATAAAGCTTCTCGGTAATGTCGCGGACTGCATCGATCCCGAGGCTGGACTTGCCTTTTTCCAGCTCAAGCGTGTAGCTGTCAGGATGCGTTCCCGCCTGCATCAGCTGGCAGCTATGGCAGCGACCGCAACTTTTATTGCCTTCCGGGCTCTGGCACATCAGCCAGCGGCACAGGGCGTAGATTAACGCATCGTCACCCAGCCCAGGCACGGCGTGAACCAGCAGCGCATGATGTCCGCGGCCGGCCTGATACTGGCCAATAAGCTGCTCAAACGCGCCGCGTAGCCACGGATACCATTTCACTATTTTTGCTCCCGGAACCAGCTCAACACGGCCTCGCGTACGGCACGGGAGACCTCATCCAGCGGCCGAGTGGCATCGATAGTTTTGATGCGGCTGTCGCTGCTTGCCAGCTCCAGATAACGAGCGCGAGTGCGGTTAAAGAAGTCGACAGATTCCTGTTCAATGCGGTCAAGCTCGCCGCGAGCGCGGGCCCGCGCCAGGCCGACTTCGGGCGTCACGTCGAGATAAATCGTCAGGTCGGGGTAAAAATCACCCAGCACGGTATTGCGCAGCGCCATCAGCAGGCTCTTGTCAATCTGACGCCCGCCGCCCTGATAAGCCTGGGTCGAGAGATCGTGACGATCGCCAATGACCCAGCTCCCCTGCGCCAGAGCCGGTTTGATAACCGTCTCTACCAGCTGAATGCGTGCCGCGTAAAACATCAGCACTTCGGCCTTATCAGTGACCTTCTCATCGCCAATACCGGCGTTGTTGAGCGTTAGCTCACGCAGGCGCTCAGCCAGCGGCGTGCCACCCGGCTCGCGGGTAAAAGTCAGATCGCTGATACCCAGCTCTTTTAATGTCGCAACAACCACGTTATGGGCGTTAGTTTTCCCCGCGCCTTCCAGGCCTTCGATGACGATAAATTTACTGTCCATTCTTATCCTTGAGCGCTTTGATATAAACCTGCACCGCTTTGTTATGGCTGGCGAGGTTGGTACTGAAGGTATGACCACCTTTACCATCAGCAACAAAATAGAGATACGGCGTTTTCGCCGGATGCGCCGCCGCCTGTAAGGAGGCCTCGCTCGGCACCGCAATCGGCCCAGGCGGCATGCCGCTGATGACATACGTATTATAAGCCGTCGGCGTCTCGAGATCTTTGCGCGTTAGCTTACCATTATAGCTCTCCCCCATCCCGTAGATTACGGTCGGGTCGGTTTGCAGACGCATGCCGATACGCAGACGATTAATGAAGACCGAGGCGACCTGGTCACGCTCGCCGGCCACCGCGGTCTCTTTCTCAATGATTGAGGCCATGGTCACCAGATCATTTTCGTTTTTGTACGGCAAGCCGTCGACTTTGCTGTCCCAGGCCTGCGCCACGGCTTTAACCATTTTTTGATGCGCACGCTTGAGCAAAGCCACGTCCGTGGTATGGGCGGTGTACAACCAGGTATCCGGGTAGAACCACCCTTCAACCCATTCCGGATGCTCAAACTTGAGCGTTTCCGCCACGGTCGCATAGCTGTCGTCTTTCAAAGTGTGCTGGATGTAGGGGGGCATCTCGCAGCTGGTCGAGTAAATCACTCAGGCGCATACCTTCCACAAAACGCAGCGGGAACTGAGCCTCTTTTCCACTGGCCAGCAGGCGGAGCATATCGGTGACCGTCATCCCTGGGGTAAGGCGATAGGTACCGGCCTTAAATTTCGCCAGCTCAGGCTCAACGCGCAGCAGCCACTGGAACACGCGCGGGCGCGTAATCAGTTTTTCTTCATAAAGCTGAGTGCCCAGCGCTAAACGCCCGGTGCCCTGCTTCAGGGTAAAAATGGTTTCCTGTTTGATCGGCAGCGGCGCTTTTGCCAGCTGGCGCACCTTCCACATGCCTGCCCCGGCGGCAATCCCCAGGACAATCATCAAAAGCAGGAAGAAACGAAAAATCTTTTTCATCGGTAATCGCTTACTCACAAAGTGGGGCTAAAAAACGGTAAAGCTCGCGCGATGTGTAGCGCCAGTCCTGGGCCTGGTTCACCGGCACAACCGGCATCAGCGCGTTGCAAATAATGACCTCATCCGCATCCGCCAGAGCTTCTGGCCCTTCGCTGACCTCATGGACTCGCCACCGGGAACCGCTGAGAGACGAAATGATGCGCTGCCGCATAGTGCCGTTCACGCCTGCTCCGTCGATACGCGGGGTATAAATATCAGCCCCCTTGCGCCAGAATAAATTAGCCGCACAGCATTCCACCAGCCTCCCCTGACTGTCAAGAACCAGCGCCTCCTGGGCCGTCGTCTGTTCAAGATGCGTACGGATAAGCACCTGTTCAAGTCGGTTAAGGTGCTTGATGCCTGCCAGCGCGGGATTGATCCCTAACTTTATCGGGCTGAGCGCCAACGTAATCCCCTGTTCACGCCATGCGGAGTAAAAATCAGGATAAGGCGAGAGGGAAAGTATCCGGGTAGGCTGCATACAATTTGAGGCGCTGTAGCCTCGCCCGCCTGCCCCGCGGGAAATAATCACCTTTAGTACGCCCCTGGGCTCGGGTGCCGCCAGCATAGCCATCTCTTCGTTGAGCCTGTCCCAGTCAACCGGCGCTATCATCAACGCCTCGCAGGCCTGCTGCAGGCGGCGAAGATGGTCAGCCTGAAAGCGAACGGCGCCGTCAGCAACGCCTGCGGTAGTAAAACAGCCATCGCCGAACTGAATTGCGCGGTCATTTGCCGGTAGCGTCTCCTGCCATTGACCATTAATAAGATACATAGGGACTCCTCAGGATACGGACACGTAAGGTTGCCAGAGGGATTCGTGGGCGACAAGAGGGGAATTCTGAACAGCAAAAGGGCCCGCAAGGGCCCTTGAAACGGCTTACAAAGTTCATTGTTCCAAATGACCCGAACCCCGGTCTAATAAAAACAATGAATTGTCTTCACTGGTTTGCCCCAAACGGCCGAAAACCACGTTTTTCGGCTGTTTGTCATCAATCTGAGGGCCCGCAAGGGCCCTTTCAGAAACGGTTAGACCTTTTTGAAGATCAGAGAACCGTTGGTACCACCGAAACCGAAGGAGTTACACAGGGTGTACTCCATACCGCTCACCTGGCGAGCTTCGTGAGGCACAAAGTCGAGGTCGCAGCCAACATCCGGGTTATCGAGGTTGATGGTTGGCGGAACAGCCTGATCGCGCAGCGCAAGGATGGAGTAGATGGACTCTACCGCACCCGCCGCGCCTAACAGGTGGCCGGTCATCGATTTGGTTGAGCTCACCATCACGCGGCTCGCCTCAGCACCAAAGATAGACTTAACCGCCTGCGCTTCGGCTTTATCGCCCGCTGGCGTTGAGGTCCCGTGCGCGTTGACATAGCCAACCTGCGCCGCTGAGATCCCTGCATCACGCAGTGCGTTTTCCATCGCCAGCGCAGCACCTGCACCGTTCTCTGGTGGAGAAGTCATGTGGTAAGCATCGCTGCTCATCCCGAAGCCAACGACTTCTGCATAAATTTTCGCGCCGCGTTTCTTCGCGTGTTCGTACTCTTCCAGCACGATCACGCCTGCGCCGTCGCCCAGTACGAAGCCGTCACGATCTTTATCCCATGGGCGGCTTGCCGCTTGCGGGTTATCGTTACGGGTGGACAGAGCACGAGCCGCACCAAAACCACCCACGCCCAGCGGGCTGCTGGCTTTCTCTGCGCCACCGGCCAGCATCACATCGGCGTCATTGTAGGCAATGATACGCGCCGCATGACCGATATTATGCACACCAGAGGTACAAGCCGTGGCAATGGAGATGCTCGGACCACGCAGACCCAGCATAATGGTCAGATGTCCCGCCACCATGTTGACGATGGTCGAAGGCACGAAGAACGGGCTGATCTTACGAGGGCCACCGTTAACTAACGCGGCGTGGTTCTCTTCAATAAGCGTCAGGCCACCGATACCGGAGCCAATTGCAGCGCCGATACGAGTCGCGTTTTCTTCCGTGACTTCCAGGCCAGAATCCTGCATGGCCTGAATGCCAGCAACAATTCCATATTGAATGAATTCATCCATCTTGCGCTGATCTTTGCGCGAGATAATGTCTTCACAGTTAAAATCCTTTACTAAGCCAGCAAATTTCGTTGCATAGGCGCTAGTATCGAAATGGTCGATCAGGCTGATGCCACTCTGACCGGCAAGGAGAGCTTTCCAGGTAGACTCTACGGTATTGCCGACAGGAGACAACATGCCCAGTCCGGTCACAACTACACGACGCTTAGACACGTTTGTCCTCCAGGGAGGGAAAAAATACTAGTGGGATAATTCAGATAAAACTCAGGCGGTCGAGTGACCGCCTGGAGATGTTCACTTACGCCTGGTGACCGTTGATGTAATCAATGGCAGCCTGAACGGTGGTGATTTTCTCAGCTTCTTCGTCCGGAATCTCAGTATCAAACTCTTCTTCCAGAGCCATTACCAGCTCAACGGTGTCAAGAGAATCTGCGCCTAGGTCTTCAACGAAGGAAGCGGAGTTCACAACTTCTTCCTGCTTAACGCCCAGCTGCTCGCCGATAATTTTCTTAACGCGTTCTTCGATAGTGCTCATACTCTTAAATTTCCTATCAAAACTCGCTTTCGCGATGGTTTTCGTAGTGTATAAAATGTTGAAAAAGATGCAACCAAATCCCGGCTGGTCAAACCACGATTTTACGCTATTTTGCGGGCATTCGCCCAAATAACGCAAATATTTTTCACCGTGATTAAACCATATACATTCCGCCATTGACGTGCAGGGTCTCACCAGAGATGTACCCGGCTTCGTCAGAGGCTAAAAATGCTACAGCACTGGCGATCTCATTTGCGTCGCCTAAGCGACCCGCAGGAACCTGCGCCAGAATACCCGCACGCTGTTCATCAGAGAGCGCACGCGTCATGTCCGTTTCAATAAAGCCCGGAGCAACAACGTTCACAGTAATACCGCGGGACGCAACTTCACGCGCCAGCGATTTACTGAAGCCAATCAAACCCGCCTTCGCCGCAGCGTAGTTAGCCTGACCAGCATTTCCCATGGTACCAACCACAGAACCGATTGTGATAATACGCCCATGACGCTTTTTCATCATAGCTCGCATTACCGCTTTTGACAGACGGAAAACAGATGAAAGGTTGGTTTCGACAATGTCGTTCCACTCATCTTCTTTCATGCGCATCAGCAGATTATCGCGAGTGATACCGGCATTGTTCACCAGAATATCCACTTCGCCAAACTCTTTGCGGATACTGTCCAGCACGGAGTCGATAGAAGCCGGGTCGGTCACGTTCAGCATAAAGCCTTTGCCGTTTTCGCCCAGATAATCACTGATGGCCTGCGCACCGCTTTCGCTGGTCGCCGTCCCGATAACTTTTGCACCGCGAGCCACTAAAGTCTCGGCGATGGCACGGCCGATACCGCGACTGGCGCCGGTGACCAGCGCAATTTTTCCTTCAAAACTCATGGTTTTCCTCGTCTTATTGTTCAAGCGCCGCTGACAGCGTAGCCGGCTCGTTAATCGCCGCTGCCGTCATGGTGTCAACAATACGTTTGGTCAGCCCGGTCAGCACTTTACCTGGGCCCACTTCCAGCAGCTGGGAGACGCCCTGCGCCGCAATAAATTCTACGGATTTGGTCCACTGCACCGGGCTGTAGAGCTGGCGAACCAGCGCGCTACGAATCGCTTCCGGTGAGGTTTCGCACTTCACGTCAACGTTGTTAACCACCGGAATAGCCGGCGCGTTAAAGGTAATGTTTTCCAGCGCTACCGCCAGTTTATCAGCAGCAGGCTTCATCAAGGCGCAGTGGGACGGAACGCTAACCGGCAGCGGCAGCGCACGTTTTGCACCCGCAGCTTTACAGGCAGCGCCGGCACGCTCAACGGCTTCTTTATTGCCGGCGATCACGACCTGGCCCGGAGAGTTAAAGTTCACCGGGGAGACAACCTGCCCCTGCGCTGACTCTTCACAGGCTTTGGCAATGGAAGCGTCGTCGAGACCGATAATGGCGGACATCGCGCCGGTGCCTTCCGGCACAGCATCCTGCATCAGCTTGCCGCGCAGTTCGACCAGGCGAACAGCGTCAGCGAAGTCAATCACCCCGGCACAAACCAGCGCGGAGTATTCACCGAGGCTGTGGCCTGCCAGCAGTGCAGGTGCTTTACCGCCCTGCTGCTGCCATACGCGCCATAGGGCAACGGAAGCCGTCAACAACGCAGGCTGAGTCTGCCAGGTTTTATTCAGCTCTTCGGCTGGCCCCTGCTGGGTCAGCGCCCAGAGGTCATACCCCAGCGCGTCAGAAGCTTCGCGGAACGTGGCTTCAATGACCGGATAGCTTGCCGCGAGATCGGCCAGCATGCCAACGGACTGGGAACCCTGTCCCGGAAACACCATAGCGAATTGCGTCATGTCGAAAATTCCTTTAATCAAAAACGAACCAGTGCAGAGCCCCAGGTGAAGCCACCGCCGAACGCTTCCAGCAGCACCAGCTGGCCGCGCTTGATGCGACCATCGCGTACCGCTTCATCCAGCGCTGCCGGTACGGAAGCGGCAGAGGTGTTGCCATGGCGATCCAGGGTCACGACGACGTTATCCATCGGCATACCCAGTTTTTTCGCGGTAGCGCTGATGATGCGCAGGTTAGCCTGATGCGGCACCAGCCAGTCGAGCGCGGAACGATCGAGGTTGTTCGCTTCCAGAGTCTCATCAACGATGTGAGCCAGCTCGGTCACCGCGACTTTGAAGACTTCGTTGCCGGCCATCGTCAGGTGAATTGAGTTCTCAGGATTCACGCGATCGGCGTTTGGCAGCGTCAGCAGGTCGCCATAGCTCCCGTCTGCGTGCAGATGGGTCGAGATGATGCCCGGCTCGTCGGATGCACCCAGCACGGCGGCGCCAGCGCCATCGCCAAAAATAATGATTGTGCTGCGATCGGCAGGATCGCAGGTACGCGCCAGCACATCAGCACCAATCACCAGCGCGTTTTTCACCGCGCCGGATTTAACGTACTGATCGGCAATGCTCAGCGCATAGGTAAAGCCCGCGCAGGCGGCCGCAACGTCAAAGGCCGGGCAGCCTTTAATCCCGAGCATAGACTGAATCTGGCAAGCAGCGCTTGGGAATGCATGCGTTGAGGAGGTTGTCGCTACAACGATCAGCCCGATATCGTTTTTGTCGATACCGGCCATCTCCAGCGCGCGAAGTGCAGCTTCGTAGCCCATGGTCGAAACCGTTTCATTCGGGCCAGCAATACGGCGTTCACGGATACCTGTGCGGGTGACAATCCACTCGTCAGACGTATCGACCATTTTTTCCAGGTCAGCGTTAGTTCGCACTTGTTCAGGCAGGAAGCTGCCGGTACCAATAATCTTCGTATACATGTACGCTCAGTCACTCTTCGGTAATACAGATTCCAGGCGAGCGCCAATCCGCTGAGGGAGTTGCCGCTGCACCGCCTGCACTGCCTGTTCAATCGCGACGGCAAACGCTCGCTGATTGGCCGCACCGTGACTCTTAATCACCGTGCCGCGCAATCCTAACAGACAGGCGCCATTATACTGGTCGGGGTTGAGGTGACCGAATCGCCTTATCAGGCGCTTTTGTAGCCACTTCTTCAATAAAATCAGCCACCACGACCTTTTTTTCCCTTCCCCCTGCGATTTGAGCAGCGAAAGGAACATCCTGACAACACCTTCCATCGTCTTAAGTGTGACGTTACCGACAAAACCATCACAGACCAGCACGTCAGTCTTGCCGGTAAGCAGTTCATTGGCCTCAAGGTAGCCAATATAGTTCATCGAAGGCATTGCTTTTAATAAAGCAGAGGCATCCCGAATACTGTCCAGCCCCTTCGTCTCTTCTTCGCCGATATTCAGCAGCGCCACCTTCGGACGGCTGATGCCGAGCACCTCTTCGGCCATCACGGAGCCCATAATGGCAAACTGCACCAGCATCGTGCTGTCGCAGTCGACGTTAGCGCCGAGATCGAGCACCACCGTTTTGCCCTTTTGCTGATGCGGTAATATCGTCATCAGCGCCGGACGCTCAATCCCTTCAATGGGTTTGAGCAGTAATTTTGCCAGCCCCATCAGCGCACCGGTGTTTCCGGCGCTGATGCAGGCCTCGGCCCGACCCTCTTTCACCAGCTCAAGCGCAACGCGCATTGACGAGCCACGGCTGGCGCGGATCGCCTGAGACGGTCTGGCATCACTGGCAATAACCGATTCCGCAGGAATAATCTGCAGGCGCGAGCGTTGCTCGAAATCAGCTTTGGCTAGTAATGGCGTGATTGCGTCGGGATTGCCGACTAAAAGAAGATTAAGCGAAGAGTTAAAGTCCAGTGCCTGCAAAGCTGCAGGCACTGTCACGGAAGGACCGAAGTCCCCACCCATGGCATCTAACGCTAGGGTTAGACGTCTCAAGGTTGCGCCAGATTACTTAGCGATAACCTTACGGCCGCGGTAGAAACCGTCGGCAGTGATGTGGTGACGCAGATGAGTTTCACCAGAAACTTTGTCCACGGACAGGGTAGCGGTGGTCAGCGCGTCATGGGAACGACGCATGCCACGTTTGGAACGGGTTGGTTTATTCTGTTGTACGGCCATGGACCTTACTCCTCAATTACTTACGCTTTAAACTGGCTAATACGGCAAATGGATTTGGTTTTTCCGCCTCTGGAGGCAGTTCGCCAAAGACCATGTCCGCCTCGGACACTTCACAGTGTTCAGAATCATGCACCGGAACTACGGGCAGGGAGAGGATAACTTCATCTTCCACCAGCGCCCGCAGATCGATTTCACCGAATTCGTTAACCTCAATCGGCTCATACGCTTCCGGGAGTGCTTCAGCCTGTTCGTCAGAGCGGACCGGACTGAAACAATACGTTGTGTGAACATGATGCACAAACGGTTTCCCGCAACGCTGGCATTCGAGCGTTACCGTTACCTTCGCATCACCGGTCAGGACCGCGAGGCGTTGGTTATCGATAGCGAATCTCATGGAGCATTCTACATCAGTATCCACACTGACTACAGACTCGGCGATACGCTCAACCTGATCGGAAGCATACACTCCTTCGTAATCAAGGCGTTTTTGAGCCGTACGAACCGGGTCAAGAGTCAGGGGTAATTTTACCTTTTGCATAGGGCGCGCATATTAACTTTGTAACGTCATAGAGTCAAAGAAAAAGGCCTGGGAACAGCGCCTTTTGCCATTTATTCGCACACATTGCGGTGGCACAGTTTAAAATGCCTTTAACCAATTCGCTATCTTTAATGAAAAAAATATGAAACCTATTGTTCTGGCCTCGACCTCCCCCTTCCGCCGCAGCCTGCTTGAAAAGCTCGGCATACCATTTATTACCGCTGCGCCAGACGTCGATGAGACGCCGCGCCGGGACGAAGATGCGCGCCATTTGGTGACGCGTCTCGCTCAGGCCAAAGCTCAGGCGCTGAAAGCGCGCTTCCCCGACCACCTTATTATCGGCTCCGATCAGGTTTGCGTGCTGAATAACCAAATTGCCGGAAAACCGCACAGTGAAGAAAATGCCGTCCAGCAATTATTGCTGGCACGCGGCACCATCGTGACCTTTTATACCGGGCTGGCGCTCTATAATTCCGCAAACGGTCAGCTTCAAACGCTGTGTGAACCTTTTGATGTTCACTTCCGCCATTTAACCGAGGAAGAGATTCGACGCTACGTGCAAAAGGAGCAGCCGCTCAACTGTGCCGGGAGCTTTAAGAGTGAAGGGTTGGGCATCACGCTGTTTGAGCGCCTGGAAGGAAAAGATCCGAATGCTCTGGTCGGGCTACCGCTAATCAGCCTGTGTGAAATGCTGCGCAACGAAGAGTGCAACCCGCTGCTTCTTTAGCAGCGGGCGGGCAGAGGTTTATTTGACTGCACGCACAGCGATATACCTCAGTTGATCGCGATTGCTGCGGAAGGTTTTAAACATCCGCAGGAACTGCTTGCGGTTCTCCCTTTTTAGCGCGTTTCGCACAATCCGAAGCGCACCCAGCAGACCTTCGTCATAAATTAATCCTCGCGGTGAGAGCAGGGTCATCTCGCCGCTATTATATTGAATGTCGCGAAACCCCGCTTGCTCAAACAGCCCCAGCCACTGCTGAAGACCCAGCGGCTGGGCGTTAACGTTGATCGCCTTGCGCATTCGGCCAACCACCTCTTCGGCGCCAGAGGGATCCTGCAGCATAATATCGTGAGTGAGCAGCACCCCACCAGGCTTCAGCACCCGCAAATACTCCTCCAGAAGATGCCGTTTCGCCTTGTCGGCGTACATCGTCAGCATGGCCTCGTTAATCACCACGTCAAACGCTTCGTTCTCAAAGGGGAGCTTTGACGCATCGGCTACCAGCACGGTGACGAGGTCCGACAACCCGCGTGCGCCAATCGCCTGCTGGGCCTTTCGTAGAGCCACTTTGTCCATGTCGATACCGATAACGCGGCAGCCAAAGCGTTCGGCAATGCCCATCGACGTGGTCCCCATATTACAGGCCACCTCCAGAACCTTTTTATTCGGCCCCAGCGCCGACGAGGCCAACAGCCATTCCGTCGCTTTTTTTCCTCCCGGACGCAGCCGGGTTTTGCCTAGTCTGGCTAAAAATTTATGCCCTGCCTCATGGCCCGTGTTGTTCACCTGGCTCATCTTCACTCCTTTCCCGTTTCCGGGGCATGTTTAAGCATCATCAGCAGCATTTTCGAGGATTCTGTCGCCTCCAGCGAGTGGGGTGCGGCCGAGGGTATCCTCAGGATATCGCCTGCCCCGACGCTGACCGCCACGCTGTTGATGGTCAGCACAACTGAACCTTCAAGCACCAGAATCACGGCCTCAAAAGGAACGCTGTGCTCCGAAATCGTCTCTCCCCGATCGAAAGCAAACAGCGTCACGTTTCCTCCCCCCGCGGTTGCTAATACCCGACTGGCAATCCCCTGCTCCGTCAGGGTGATTAACGCCGAAAGCTGGAGCGCCTCGCAGGCGCGGATGCCCTTGTTTTGCATCTACTCTTCTCCATGATTATTTAACGAAACAGAGGCACGACGCCGCGAACGGTGCGTGCTTCACGAACCACATCGGTTAACGCAACGGGGATTTGATACAGACGCTGCAGCCGCTCTTCGTTGATGGCCTCCTGCACAGGACCAAAGTCGGCGCCGCTCCCTGGCCAGAGCATCAGCGCGTAATCAGCAATATGGATCGCATGCTGCGGGGAGTGGCTGGTGAATAAAATCGTCATGCCGAGTTCTGCCGCTAACGCTTTCAGCACGCTCAGTATGTTGTCCTGGTTATGCAGATCCAGCGCCGAGGTTGGCTCATCCAGGATCAGGATGCGGGGTTCACAGGCCAGCGCGCGGGCAATCATCACCATTTGCTTCTCCCCGCCGCTCAGGCGATCAAAGGGGTGCTCCGCCAGCGAGCTCAGCCCCAGCCAGGCAAGGCAATCGGCCACAATGTCTCTGTCTTTCTTCCCCGGCACCGCGTACCACGGCAGGCGCCGGACGCGTCCGAGGCTCACCATCGTGGCCACGCCATAGCTGAACAGGCTTTCCGTTAGCTGCGGCACAAACGCGGCGTCAGCGTTGATAGTCGTCTCGCCCCTGCTGGCAAGCTTCAAGGCCCATGATCAGGCGCAGCAGCGTCGTTTTACCCCGGCCATTTGCGCCCAGAATGGCGCCAATCCGGCCTTCGGGAAGCGTAAAGCTGAGTGAATCAAACAGCTGTCGTGGCCCGATAGAAAACGACAAGTTTTTTACATCGATCATCAGGCGGTTCTCCTGTGATTAACCCTACGCAGCAGCACGGCAAAAATAGGCGCGCCTGTCAGCGCCGTGATAACGCCAAGCGGGATCTCCGCGCTGGTTACGCTGCGGGCCAGGGTATCAACGGCAACCATATAAGCGGCCCCCAGCAGAGCCGAAGCCGGAATTAGCCGACGATGATCGTGCCCAACAATAAAACGCGCCATATGGGGAATAATGAGCCCCACCCAACCGATGGTGCCTGAAATAGCCACCGTCGCGCTGGTCATCAGCGTCACGCACAGCAGCACAGTCCAGCGAGTTATGCTGACCGGCATCCCTAAAGCCCGGGCGTCCCCCTCCCCTAACGACAGCACGTTAATGCGAAAACGCAGCATAAAAAATCAGCAGGCTGCAGAGGAGGATCGCCGGCAGCACCAGCCAGAGCTTTTCATAAGTCGCCGTCGCAAAACTGCCCATCAGCCAAAAAACGATGGCCTGCAGGGTGTTGTTGGGATCGGCAAAATAGGTCATCAATGAGATCAGGGCGGCAAAGAAGGCGTTTATCACCACGCCCGCCAGGATCAGAATCAGCAGGCTCTCCCCTCCCCGTCGAAAACCAAGCAGAAAGACCAAAAAGATCGCTGCAACGCCTCCCAGGAAGGCCATGCTGACGGTCAGAATCATCGACGAGAAAAAGAAGATCGCCAGTACGCCGCCAAATGCAGCGCCGGACGAGACGCCCAAAATCTGCGGGCCGACCAGCGGGTTTTTAAATATCCCCTGCAGCGCCGCGCCGCTTACCGCCAGACCCGCCCCGACCAGCGCGGCAATCAGGACTCTCGGCATCCGCACGTACAGCACGACTTTACCGTCGGTTGGGCTCCAGCCGGGACTCGGATTGTCCCCGGCAAAAACCACGTCCAGCAGGATTTGCCAGACGTGACCCAGCGCAACCGGATAACGACCGATGCTCAGTCCGGCTAACATCATGGCCAGCAGCAAGAACAGCCCAGCTCCCCAGACTCCGCCTTTTTTTAATTTCAGCATGTTCATACGGGGCTACCTTGCCATCAGCTCGGAATAACCCTGCGAACCCTGGTTCACGGGCATTTGCAGAATGGTGTTAATTTGCTCGTCGCTCACGGCATAGCCATAAAGTTGCCGGTAACGAACCTTGATCTCATCGCGCAGCGGCAGCTGGAACTTTTGTGGATGAAAAATCATCGCCAGCCACTGCCAGTAGAGCGGCGTTTCCTGATTGGGGGCATCCCAAATAAACCCGCCAATCGGTAGCTTATAGACCCGCCGCTGCTTCACCGCCGTGAGGTCGCCAAGCATCGGATGGTGATAGACATCGTCCGGCACCAGGCCCGCTTCAAAATTGCCAAGCAGAATCACATCGGGATCCCAGAGCAGGACCTGCTCAATATTCAGTGTTCGGGCTCCGGTAATATCCCTGTTGAGGCTGACGCCGCCGGCCAGGTCAATATCAAAATTATTGTGCGAAGTGGCGCCGAAGGTCTGTATCCCGTCATTGAAATGGGAGAGATAGAGGACCCGCGGACGCTGAGCAGCGTTAAGGGTTCCGGTCATCCTGCGAAGGTCTGCGATAGTTTTTTCACGCCAGGCTATCATCTCCGCCGCCTTTTTCTCCTGCTGAAGCGTTACCCCCATCAGCTGGATCCAACGCTGCGTCCAGACCTCCTTGCCGTAATTCAGCGTGGCGACCGTTAACCCGGCGTGGAGTAAAGGCGCGACGATCTCCTCGCCACGGTGCCCCCATTGCCACACCAAATCAGGTTTAACGCTCAGCAAAGTCTCGATGTTCGGCATGAAGTTATTGCCCACCGTGTCGCTGCGAACGTGCAGCACATCAGGAAACATCTGGCTCAGCATGCCCTCCCTGGCGGCTACGCCGGCGAAAGGATGCATTCCCACCAGCTTCTGCGCCCCGCCGTCCATACCAACGAGCATGGAGGCGGCGGGAATAGGGATCACGGCGATGCGCTGCGCAGGCTTAGCCAGCGTCACCTCGCGCTGGGACATATCGGTAAAGTTTGTGGCGGTCTCCGCGTGACAGACGGTCGCCACCGCCAGTAATACAGCCGCGCCAAACGGTGTCCGGAAAACGATCCTGACGGGATTTATCATGCGCCCTCGTTGTGATGAGAATGGTTATCATTTATGATTTGGCATTCTATGTCCGGCAAAGGGAGGACGCCTATGACAATTGTCAAAAACGCGCTGCTGGAAAAAAAAGCCCGTCAGGCGCTACGCGCTACTGCGCTTTTCGGCGATCTATCGGAAGAAGAGATCGGGCGGTTAACCGTCAACAGCGAACATCAGCAATACCAGACCCGAGAGACGATCAGACGTGAAGGCGATCGGCTGTTTCACTGCCCCTGCATCCTGTCCGGGCAAATTGAGGTTTTCCGGCATACCTGGTTTGGGGAGGAGAAAATCTTCGGCATCTTTGGCAAATATGACGTCGTCGCCATTGCGGCTGTGTTTATGCCGCATAACCGCTACCCGATGACTTTGCGGGCCCGCGGCCCGGTAGAGGTGCTGCTGCTGGGCCGAAATGAAATCCTTGAGGTCTGTCTGGGGAACCCCCGGCTGATGCAGCGCATGCTGGTCCACTTCAGCAGCAAGCTCTACGAACTTATCAACCATATTGACTGGCTAACCTCCAGCTCGGCGGAGCAGCGGCTGGCCGCGTGGCTTATCGAACTCCAGCGGCAGCAGGAGGGTCCGCAGATCCATCTGCCTCTGTCCAGAGCTCAGCTGGCGGCAAGGCTTGGGATCCGCTATGAAACGCTGAGCCGCCTCTTGTCTGGCTGGCGGCGCAAGGGGGTGATTGAGGTGCAGCCGGGGTTCGTGACCATCAGAAACGGAGAGTATTTATCTGAGCTCAGCGCCCCGGCGAGGCGCATGTTTTGAGTATTCAGGTGAATCAGGGGCGGGTCGCCCCTGCTGTGAGAATGGATCAGAAGCTGTAGGTTACCCCCCATTCACGCTGAACCCCATGCCGGGGAAGAGGGTGCTGTCATTTTCCGAAACGCTGCGATTGGCGACGGATGTTGTGGCGTAGCGCTTATTGGTCAGGTTATCCAGAGCAAGGTAGGTTGACCAGCCTCCGCTGTCTTTGTAGCTGGCTTTCAACCCCAGCACCGCATAACGCTCGCGCCGCTGAATGTTGAGATGGTTACCGTGGTCGACGGCCGCATCGGTTGGCGACCAATGAAGGTTTGGCCCCACAGACCAGCCGCCCCATTTATACAGCACCTCACCGGCCACCATATTGCGGGGAATTCCCGCGATGTATTTGCGGTTGTACTCGCCGCCCATAAAGCGGAAATCATTCCATGTCCATGATAGACGGTACTCCATATCCCCCGGTCCGGCAGGCACAAGGCCGGTCAACCCTGCCTCCAGCCCCTGATGGCGCGTTTTCGCCGCATAATTGAACACCCCTACCGCATTACCCTGTGGATCGTAGGTGGTAATGTATTCATCTTTAATCATGCTGCGATAAAGCGTCAGCTGCCAGTTCATGCCGGTGAAGACCTGCCCTTCTCCCCCGACCTCCCAGGTCAGGCCTCGCTGGGGATCAAGCCGTGTCAGCTCGCCGTTACCCGAGTTGATGATCTGATTAAACGTTGCCGGTTCATAGCTGGCGCTGACGTTGGCAAATAATCGTTGGTTTTCGGCTGCCTGCCAGATCAAGCCTGCTTTGGGCGTCCAGAATGTCCAGCTTTGATCCAGTGAATTTCCTGCTTTTTTGGCGTTAACATCCCGGCGTGCATGGCTGCCTTTTAGATCGAGATTAAGCAACAACGTGCTGCTCATTTGCCAGCCTGCGCCCAGCGTCCCGTAAACATTTTCGGCCCGGCCTTTATAGCTGCCGATACTTTTTTTATCCGCGGCAGTGCCGCGACGGTTCTGAAGAAGGGTGCGATCAAGATTCATATGATCCCATGCCGTTGAGGCCCGCCAGGTTATCGGTCCTGTTTCCAGCGCGTAGTTCAGCTGTACGCCCTCAGAATCACTGCTGCTGAGGCGATAGTTAGCCGGAGTAATAAAGTTATCGTGGGTCTTGATGTACCACAGGCCGATGTCCAGCCATTGGTTATCGTCCTGCCAGCTTGACCGGTTTGCCACCCTGGCCTGCTGAACGCTGCGGTGCGGGTCACGCAGGTTAACCAGCGGATAAACAGCTTTAGGATCCTTTTTCAATACCGCCGGTGAAACGGGACCCGCGACGTCAAAACGCAGATCGGTCCAGCCAAACCAGGTTCTGTTTTCAAAATTGTCTACGCGGTAGCCCAGGTTACTCCTGACGGTTTTTCGCTGGGAGGCGGAGTGCCTGCGATAACCGGCAAAGCGATCCAGGGTGACGGCCAGCCGGCCATCAACGCCGTACTCTTCATTTACGCCGCCGAGCGCTCCCTGAAAACCTTCCCGCCCGAATGAACCGTATTCATAGCGGACTCGCCCGTTCTCATCCCGCCCCGTGTAGGAGATGAGATCCATCTCGCCGCCGAGGCTGTTACTTTGAGGATGAATACTGTTGGCGCCGCGGCGCACGCTGACAAGCCGTGCCTCACGCATATCCAGCGTGCTGATATGAAAACTGCCGTCGGCATCCGTTGCCGGCAGGCCATCCTGCAGCAGCAGCACGCCGTGTGAAAGCGGCGCACTTTGAACGCCGGAGCCGCGGATATTCAGGCGCGGCTGATCCAGCCCGCCAAAGAAGTTTTGGATTAACACGCCGGGCTGATAATCCAGCGCGTCCTGCAGCGTGGCCAGTCGGTTCTCTTCGTCAATAGCCACAAGATTGCTGCCCCCGGCAATCTGCTCCAGCTTCCGCTTTTCTTGTGAATAGTCCGGGGCGAGCCGTCTAAACTTCTCTCGCTCGCCTTCCGCTCTGACAACCATCGTCTCCTCTGCGGCCCTGACCTCGCTCCCGTAGGCCAGGCAGAGCGCCAGGCAGAGTAGTCCATAGGGCAACACCTGCCCGGTAGCGTCGTTTTCCATGCATCCTTTCCTCTATAATAATGAGAATCATTCCCAGTTATTATTCAAACAAAGCTGCGCGGTACCTATGACATTTGTCAAAACGAAAATGAGGGGGAAAACAGGGGGCGTACCCGGCCGAAGCCGGGACTTGGGGGCACTCAGGAAACGCGGCGTAGAGCTTTCAGGCAGTGCTTAAGCCGATCGTCCATAGGCGCTTCAATGCGGATCACCTCCCCGGTATTCGGGTGGGTAAACTTCAGCGCGGCGGCATGCAGGAACAGGCGGTTTAACCCGGTGCCCGCGAGCTGCTTGTCAAACTCACGGTCACCGTAGCGATCGTCAAAGGCGATAGGATGCCCGGCGTGTAGAGTATGAACACGAATCTGGTGAGTACGGCCGGTGACCGGGCTGCAGCGCACCAGGGTAGCGAACTCATAACGCTCTTCAACCTTGAAACGCGTTTCTGACGGCTTGCCTTCGCTATTGACCCTGACGATACGCTCCCCGCTTTGCAGGATGTTCTTCAGCAGCGGCGCCTGGACCACTTTAACGTGCGACTGCCACTGGCCGCGAACCAGCGCCAGGTAGTCCTTCTGCATTCCCTTCTCACGCAGCTGCTCATGAAGAGATCGCAGCGCCGAACGCTTTTTAGCCACCAGCAGAACGCCGGATGTATCGCGGTCAAGGCGGTGCACCAGCTCCAGGAAGCGCGCTTCCGGGCGCAGGGCGCGTAAGCCTTCAATCACGCCGAAGCTCAGGCCGCTGCCGCCGTGGACCGCGGTGCCCGAAGGCTTGTTTAGCACCAGGATATGGTCGTCTTCATAGAGAATGACGTCGCTCAGCGCGGCGACTTTTTGCAGGTGCGGAGAGACGGCCTCCTCCTCACGCTCAGCAACGCGCACCGGCGGGATACGAACTTCATCTCCGGCTTCCAGTTTGTACTCGGGCTTAATGCGTTTTTTATTAACCCGCACTTCGCCTTTTCGCACGATGCGATAAATCATGCTTTTTGGCACGCCTTTCAGGCGGGCGAGCAAAAAGTTGTCGATACGCTGCCCGGCTTCGTCGGCCGAAATTGCAACGATTTTTACTGATGGAGTCTCTGTTTTCATGGTCGGCGATTCTAAATAGCCCTGGCGCATAGCGCCACTCATTTTTATGTGCTTAACTGACAATCTGTTCTGTTTCGAACCGTCCAGCCCGCCTTTTTTCATGCCCTTTGCGGCAAGGCTTAAAAGGCGGTTAAAAAACTGTAAGAAACAGGGCGCGAATAGTAAAAGTCATCTTGCTATAACAAGGTTAGCAGTGGAATAATGTTGCCGTTTTCCGTGCTGAATCTTGTTAAAACAAGAATGTTTGCGGAATACCCATTTTGCCTGAACGTCCATCCACGCAGCAATGGCGTAAGACGTATTGTACTTTCAGGCAGTTAGCGGGCTGCGGGTTGCAGCCTGACCGGTAAAATGGAATCAACTCTTAAGAAATATTCTAAGGTTATTCCCACGATAATTGCGCTGTATTTCCGTATGAAATACAGGCAACCGACACTTTGCGCCTCTCAGCCAGCGACAACCGTGAGGTTGGCGACTACGCGTTTAGTCACGAGGCCATCGGTTCACTCCCGGTTAGCGTCACCATGCCCGCAGCTCTGTCGCCAATGTAAGAATAATGAGTAAGTTACGATGAAAAGAATGTTAATTAACGCAACTCAGCAAGAAGAGTTGCGTGTCGCCCTTGTAGATGGGCAGCGTCTGTACGATCTGGACATTGAAAGCCCGGGACACGAACAGAAGAAAGCAAACATCTATAAAGGCAAAATCACCCGTATTGAACCTAGTCTGGAAGCGGCGTTTGTTGATTATGGCGCAGAGAGACACGGTTTCCTTCCTCTGAAAGAGATCGCCCGCGAATACTTCCCTTCGAATTACGCTTCCCACGGCCGCCCGAACATCAAAGACGTTCTGCGCGAAGGCCAGGAAGTGATCGTCCAGATTGATAAAGAAGAGCGCGGTAACAAAGGCGCAGCCTTAACGACCTTTATCAGCCTGGCGGGCAGCTATCTGGTGCTGATGCCAAACAATCCTCGCGCTGGCGGAATTTCTCGCCGCATCGAAGGGGATGACCGTACCGAATTAAAAGAAGCGCTTTCTTCCCTTGAACTGCCGGACGGTATGGGCCTTATCGTCCGTACCGCAGGCGTGGGTAAATCTGCAGAAGCGCTGCAGTGGGATCTGAGCTTCCGCCTGAAGCACTGGGAAGCTATCCAGAAAGCCGCTGAAAACCGCCCTGCTCCGTTCCTGATCCACCAGGAAAGCAACGTTATCGTTCGCGCCTTCCGCGACTACCTGCGCCAGGACATCGGCGAAATCCTGATCGACAACCCGAAAGTCCTTGAGCTGGCTCGTCAGCACATCGCCGCGCTGGGCCGTCCGGATTTCAGCAGCAAAATTAAGCTCTACACCGGTGAAATCCCGCTGTTCAGCCACTACCAGATTGAGTCGCAGATCGAGTCCGCTTTCCAGCGCGAAGTTCGTCTGCCGTCCGGTGGCTCTATCGTTATTGATACCACCGAAGCCCTGACCGCCATCGACATCAACTCCGCGCGAGCAACCCGCGGCGGCGATATCGAAGAAACCGCCTTCAACACTAACCTTGAAGCGGCCGATGAAATTGCACGCCAGCTGCGCCTGCGCGACCTTGGCGGCCTGATCGTTATCGACTTCATCGACATGACGCCGGTTCGCCACCAGCGCGCGGTTGAAAACCGTCTGCGTGAAGCGGTACGCCAGGACAGAGCGCGTATTCAGATCAGCCACATTTCGCGTTTCGGCCTGCTGGAGATGTCGCGTCAGCGTCTGAGCCCGTCTCTCGGCGAGTCCAGCCACCACGTCTGCCCTCGCTGTAGCGGTACCGGCACCATTCGTGATAACGAATCCCTGTCGCTCTCCATTCTGCGCCTGATTGAAGAAGAAGCGCTGAAAGAGAACACCAAAGAAGTTCACGCTATCGTCCCCGTGCCGATTGCCTCTTACCTGCTAAACGAAAAACGTGATGCGGTAAGCGCGATTGAAAAACGCCAGGGCGGCGTGCGCGCGATTATCGTGCCAAACGATCAGATGGAAACACCGCATTACTCCGTGCTGCGCGTGCGTAAAGGCGAAGAAACCCAGACTCTTAGCTACATGTTGCCTAAGCTGCATGAAGAAGAGATGGCGATGCCTTCCGACGAAGAATACACCGAACGTAAGCGCCCTGAGCAACCTGCTCTGGCTACTTTCGTCATGCCGGAAGTGCCGCCTGCCCCTCAGGAAACTGCTGCCGCTCAGCCTGTCGTTACGGCCGCTAAGCCAGCCGCAGTGAAGCCTAAAGCGGATGCCGCAGAGCAGCCAGGCCTGGTTAGCCGCTTCTTCTCAGCGCTGAAAAAACTCTTCGCCGGCGACACCGCCGTGGCCGAAGTGAAAGAAGTGAAGGAAGAAAAAGCCGCGGGCTCTGACAACCAGCGTCAGGATCGCCGTAATAACAACCGCCGTCAGAACAACCGCCGCGATCGTGGCGAGCGTAATGAGCGCGGAGACCGCAACAACCGCGATCGCGACAACCGTGAAAATCGTAATAACCGCGACGATCGGAACGGCGAAGTTCGTGAAGCTCGCGAGCCGCGTGAAGGCCGTGAGGATAACCGCCGCAACCGCCGTAACGGGCAGCAGCAGAATGTGGAATCCCGCGAAGTTCGCCAGAACGTTGCAGCCCCGGTAGACGATGCGGAGAAACCGCAAAAGTCCCGTGACGAGCAACAGCCGCGTCGCGAGCGCAACCGCCGCCGCTCTGATGAAAAACGTCAGGCGCAGCAGGAAGTGAAAGCGCTGCAGCAGGATAACGTTGTTGAGCAGGAAGCCGAGCAGGAAGAGCGTACTCAGGTCATGCAGCGCCGCAAACCGCGCCAGCTGAGCCAGAAAGTTCGCTTCGAATCTGCTGATGCGCCTGCTGTAGAAGAGACGCAGATCGCTCAGGCAAGCACCGAACTGGCAACGATTCCGCTGCCAGCGGTAGTAGATGAAGCTGTTAACGTAGAGCATCAGGATGAGAACGCAGACAATCGTGAAACTGCCGGTATGCCGCGTCGTTCACGTCGCTCACCTCGTCACCTGCGCGTGAGCGGCCAGCGCCGTCGTCGTTACCGTGATGAGCGTTACCCGTCCGTGTCTCCAATGCCGTTAGCCACTGCGTGTGCATCCCCGGAACTGGCATCAGGTAAAGTGTTTATCACCTACCCGGTTGCTCGCTCCCACGATCAGGTTGCTCAGGAAGAGGTCTTCCAGTCGCACGAAGAAGTTCAGCACACTAACGTTGCTGAGGCAGCGGCCGCTGAAGCCGTAGCCCCTGTTGCCGATGTGCAGATTGGCGAACCCGTGAAAGCTGAAGAAACCGTTGTGGCGCCTGTTGCAGTAGAAACCGCGCATCCGGAAGTCATCGAGACGCCGGTGACCGAACAGCCACAGCTGATTGCGGCAGCGGACGAAGTCGTCGCCGAAGAAATCGTTGAACAAGCTGAGCCTGTAGAGGAAGAGGCCGTTCAACCGGTTGCGGAAGTCAGCGAACCGGCTCCGGCTGCTGTAGAAGCGCCTGCCGCGGTCGTAGAAGAGGTGAAACCTGTTGTTGAAGCGGCCCCTGCTGTAGAGGCGTCGCCGGTGAAACAAGAAGTTAAAGCCGAAGCACCTGTCGCAGCGAAACACGCTACGGCGCCTATGACCCGCGCTCCGGCTCCGGCATACACCCCTGAAGCTCCTCGCAATAGCGAATGGGTTCGCCCGTCCTTCGATTTTAGCGGTAAAGGTTCCGCCGGCGGCCATAGCGCCAGCCACCAGGCTACTGCGCCAGCCACAAGGCCAACAAAAGCGGATTAACCTCCGCGTAGCCTCAAAAGCCGGTCTGCTGACCGGCTTTTTTTTTGCCCGCCGTCAGATACTTATAACGAAGTAGAGATCTACCCCTTAAAGATGCATTTAAAATGCACATTATGATAAACGCCACGACCATTTGTATGATGTAATACTTGCATACCCCATTGAGGAGAAACACCATGCTCCCGATCCCCGCCAACTGCATACACACCCGCTCGTCCCCTTTCTGGGACAAAGCGTCTGCTCCGGCAGGCCTTTTTCAACGTCATCTCGATAAAGGCACCCGCCAGGGCGTTTATCCACGCCTGAGCGTAATGCGAGGTAAAGTCCGCTATCTGGGCTATGCCGATGCCACAACGCCGGAGCCGGAAACAGAGCTGATTATAGAAGCGGGTCACTTCGGCGTCTTTCCGCCGGAGAAATGGCATCATCTGGAGCTCATCACCGACGATGCCGTGTTCAATATCGACTTTTTTGTCGCCCCGGAAGTCCTCCGCTCAATGTAACGACAGAAGGAATCTTATTATGCTGACCATTCCACAATCTTATCTGCATACCCGTGCAACGCCGTTCTGGACCAAAGAGACCGCACCTGCCGCCTTATTCAACCACCACAACACCAAAGCCGGCGTTTTTGGTCGACTCTCCGTGATGCAGGGTGCGGTGAAATATTTTGGCTTCCCGGACGCGGATGCCACGATCCCCGATGTGGAAATTGTTATCGAGGCCGGGGCCTTTGCTATCTCCCCACCTCAGAAATGGCACCGTATTGAGCTGCTGACCGACGACACCTATTTCAATATCGACTTCTTTGCCGCCCCTGATGCAAAACTGGAAGGCATCGGCCTGGGCAAAGTGGTGAACAGCCAAAGGAACGCATAATGGGCAAAGCAACCTATACCGTCAGCGTCACCAACAACAGCAACGGCGTCTCGGTTGATTATGAGACCGAAACTCCAATGACGCTGCTTATCCCTGACGTCGCCGCTGAAGTGGTCAAAGAGCTGGTTAATACCGTACGCGCCTATGACACGGAAGATGAACACGACGTTTGCGGCTGGTGAAACTTAAAAAAAAGCCCGCTCCGGGGTGCGGAAGCGGGCATATAAAGCGCGTTCAGTTTCATAACGCGCCCAAATCGGTAAAGGCTATCGACCGTTCAGCTGGAACAGCGACATCCCCTGCATATCGGTGAACACCTTATAAGAAGCCTGCAATGCTGCCTGCTGCTGCACATAGTTAGAGACGGTGGCGGTCCAGTCTGCACCCACCAGCTGACTCATTTGATCGGTCTGCGCCAGCGCCCGCTCGCTGCCTAAATCATCCAGTTTGCTCAACTCATTGAGCTGAGTACCCAGCTCTGCACGCACGGTCGACACATTGCTCAGCGCGTTACTCAGGCCACGGTTTGTTTTTGCGACAGCATCATCAAGCGCTTTTTTACCTGCGTCATCCAGCCCCGCGGTTGGCGTCTTCAGTGCCTTGATAGCGGAATCCAGCATATTGAAGATGTTCGTTTCGCTCGGCGAGCCATCTGGCTCTGGCGTCGCGTTGCTGGAGATATGGTTGAAAACCTCATCGCCGGTATGGCCGATGGTCATAGTCCGCGCCGAGTCCACCTGCTGGGTAATCGGGATCGTCCCGCCGTTATAGGCGATGGTACCGGCGCCGCCGCTGAACGGCGCCGCTTCAGTTTTATAACCGGCAAAAATATAGCGACCATTGCCGTCAGTGCTGTTAGCGAGGTTAAGGATTTGGTTACGTATGCCTTCAAGTTCCGTGCCCAGCGAGGCACGGTCATCGTCGCTCAGCGTACCGCTACTGCCCGCCTTAACCACCTTCTCCTGAGCCGTCGTAATAGATGACGTAACCTGCTGAAGCACGCTCTCTTCCAGAGAAACCTTCTGATTGGCAAAGGTACGCGCCAACTTGTACTGGTCATTCATCGACTGAGCCTGGGAGAGCACTACCGCCTGAGAAGCCGCAATCGGGTCATCCGACGGGCGGTTCACGCGGTTGCCGGTGCTCATCTGCTCGCCATAATTCATCCATAAACTCTGCGCGTCACTGATGCCGCGCATATTCTGGTCATACAACATTTGGGTACTGATACGCATAGCGCTGGCTCCCTTTAGCGAATGTTCAGCAAGGCATCAAACAGCGTCGATGCCGTCTGCAGGACCTGGGCGTTAGCCATGTAGTACTGCTGGTAACGCTGCAAATTGCCATACTCTTCGTCGAGGTTTACGCCGGAGATAGACTGCTGCTGCTTCGTTAGCTGCGTCACGACGTTGTCCTGGGTGGTGCTGGTCACTTTCAGGCTGGCCGTTTTATTCCCCACATCGCTGATCAGGGTCGCGTAGGCATCGTTAAAGCTCTTATTGCCTTCGATCTGCTTCGCGTTTTGCAGGTCAAGCATTGCCTGGGCGTTGCGGTTATCGCTCTTGCCCGCGGTAGGATCGCTCGCCAGCGCCAGCTTTGCCTCGTCCTTGATGGCCAGGTTCATGTTGACCACGGCATCGGAAACGGGTTTTACGGTAAAGCTTTCATTGTTGGCAGGCGTACCGCTCACGCCAACTTTCAGCCCATCAAAGTTCAGGCTCACGTTGCCGCTGGCGTCGGTGCTGGTTCCCGGATTGACGCTGGTATTGTCTGACAGGCGGGTCACTTTCCAGCTGCCGCTCACAAACTCAACCTTATAGTCGCTGGCCTGCACCTGCTTACTGTCAGTGATGTTCGCCGTAAGCTGGGTGCCGCTGGTGTTACGGCTGTTGCTCAGCACGGTTGGGCCGCCAATCGTAAACAGATTGGTGCCTTTATCCCCGTTGGCGTCATAGCCCTGGGTATGCTGGCTGTTTAAGGATGATGCAAAAGCCTGGGCCATCTGGCCGAGACGGTTACGTGCGCTATCCAGATCCTGCGAGCGGAAGGTAAACAGGCCGCCCAGGGAGCCGGAGCTCAGCTGGCTTTCCGGAATTTCGACTTTACCGGCGACAGGATCGACAAACGCCACGGTCGTGCGCGACGGATCGGCGCTGGAGTTAACCGCAGCGAGCTGGTTAGCAGTATCGCCCTGCACCAGGGAGAGGCCATTGCCGATTGATACGTTATAGGTGCCGCCATCCTGGACGCTGACTTCGACGCCGACAATTTGATTAAGCTGGCTGACGAGCTGGTCGCGCTGGTCCAGCAGGTCATTCGGCGAAGAGCCCGCGCCTACGCCTTTCAGGCGAGAAATCTGGTCGTTGAGGTTCGCAATCTGCTTAGCGTAGGTGTTGATCTGATCGACGCTGCTGCTGATGGAGAGGTTGACCTGCTTATCCTGATCGCGCAGATATTGATCGGTGACCTTAAACTGGTTTACCAGACCGTCCGCTTTCCCCAGCAGGGCCTGACGTGCCGCCGGATCCTGTGCGTTGCTGGTCAGGGTCTGCAGGCCGGAGAAAAAGTCCTGCATGGTTTTTGACAGCGAGTTGGTGGTCCCGGACAGAATGTTGTCAATTTTTGACATCTGCTGGTACTGCGTCGACAGCCCGCTGCTCTGCGTTTGTGCCGCACGCAGCTGGTTGGTGATAAAGGAATCGTATTCACGCTGTATGCCGTTAACATACACGCCATTGCCTATATAGCCGCCCCCGCTCAGGGTGCTTTTTGACTGAGACAGGATGGTCGTCTGGCGGGTATAGCCGTTAACGTTGTAGTTCGAAATATTATTACCGACGGTGCTTAATGCCGACTGGGCAGCACTCAGGCCACTCATGGCGCTGTTAATCAGGCTATTGGACATGAAGGTTCCTTGATAGCGTGTGGTCAAAGGTTCTGCTATTTATTATCGGCAGCAGGCCGGGGGACTTGAGTCTCTTCAGAACAAATT